>CABUSV010000004.1 GCA_902494345.1 uncultured Collinsella sp.
CGGCTGCGCCTCTGGCACTTCAACAACATTGTCGCAGCCCCGACCCGCGGTCACGAGCGGGGGCTCCTGTCGTTTCCGTGCCCTCGGATTGGGTCATAGTGTCTGACTTATGCTCAACCTGTGGCGCTTTTTTGGAGCGAGGGAGGGGTCCTACGACAGTTCGTCGGCTACTTGGTGTTCGTAGAAGGCTTCTACTACGGCGTTAAAGTCGCGGGCGAAGTCTTCCATGGTTCCGCGCCAGGTGGCTCGGCTGGGCTTGCCCTGGCCCACAAAGGCGGTTTGGATGCCGCAATCGGGGGACGGGAAGTCGCGTTTGGGGTCGTTGCCCACCATAAGGACCTCGTGTGGCTCGAGCCCCATCACCTGAAGCTGCTCTAGATAGTAGGTGGCATCGGGCTTGCATCGGGTGGCGTTTCCCATGTGCGTCACGAGTTCAAAGGGGGCGTCGGCCAGGTCGCCCCAGCCCATGCGGCACTCGATGGCCCCCTGGGGAAAGCTGGGGTTGGTAAAGAGCGCGCAGCGCAGCCCTGCGTCCTGTACGGCCTGGAGCGCGGCGTGTGCGCCCGGCATGGCGTGGGCGTTAATGACATCGTCGTTCTTGTACGGAAGAACTTCGCGGTCATAGTAGGTAAACGCCTCGTAGATGAGGGGATCGGAGAGGCAGATCCCGCATCGGCGCTCGACCTCTTCTTGGTAAAACTCAAGATTGGTGCGGTTGTCCGTGCCGCTGCGGCGATTGGCGTTGAGGTCGACCAG
Organism: uncultured Collinsella sp.; assembly: GCA_902494345.1. Taxonomy (GTDB): domain Bacteria; phylum Actinomycetota; class Coriobacteriia; order Coriobacteriales; family Coriobacteriaceae; genus Collinsella. The sequence goes on from CABUSV010000004.1 coordinate 757, forward strand.
GATGGTGCCGAGGCGCGCCATCGTGCCACCGCGGCTGCGGCGCCCGATATCCGCGAGCATCGATGAGACATCCTTAAAATAGCGAAGGATGAACGCGTTGAGGTTGATGCTAAGAAGCGTCTCGTCCATATCGAAAACGACTGCTTTGAGCACGCGGGCACCTTTCTCGAAAAATCGATCTAGAATCGTTGGCTCCGGATACTTTACCCCAAAGCCGAATGCCTAGCCGGTTATCGTCAAGTTGCGGAGACGTGTGTTCATAAGATTACGAAAAAGTCTCCACACGAGTAAAAAATCGCAGTTCACGCTTGAAATCGAACTCATTTCCCCGTAACCTATACGAACGTGATTGCATAAGCGTCACATTAGTATCTGTCGGCTCCCGAGTGTTCCTAAACGTTGTGTGCTTGTCGCACCCTTCTGTAGGTCCTAGCAATCGGGGCCCCGTAGTTCGAAAGGGGTCCACCTTTGAGTGAGATTCAGAACTCGTCCATTTTCTCTCTTGACGATGTCAATGAGGAGGAGATGAACAACCTCATCGACGGTACGATTACCGACTTTGATGAGGGCGATCTCGTTAACGGCACTGTCGTTAAGATCGAGCATGACGAGGTGCTCGTTGACATCGGATTCAAGTCCGAGGGCGTTATCCCGGTCCGCGAGCTGTCCATCCGCAAGGACGCTAACCCTGCAGACATCGTTGCACTCGGTGATCCCATCGAGGCTCTGGTTCTCCAGAAGGAGGACAAGGACGGTCGTCTGGTCCTGTCCAAGAAGCGTGCCGAGTACGAGCGTGCTTGGAACCGCATCGAGGAGAAGTTCAACTCCGGCGAGAACGTCGAGGGCGAGGTTATCGAGGTTGTCAAGGGCGGCCTGATCCTCGACATCGGCCTGCGTGGCTTCCTGCCCGCTTCCCTCGTCGACCTCCGTCGCGTCAAGGACCTCACCTCCTACATGGGCACCCGCATCGAGGCCCGCGTCATCGAGATGGACCGCAACCGCAACAACGTCGTCCTCTCCCGTCGCGTCGTGCTCGAGGAGTCCCGTAAGGCCGAGCGCTCCGAGATCCTGTCCAAGCTCAAGTCTGGCATGCGTCTCCAGGGCACCGTTTCCTCCATCGTCGACTTCGGCGCCTTCGTCGACCTCGGTGGTATCGACGGCCTCATCCACATTTCCGAGCTCTCCTGGAACCACGTCAACCATCCTTCCGAGGTTGTCAAGGTCGGCCAGGAGGTCGAGGTCGAGGTTCTCGACGTCGATCTCAACCGCGAGCGCATCTCCCTGGGTCTCAAGCAGACCACCGAGGATCCGTGGCGCGCACTGGTCAAGAAGTACCCCGTCGGCGCTATCGTCGAGGGCACTGTGACCAAGCTTGTCCCGTTCGGCGCTTTCGTCGATCTGGGCGAGGGCATCGAGGGCCTGGTGCACATCTCCGAGATGGCCAACAAGCACGTCGATCAGCCTTCTCAGGTCACCCACGTGGGCGACAAGGTTCAGGTCAAGGTCATGGAGATCGACCTCGACCGTCGTCGTATCTCCCTGTCCATGAAGTCTGCTGCTGAGACTCTGGGCGTCGAGATCGAGGTTACCCCGCTGCCTTCTGAGAAGAAGGACGAGGAGACCGACGCCGAGTAAATCGGTTTGACGATCACTTGTTTTAAGGGATCCGTCCGTAATGGACGGGTCCCTTTTTGCATTTGGTGCTGAGATGCACGATGCTGCCCATGCCATCCACAGGCTATTTGGTTGTCGGTGCATGAAAAAATGCCGACATCCCGCCTCGGGGAGGAGGCGGGAACGCACCGAGTAGACGGAGGGGTGCGGAGCGCGGTCGCGTCTCGACTGACGACGTTGCCCATCGACAGGACCATTGTAACGCATGGCGGTTCTTGGTTTATCGTGTCGAGCGTTTGCGTTGTGCCATTGCCTGCGGCAACGGTGTGTTACACTCTTGCACTGCTGAGTGGGCCAGACGGTCGCGCGATGTGCTGCTTGCAGCACGCGTGAGGAAAGTCCGGGCTCCAGAGGGCGGGATGCCGGCTAACGGCCGGGCGGAGTGATCCGACGGAAAGCGCCGCAGAAAAGAAGACTCCCACCTGCGCCGCAAGGCGTAAAGGGAAAAGCTGAAACGGTGGTGCAAGAGACCACCAGCGTCGTGGCAACACGGCGGCTTGGCAAGCCCCATCCGGAGCAAGCGCGAATAGGAACGCTATGGGCCGGCCCGGTCCGCGTTCGGGTAGCGTGCGTGGAGCTGCACGGTAACGTGCAGACAAGATAAATGACCGTTCACGACAGAACCCGGCTTATCGGCCCACTCAGCAACTATGTTGACGCTGCGACGGCGTCAGCTGGCCGATTTGGCGCTCATTCGTCGGTCGCCGCCATAAGGCGTGCTCCCTCCTCTTTCGGGCCAAATCGACTCAGCTGACGCCGTCTCGCTGTTTTTATCTGGTCATCGGCAGCCTCATTTCTGTTGCAATCTCGTCTTTCAAGGCACCTTGCTCGCGCTGACGGGTTCTCGCTTTCGTTGACGGAATCATCGGCGGTTCCGTTCTTGGCATCTCGCTGTTTTTGCCTGATCATCGGTGTCGCCGTTCTATTTACCGGGGTTATCGGTACGGCCTTTGCCGTATTATTGAGGCTGTTTGTTGCTGCGCTTTATTCTGTTGAGGGACTTTGTTGGACAGCTATTTTACTCTGCAATCGAATATTGAGGCTTCGGGCGAGTTTGTGGACCGCAAGAGCCGGTTTATTGCCCAGCTGGTCCATATTGAGTCCGAGGACGAGGCGAATGCCTTTATCGAGATGGTTCGCAAGCGTCATTACGACGCTCGGCACAATGTTCCCGCGTGGATTTTAGTCGATGGACGCGAGCGCCAGAGTGATGATGGTGAGCCGAGCCGCACGAGCGGTATGCCGACGCTCGAGGTGCTGCGCGGCGCGGGGCTCAAAAATGTTTGCTGCGTGGTGACGCGCTATTTTGGTGGCACGCTGTTAGGGCCCGGTGGCTTGGTGCGCGCCTATACCGCGGCGACGCAGGCGGCGGTGGCCGCGGCTCAGGAGGCTGGGCAGATTGTCGAGATGACGAGTGTCGTGCCTGTTGACGTGCATGTGGCCTATCCGCAGTATGAGCAAGTGCTTCGTTTGGCGCAGGATTCGGGTGCCAAGGTTTCGGATACCGATTTCGCGGATACCGTGACGATTCATTTGGTGTTCAAAGCGGGGGAGCAGGAGCCGTTTTGCGCTAAGATGCGCGAGCTTATGGCGGGGCGCGAGGAGATTGAGGTCGGCGCTCCCGAATTTGCCGAGTTTTAACGGCGACGGCCGGCGTGCTTTTGGATGGATCCCAAGCGCGCCGGCCGTCGTTTTTCTGTTGCTGCCGCTTACTCGGCGAGCTGCTTTAGCACATCACAGGCGATTTCGACGGCATCGTCGATGCAACCGGGACAGCTGCGGAGCGGACCCTTGTCCGATCCGATGCCCTTGAGCGTGCCGCAGACGGTCGTCGTGTTCTTCTCGCCAAAACGCTTGGCGATTTCGCGCGACAGCTTGTAGGTCTGGCCCTTGGTCTTGGGGTTTTCCATGCCGTCGCTCATCACAAAGCCCATGATGGCCACGGCGCCCGAGATGGCGCCGCAGGTTTCGGTCATGCCGCCCATGCCGGCACCAAAGCCCTCGGTGAGGGTAAAGGCGATCTGGGGGTCGAGTCCGACGGCAGGCGCGAGGGTGCAGGCTACGGCCTGGGCGCAGTTAAAGCCGCGGGCGTGGTATTCGGCAGCCTGAGCCTGACAGGCGTTGATGTCGAGCTGGGCTGTATCGATTTGATTCATCGTTGTCTCCTTGGTCACGGTGTACTCGCCTATGGTACCCGTGACGGGGCATGTAATCATCGAGAGCTTCATGTATGCCTCGTTTTTATCTATCGAGCAAATGCCCAAGGCTTGAGATAAATACCCCTGATCAATTTGTCCAATAACCTACTTTGGGGATGGGTTGAGAGGGGTGCGGGGTAGCGGTATCGTGAACCGAATAAAACGTAACCCAGGCAAGGGAGCTAGATATGAGTGAGCAGACCATCGGTACTACATGTGTTCAGGGCGGCTATCACCCGGGAGATGCCGAGCCGCGCCAGGTGCCCATCTACCAGTCCACCACGTGGAAGTACGACACGTCCGAGCACATGGGCAAGCTGTTTGACCTGGAGGAGTCGGGCTACTTCTACAGCCGCCTGCAGAACCCCACGTGCGATTTGGTTGCCGCCAAGATCTGTGAGATGGAGGGAGGCGCCGCCGCGATGCTTACGAGCTCGGGCATGGCTGCGAACTTCCTCGCGATCTTTAACGTGGCCGGTGCCGGCGATCACGTGGTCGCGAGCTCTGCCATTTACGGCGGTACGTATAACCTGCTCGCCCACACCATGGGCCGCATGGGCGTGACCTGCACGTTCGTTGCCCCCGACTGCACCGATGAGGAGCTCGAGGCAGCCTTTGAGCCCAATACCAAGCTCGTCTTTGGCGAGACGATTGCCAACCCCGCCCTTGCCGTGCTCGATATTGAGCGCTTTGCCAAGGCCGCACATGACCACGGCGTGCCGCTGATGGTCGACAACACCTTCCCGACGCCTGTGATGTGCCGTCCCTTTGAGTGGGGTGCCGACATCGTTACGCACTCCACCACCAAGTACATGGATGGACATGCTGCCTACCTGGGCGGCGTGATCGTTGACCACGGCCAGTTTGACTGGATGGCTCATGCGGACAAGTTCCCGGGTCTTACCACGCCCGACGAGAGCTACCACGGCGTGACCTATGCCGAGAAGTTTGGTCGCGAGGGTGCCTTCATTACCAAGGCAACCGCTCAGCTCATGCGCGATCTTGGTCCTATGCAGAATCCGCAGGCGGCTTTCTTCCTGAACAGCTCGCTCGAGAGCCTGCATGTGCGCATGCCGCGTCATTGCGAGAACGGCCTGGCCGTTGCCAAGTTCCTGCAGAGCCATCCCAAGGTGCGCTTCGTGAGCTATCCGGGCCTGGAGGGCGATAAGTACTATGACCTGGCTCAGAAGTACATGCCCAACGGCACCTGCGGCGTTGTGAGCTTTGGCTTTAACGGTGGTCGCGCGGCGGCCGAGACCTTTATGAAGAGCCTCAAGCTCGCCCAGATCGCCACGCACGTGGCCGACGCCCGCACTTGCTGCCTGCATCCTGCTAATGCCACGCATCGCCAGATGAACGACGAAGAGCTCATCGCCTGCGGTATCTCCGCCGACATGGTGCGCCTGTCGTGCGGCCTCGAGGACACGGCCGATCTGATTGCCGACCTTGAGCAGGCGCTCGAGCAGTGCTAGGCTAGCGTTCGCACAAGGCGCCGATGCTGGCAGAAAGCTTCGGCGACCTTTAGTTCCGATTCCGTAGGCGGGACCCCAATCGCGGTTGTTTGCTGGCGATTGGGGCCCCGTTTTTTGCGTTGGGCCACTCGAAAGGATGGATATGGAGAAAACTGCAGAGCAGCTGCGCCGCGAGCATATTGCCCTAGAGGGCGACACCCATGGCAAGAACAAATGGGCGATTCTGTTTACCGTGCTCATCATGACGTTTATGGTGTGTCTGGATTCGACCGTCGTGACCGTGGCGCTGCCCGTGATGCAAAAGGAGCTGGGTGTGGGCCTCGATCGCATTCAGCTGGTAAGCTCGGTGTATCTGCTTGCAACTTGCGTGGCTATGTTGCCGTTTGGCCGTCTGGGCGACGTGCGCGGCAAGGTGAATGTGTTCCAGCTGGGCGTCATCGTCTTTTCGGTCGGTTCGCTGCTGTGCGGCCTTTCGGGTTCGCTCGAAGTTCTTATCCTGGCACGCATTGTTCAGGGCGTCGGTTGCGCGGCGGCCATGGCTAACAACATGGGTATCATCACCGAGTCGTTTCCGGCGCGCGAGCGCGGTCGTGCCATGGGTATTCTCGCGACCTTTGTGGCCCTCGGCATGATGTGTGGCCCCGTGCTCGGCGGCATGCTGGTGGCAAGCTTTCCCTGGGAGAGCATCTTCCTCATCAACCTGCCCATTGGCGTCATCTCGTTTATCGTGGGGCTCTACACGCTGCCGCATGTTAAGCCGGATGCCGGCGAGCGCCCCATGTCCCTGATCGAGGCCGCTCGTCGCTGCTTTGCAAATTCGGCCTTCACCATCAACCTCGCCTGCATGCTCATCGTGTTCGTTGGCATTGGCGCATCCGAGTTTATCCTGCCGTTCTATTTTCAGGACGCCCACGGCTTTGGTTCTGACATTTCCGGATTGCTCTTTTTGGCGCTGCCGATGGTGAATGCCTTTATCGGCCCGCTTTCGGGTACGGTTTCGGACCGTGTTGGCTGCGAGGGCCCCACGGCAGTCGGCCTGGGCGTGTACGTGTGCGGTCTCTTTGCGGTAAGTACGCTCGACGAGCATTCTTCTATCCCTGTGATCGTGTGCTGTGTCGCGTTTATGTCGTGCGGTACGTCGATTTTCCAGAGTCCCAATAACTCGCTGTATATGGGCTCGGCTCCGCGCGAAGCGCTCGGCTTTGCGGGCAGTCTGGGTAGCTTGGCACGCTATGCGGGTATGGCAGTGGGCATTACGGCGGCGTCGCATATCCTGTATGGGCAGATGAGCGTGGCGATGGGCGAGGCCGTGACCAGTTTTGTTGAAGGACGTCCGGGTGTGTTCCTGTTCGGCTTTCGCTCGGTGTTCTACGTACTCATGGCTGTGGCCGCCGTGGGCTTTGCGCTTGCCATGGTGCGTTTGGTGAAGATACGCGCCCGCCATTAGCGTGTTGGGAGGCCGTCTGTCACGAATCGGGCCTATCTACTGGTCTTGCGGCTTTATGGTGCGATGCGGCTTGTGGGGCGGGCGGGGGTCGGTCCGTGGTAGACTATCGAACAACGTTTATTAATCGCGCGGTATCTTGCCGCGAGAAGGGGTTGCGCCATGCAGGAGCTTGAGGATCGTATTCGCCATGACGGCATCGTAAAGGCCGGTAACGTCCTTAAGGTTGATGCCTTCCTCAACCACCAATGCGATGTTGAGCTGTTCGACCACATGGGCGCCGAGTGGGCCCGTCTGTTCGAGGGTGTCGAGATCAACAAGATCCTGACGATCGAGGCTTCGGGCATTGGCATGGCTTGCATCGCGGCTCAGCATTTTGGCGGCGTGCCGGTGGTCTTTGCCAAGAAGGCGCAGTCCATCAACCTCGACGGCGAGCAGTATGCCACGACCATCTACTCCTTTACCAAGCAGAAGGAGTACCCGGTCATCGTTGGCAAGCGCTTTCTGTCCGAGGGCGACAAGGTCCTGATTATCGACGACTTCCTGGCCAACGGCTGCGCGCTCGAGGGTCTTATCAAGATCTGCGAGGCTGCGGGTGCCGAGGTGTCCGGTATTGGCATTGCAGTGGAGAAGGGCTTCCAGGGCGGCGGCGATAAGCTCCGCGAGCGCGGCTTCCGCGTTGAGAGCCTGGCTCGTATCGCCGATATGGACTGCGAGAGCGGCGAGATCACCTTCGCCTAAGCGCTCAACACAAGCGATTGGTATGCGATGTGACAAAGGGGCTTTCCCTTTGTCACATTTTTTGTATGAGGGGAGGTGTTGATATGGATGAGAACAAGATGGGATGGCGCGAGTATGCGCGCTATGCCGAGATGTCGGTCGAGAAGTTGGCGCGCGATTGCGAGGTGCAGGTGTTTCACGCGACGGGTCCGGGCGGACAAGGCGTCAACACGACGGACTCGGCGGTGCGCATGAAGCATATCCCTTCGGGGATTACCGTGACGGCGCGTGAGAGCCGCAGCCAGTTCCAAAACCGTAGCAGCTGCCTGCGTAAGCTGCGCGCTGAGCTTGAGCGTCGCGGGCGTTCACCGCGCCGACGCGTAAAGACCAAGGTGCCCCAGCGCTCTCGCCAGCGCAGGCTCAATGACAAGCACTTCAACGCCATTAAAAAGGCCAACCGTCGCAAGCCGGGCAGCGACGAATAGCTTCCTCATAAGTTGCGGTGAAATAGGGACTGTTTGGGGGCTTTAGCTGCATAAACAGTCCCTATTTCACCGCAACTTAGGTTGGGTTAGCGGGTTGGGTGCCAGACTTCGAGAGCGGCGGGAAGGACGTCGACCTCGATGCGCGAGGCGACAACGGGCTCCCCGTCGGCCTGGATGGGGTAGTCGGGCTCCTCAAAGGTAAGCTCGGCATGGCGACAGCGGCGCATGCGAACCGGTGGCAGCTTGGTGTGGTGGCCATCTTTGGCCGAAAGGAACATGGGAAGCGCGACCGCGCGCGGAACGGGGCCGCAGGCGTAGCAGACGTCGAATATACCGTCACAGGGGTCGGCATCGGGGCAGATGCGATAGCCCGAGCCATACGTGGGGCCCAGCTGAATCGCCATGATGATCGCCCTCACGCGCTCGGCGGGCGCGCCGTCAAAGCTGGCTGTCATGGGGTAGTTGCGATAGCGTAGGCCAAACTGCTCAAGTCCCGAGAGGGTGTAGAGCGGCGCGCCCGTCAAGCCGGTCTTTTTGCGCAGCTCGGTGGTGCCAAGGCCGATGGCGGCATCGATGCCGACCGAAAGCGTCTGGTCGTAGTACTCAACGGAAGCCTCGCCGCTACCGCTTGCGGGGTTCCATGAGCGAATCCGCCCGATATCCTGACGCTGCAGCTCACAGGTGAGCAGCGCGCCAAAATCCTTGCCGGAGAAATCTTCGATACCGAGCGTTTGGGCAAAATCGTTGCCGGAACCCACGGGTAGGATGGCAAGAGCAGGGCGGGCGTCTTCCTTTTGCGTCATAAGCCCGTTGACGACCTCGTGAATCACGCCGTCGCCGCCAAGGGCGATAACGGTGCGATAGCCCTGAGCCTGGGTGGCCAGCTCCTTGGCGTGCCCCATGCGCTCGGTCAGCACCAGGTCAAACTGGGATGCGCGCGCGGTCATATCCAAAAAGCGTTGCAGGCGCTCGGCAACCTCGTGCGCGGCGCCCGACTGGGCGGCTGGGTTGGCGATGATGAGCGTGCGACCAAAATCAGTTGCGTGCATGGGGCGACTCCCGGCGTGTGACATGACAGTGCGGTCGCGCTCAGGTCGAATTGCCCCTGATTGTGGCTGCACGGCGAATACTAACGTCTACTCTATCAAGTCGTTGTGGCGCTCGATAGCATCCGCTACCGTACCGCCCTCATCCACAATAAGCGAGCGGCGCTTGGGTGAGATGATGCGCTGGGCGGGGTACACGCCGCGGTGTCCGCCGGTTAGGTAGCTGATAAAGGCCACGATGACAAAGAACCCGGCGGCCGTGCCGTGGAACAGGTCGATGGCCATCATGCAGGTGGTGATGGGTACGTTGAGGCCGGCGCAGAACACGCCGAGCATGCCGAGAGCCGCCAGAAAACTGGGGTCGAGCCCGGTAAGGCAACCGATCCAGCCACCGAGTGCCGCACCGATGCCAAACAGGGGCGTGACCTCGCCGCCTTGGAAGCCAGCGCCCAGGGTAAGCGCTGTGACGACCAACTTGATGGCTGCGTCCGCCAGGGTGGTGTTGCCCGCAAATCCGGCGCTGGAAAGCCACGTGGAAAGGCCGGCGTAGTCCCAGGCGTCGAGGAGGGCATAGGCGGCCAAAACCACGAGTGCGCCTATAAGTGCGCGAACGAGGTAATTGGTGATAAAGCGACCGTACAGGCTCTTGACGGTTCGAACCGACCACGCAAAGAGGCGTGCCGTCAGACCGAAGATGATGGCGCTGATAACAACGATGACGACCGTTGTAGGCGTCATAGCGGGAACGCTGGCGATGACATTCACTTCGTACTCGGTACCCAGGGCGAGTGATGTAAAGTAGCCGGTAAACGACGCGACCAGGCAATAGATGCCCGCGGTGTAGTCGATCTTGCCGATAAAGCACATCTCCATGCCAAAGAAAGCTCCGGCAAGGGGCGAGCCGAATACGGCGCCAAAGGCCGACGAGATTCCGGCGAGCATGAGGTCGTGGTGGTCATGCTTTTTGAGGTGGGCGAGGCTCGAGATGTTGCTGGCGATGGTGCCGCCAATCTGCACCGCAGCTCCCTCGCGACCGGCCGATCCGCCCGTTAGGTGCGTGAGCGTGGAGCAGACGAAGGTGAGGACGGCCATGCGCATATGGATGAGGCGGGTGCCCAGAGCGGAGTCGATGACCAGGTTGTTACCGCGTTTGGCGGCAAGACCGTGGTTTTTGTACACCCATGCGGTGGCAACGCCCACAACGGGAAGAAGCGCGTAAATCCACGCATGGTGCTCGCGATAGTCGGTCGCGATATTCAACGAGGCCAAAAACGCCCAAGCGGCAACGCCCATGGCAAGCGAGACGATGACGACGAGTACGAGCAACTTGGCGCTCGCGAGTAGGTTGCGGGCGTTGCGGCGCGTGTCGGCAGCCAAGAGATGCTCGGAGCGGGTAAGTTGATGCCTGCCTGCCGTGATGACGTCGTTCAGGGAGAAAAAGCCGCCGTCGTCGAGCGGCTGGGGATGGTCTTGCGCCTCGTTTGCGCTTTCGGGTTTGTCGTTATGAGTCATACGTTCCTCTTTTAGGTTGCAACGCAAGCATTATAAAACGCGGTAAACGTGACGAGCCGGTGGGTTGGTTTCGATTCTGTTTCGTGGCTTGAGGCCGACAGGTGTATTTGCGGGTACAGGCCAAGTCGCGGTCGTGCGTCGGGGGATTATACTGAGACAAGCATAAAGAATTGGCGCCCCTGTTGTGCGCCGTGGCATTAAGAGGTGCATATGGCAGAGAAACTCATTCCGCTGGAGGACGCGCAGTCGATTGTTCTGTCGCACGTTGCTCCGACCGATCTCGTCGAGATTCCCGTGTGGCAGGCCACCGGTCTTCCCTTGGCCGAGGACGCGGTGGCCGACATCGACATCTCGCCGTTTGCCAACAGTGCTATGGACGGATATGCCGTGCGCTCGGCGGACTTGGCGCAGGCGTCTGGCGAGGCGCCGGTGACGCTCGACGTTATCGGACACGAGGCTGCGGGACATGTGTTTGAGGGCGTAATCGGCGCGGGCGAGACGGTCCGCATCATGACGGGTGCGCCGGTACCCGAAGGTGCCGATGCCGTGGTGAAATACGAGATCGTCGATGTGCTCGACGGTGACGGCAACGAGGGCTCGCGTGTGAGGTTCTCGGCGCCGGCCAAGGTGGGGGAGAACGTTCGCTCTGCCGCCGAGGAGGCCCATGCCGGCGACGTCGTGATGCACGCCGGTGAGGTTGTGGCTCCGGCCGGCGCCGGCCTGCTGGCAAGCGCCGGTTACGAGAGCGTGAAGGTCCATGCCGCTCCGCGCGTGGGCATTATCTCGCTGGGCACGGAGCTGGTCGCGCCGGGTGAGCTGCCGGCGCGCGGGCAGATTCGCGACTCCAACTCGTCGGCGTTGATGGCCGAAGCGCTCGATGCCGGCGCCGAGCCCGTGTTCTACGGCATTGCGCCCGATGATGAGCAGGCGATTGCCGAGCTCGTGCATCGTGCCGTGCAGGAGTGCGACTTTGTCATTACGAGCGGCGGCGCCTCGGCGGGCGATTACGATTTCGTGACGGCGCTCGTCCGGCGCGAGGGCGAGGTGCTGTTTGACCGCATCTCGATGCGTCCGGGCAAGGCCATCACGTTTGGCTTGCTCGGGGGTAAGCCCTACCTAGGGCTTTCAGGCAATCCGGCCGCGGCGTATGTAGGCTTTGAGATGCTTGCCCGTCCGGCGATCCGCAAGATGCGCGGCTTTGCCGAGGTCGTGCGTCCCGTGCAGCAGGCGACGCTCACGCACGGCGTGAAAAAGCGACAGCATCGCCGCTTCTTCGATCGCGCCACGGTTTCGCGCGACCCCGAGACCGGTGAGCTGTTGGTGACCGAGGCTAAGACACAGAATTCGGCGCTGCTTGGAACTATGCAGCGTGCGAACTGCCTGTTGCGTATTGACGAGGGACCGTGCGAGCTCAAGGCGGGAGATGCCGTGGACGTTGTGCGTGTCGACCTGCCTGAGGGAACGGTGCTATAGGAGGATCGCTATGGAGTTGAAGATTTCGATCGTGACGTGCTCGGATACGCGTGATCCTGCTCAGGACGAGGCCGGAGCCGCACTCGAGGAACTTATCGAGGCACAGGGCTGGACGGTCGCCTCACATGTGGTCGTGCGCGACGACGTCAGCGAGATCGGTGATGCCATTGTGGAAGCCGCCGATGAGTGCCACGCCAATGTCGTGCTCACCTGCGGCGGCACGGGGCTTTCGATGCGCGATGTTACGCCCGAGGCGACGCGTTCCGTCTGCGACCGCGATGTGCCGGGTATTGCAGAGGCAATCCGCGCGTATTCGATGACCAAGACGCGCCGCGCCATGCTCTCGCGTGCTATTTGCATGCAACGAGGTCATACACTTGTCGTAAACTTTCCCGGTTCTACGAAGGCCGCCCGCGAAAGCTGGGAGGCCATAGCGGACCAGCTGGAGCATGCGGCTCAGATGACAGCGGGCGGCGGACATACCAACTAGGTGGTTTACCTGCGGCGGGGCGACCTGAACGGCTGCTCCGCTTTTGTTTTCCGCCGAAGCGACGCCGAGGTGCACGGTAACTCGAAACTATATTCTCTGACGAGAATAATTTCTCACTATCATTATTCTCGCAGAAGTATAATCTGATTGCAGATTAAAGCCCGCGGTGGGGTACCCGGGCACAAGGTCCGAAAGGGTTGAATATGTTCGATATGGTTTCTCGCCGCGGTTTTGTCTCGCTTTCTGCTGCCGCTGCCGCCGGCCTTGGCCTTGCTGGCTGCTCGGGCAACAAGACGTCCGAGCTCGCTGGTTCCGATACCGGCTCAGCCAGGTCTTCCTCTAAGAAGAAGGCTGTTGAGCTGCAGGTCTTTGCCGCCAACTCGCTCGAGAAGGCCCTGCCCGAGGTTCAGGAGCTCTATACCGACCAGACCGGCACCACGTTTGCCGACACGCAGTTTAAGGCGTCTGGCGACCTTGTCGAGCAGATGCGCGCCGGTGCCGCCGTCGACGTGCTCATCACGGCCTCCAAGGGCACCATGGATGACGCCGAGACCGCTGAGCTCGTCGATACCGATACCCGCGAGGATATGTTCGTCAACGACCTCGTGATCATTCGCGCCGAGGGCTCCGACACCAAGGTCGAGGCCATCGCCGACGTCGTGAACCTGGACGGTAAGATTGCCATTGGCGACGCCAAGACCGTCCCCGCCGGCAAGTACGCCAACCAGGCCCTGGCCTCCGTGGGCCTCTACACCGGTACCGAGGGCGACGACGGCGAGTATGCTCCCGAGATCGCCGACAAGGTGGCCCTGGCCGACAAGGTCGGCACTGCTGCGTCTTACGTCTCTACGGGCGACTGCGTGGCTGGTTTTGTCTACAGTTCCGACATCTTCCGCTACGACGGCATCGAGGAGGCCTTTGTGTGCCCCGAGGACTCGCACAAGCCCATCGTGTATCCCGGCGCTGTCGCCGATAGCTCCGAACACGCCGACGAGGCTAAGGCGTTTATCGACTTCTGCCTGACCAACAAGAAGGCTCAGAAGATTTGGGCTAAGTACGGCTTTGAGCTTTCCGAGTAGTGCGGCTTGGCGCGATAATTCCATCGTTTTGTGTTTCACTCCGTCCTTGTATTCGCTTGGAGCTTTTCGTGCTTAATAGATTCCGCATGCTTGTCGCCTGTGCTTTGACCTTCGCGCTTTGCTGGGTGCCGGGATTTGCGTTTGCTGGGAACGCTGAGGACGGGGCCCAGGTTGCCGCGACCGCTCATGGGCTTTCCTATGGGATCGAGGGTTTTGAGCGGTTGGCCAGGGGGACCGCTCGTGCCATGGAGGGCCAGCCTGAGGGCTACCGGTTTCCCGTTGACGAGGACGTGGACCTTGTAGTGGCGCCTGCTGCCGATCGCGTTGTGGTGTGGATATCGCCCAAGGCGGTCGAGAAGTATGGATTGGATCCGCAGGATAATGAGTGCGTATCGGGTCTCAAGGCCCTCGTCTGTAAGCTCGACAGTGCAAACTGCATGGGAGGTGCGCAGCTGGGGGACGTGGATCTTCCTTGGTATGTTACGGCTGAAACAACGTTTGATACCGGCGGGTATACCTATGGCTTTGACGAGCGCGGTGCGGATGGGGACCGCTATGTAGTGATTGCATCAGCCTCGGGTGATGCCAAGGGCGGCGCGCGTTGGCTTGATAGCGCTCAAATGGTAGAGGCATCGTCTGTCGTGTTGCGGGATGAGCAGGGGCCCTTGACCTCTCTGGCCTCCTTTTTGGGCGACATCGACTATCGCCCGTTTTGGGTGTCCATAAAAACGAGCGGCCTTGCCCTGCTGATCTCCTTTGCGCTGGGCCTGTTCGCCGCGTGGAAGACTATGGGTACCTCGAGTCGCATCAAGGGCCTGCTCGATTCGGTCTTTACGATTCCTATGGTGCTGCCGCCCACGGTCTGCGGCTTTCTGCTCCTCATGCTGTTTGGTCGCTCGACCGGGGTGGGCCGGTGGCTGATCGCGCACGGCGTCTCGATCGTCTTTACGTGGCCCGCGGCGGTGATATCTGCCGTGGTGGTGTCGTTTCCCCTGGTCTACCGTACGGCGCTCGGTGCCTTCGAGAGCCTCGATACGCAGATGCTCGACGCCGCGCGAACCTTGGGATGGTCCGAACGTCGCATCTTTGCCAAGCTCATGATGCCGCTCGGCTGGCCCTCCATCGCCGCCGGCACGGTGCTCGCCTTTGCCCGCGCGATGGGCGAGTTTGGCTGCACGCTGTTCTTTGCGGGCAACTACGCCGGTATTACGCAGACCATTCCCATTGCGATTTACTTTGAGTGGATGGGCGGCAATACGTCGGTGGCCCTCTTTTGGGTCGTGGTCGTAATCGCGTTCAGCTTCCTGGTCATCCTATTCATCAACATGTACACGGCGCATTCGCAAAAGTATCGCGAGCGTGGTCTCTCCCGTGCGGAGTGCAAGCAGGCCAAGCAGCTGGGCGGCCAGACCGATTCGCTCGACCCGGTCGGCGGCGATGCGCTGCGTATCGATCGCGAGGCGCTGGCCGAGCTCATGCGCGATGACGCCGTCTCGAAGGGAGGTCGATAGGCCATGTCGCTCGTTCTGGATATTAAGAAACGTTATCCCGGGTTTGTGCTCGACATGCAGCTTGAGGCCGACGAGGAGCGCGTGGCGCTGCTGGGCGCCTCGGGTTGCGGCAAGAGCTGTACGCTGCGTTGCATTGCCGGTGTGGAGATGCCTGACGAGGGCAAGATCATCGTCAACGGCGTGACCTTTTTTGACTCGTCGGCGGGCATCAACCTGTCGCCCCAGGAGCGCAAATGCGCCCTGCTGTTCCAAAACTATCAGCTGTTTCCCAACATGACGGTGGCCGATAACGTATGTGCCGGCGTAAAGGACGCGGGCGACGCTATCGCGCGAAAAAAGCTCGCCGAGCGCTATCTGGGCATTTTCGGTCTGGCCGATTTTGCCGATCGCTATCCCGCGCGACTCTCGGGCGGTCAGCAGCAACGTGTGGCGCTTGCTCGCATGGTGGCGGCGCATCCGGGCATTTTTATGTTCGACGAGCCCATGAGCGCACTCGATTCCTATCTTAAGAGCGCCCTCGAACAGAACATGCTCGACCTGTTCGATGTATGCAACCGCACCGTGCTCTACGTGAGCCACGACATCGACGAAGCTTGCCGCCTGTGCCAGCGCATCTGCGTGATGCACGACGGGCATGTTGAGGAGGTCGGCTCCGTTGAGGACGTGGTCCGCCGTCCGCAGACGCTGGCAGCACTGCGTCTGACGGGGTGCAAAAACACGAGCCGTGCGCGCAAGATCGGCGACGAAGAAGTTGAGGCCCTTGACTGGGGCATGACCTTTAATGTGGGTCGCGAGGTTCCCGATAATGTGGCGTACCTGGGCATTCGCGCAAGCTACTTCCATGTTGACAATCGCGCGGAGCGGGGTCGCAACAGCTACGATTTGCACGTGGCCCGAGTGAGCGATTCGCGCTTTGAGCGCTTGGTGCTATTGGACGTGCCGCGTGCCGATGCGCCCACGCGTCTGCAGTGGAAGGTCAATAAAGTGGGCATGCCTGTCGACGAGCTGCCACAAGCAGGCGAGACGCTGCGCATGCATTTTGATGCCAGCAGGATTCATCTGGTTTGTCGGTAGGGCAGAGGGCGGGCTGTCGAGGATTCTCGGCAGCCCGCCGTTTCGTTCCCTACCGTTCGCCGAATGTAGAATGGTAATTAATTATCAAGCAAGATAATAATTTATTAAAAGGCAACGGGTACCTCTGTCGTACGAATGTCAACGGTGTTCGCATAGTCGATGACCGTTGATATAGTTGACCTCAACTTGTAAAGGAGGGTGCGCACATGCCGCAGACGACATACATTCGCCGCGTTGCCGCGCGTGCCCTATATATGGCTCGGAGCCGCATATGAGCAGGTATGTTCACGGCTCCGGGAGAGACGACGCACAACTAAATAATCGACCGCAAAGCAGGTTCCCCAAAATTCCGGGTTTAGGCGCGGCTGGGTTTTCGCCACCCACCGTGCAGCAATACCGTAGCTATTCATTTTTGGTTCGAGAGGGGAACCGTCATGGCTGAAGAATTTGATTTCCATCCGATGTGGGAGAGCCTCGGCATGAATCTTGCCGACCACGACATGCTGCTGGGCGCCGTGGGCCAGATGTACGGCGATATGTTCCTGACGCAGAACAATCGCCCCAAGTCCACGTCCTACCTGGACTTTGTGGCCACTAACATCCACAGCGGCCGTATTAAGGAGATGCTCGACAAGAAGGAGGCCGGCGAGGCCACCAAGATCGTCGGTTCGTTCTGCGTCTACGTGCCCGAGGAGATCGTACTTGCCTGCGACGGTATCCCCGTGGGCCTGTGCTCGGGTGCCGATTGGGCAACCGATAAGGTCGAGGAGCACCTGCCGCGCAACACCTGTCCGCTTATCAAGAGCTTTGCCGGCTTTAAGCTGGGCGAGGTCTGCCCCTACATTGAGTCGAGTGACCTGGTGGTAGGCGAGAACACCTGCGATGGCAAGAAGAAAGCCTACGAGTTCTTTGCCAAGCAAAAGAACATGTACGTCATGGATATTCCCAACATGCACGACGAGTCGACGCTCGTGACCTGGAAGGCCGAGGTCAAGAAGCTCGCCGCCAAGATCGAGGACGAGTGCGGCGTCAAGATTACGCCCGAGCGTCTGAAGGCTGCCATCCACGCCGTCAATGAGAAGCGCCGCGCCCTGCAGCGCCTCGCTGCGACCCGCGCTGCCGACCCTGCGCCCATCAGCGGTCTCGACAGCCTGCTGACCGTTCAGGCCGCCTTTATGGACGACACGCCGCGTCTGACCGGAGCCATCAACGATATGGCGGCTGAGTGCGAGCAGCGTGTCGAGGCCGGCGAGGGCGTGGCGCCCAAGGGGACCAAGCGCATCCTGTACACCGGTACGCCCATGGCCGTGCCCAACTGGAAACTGTTCAACCTCATCGAGAAGGCCGGCGGCGTCGTGGTGGGCGAGGAGTCCTGCACGGGTTCGCGCTATTACAAGGACTTGGTCAATGAGTCCGGTGAGACGGTCGACGAGATGCTCGATGCCATCGCCGAGCGCTACTTTAAGATCAACTGCGCTGTCTTTACGCCCAACGACCAGCGTATGAAGGATATTGTCCAGATGGCCAAGGACCTGCATGCCGACGGTATCGTCGACGTGGCCCTGCAGTTCTGCACGCTCTACGAGATGGAGTCGTTTGCCGTGGAGAAGGCCGCCGAGGAGGCCGGCATTCCGTTTATGCACATCACGACCGACTACGCCGGCGAGGACGCAGGCCAGCTGCAAACCAGGATTGAGGCTTTCTTGGAAACCATTTAGGGCTATCCGTCTCGGCGGTTTCCCCAGGCACCCGATCTTGCCGTTCAAACCGTCGCTTGCTACCAAAGTATGCGGCGTTCATCTTTCACGGCAACCTCGGGCACCTGGGAAAGCCGTTTCCTTGGTTGGTTAAAAGGTTTGTTAAGGAGTTATATGTCGGAAAATATTGAGCAGCCGTTGCCGTCCACGTTTGAGGAGTTCAACGAGCAGCGCAAGGCGGCGTTTATTCGCGTCAAGGATTATAAGCAGGCGGGTAATCGCCTGGTCGGTTTTCTGTGCAGCTACACGCCGCTCGAGATTATCGATGCCGCGGGGGCTGCGAGCGTGGCGCTGTGCGGCACGTCCGACGAGGTGATTCCCGAGGCCGAGAAGGTGCTGCCGGCAAATCTCTGTCCGCTCATCAAGTCGACGTACGGCTTTGCCTACTCGCAAAAGTGCCCGTTTACGTACTTTAGCGACATGATCATCGGTGAGACCACCTGCGACGGCAAGATGAAGATGTACGAGCTGCTCAACGAGCTCAAGCGTACGCACATTCTGCACCTGCCGCAGGGTCGCGATCGCGCCTACGAGCGTGAAGGCTGGTACGAGGAGTGCCGCCTGCTCAAGGAGGAGCTCGAGGGCTTCTACGGCATTACGATTACTGATGACGACCTGCGCGCCGCCGTCCGTCGTCGCAATCGCCTGCGTGCGGCGCAGCTCGATATGTTCGCGCTTCAGGCCAACCAGCCTGCGGCCATGAGCGGTGTCGACCTGATGAGCACTATGTTTGCCGGTACGTTCAGCTTTGATATCGAGGCTTATACGCAGCAGCTGGAGCAAAAGGTTGTCAAGCTACGAGAGGCCTACGACGCGGGCGAGCGTCCGGTTGCGACGGATGCCAAGCGCATTCTGATCACTGGCTGCCCGGTGGGCGGTGTGATCAACAAGATTGGCCGCACCATCGAGTCCAACGGCGGTGTGGTCGTGTGCATGGACGATTGCTCGGGCGAGCGCACGGCGGCCATGATGATCGACCCGGACGCACCCGACATTCTGCGCGCCATCGCCGACCGCTACCTGGACATCAACTGCTCGGTCATGACGCCCAACGACGGTCGTATGGAAAACACGCTGGCCATGTGCGAGAAGTACCACGTCGATGGCGTAGTGGAGAGCGTGCTCCAGGCGTGCCACACCTTCAACGTTGAGAGTGCACGCATGCAGGAGGCCGTCGAGGGTGCGGGCATTCCGTATATGAAGATCGAGACCGACTACAGCAACGGCGACATGGGCCAGATCGAGACCCGCATCGCCGCCTTCATCGAAACCCTCTAGCTTTCTCAGGCACCGGATCTTGCCCCTCAAACCGTCGCTTGCGTACCCAAAGTACGCTGCGCTCCTCTTTCGGGGCAATCTCCGGCACCTGAGAAACCTAGAGCTAAGGCGCCTGAACGCGCCGCTACCTTTGATGTTTAGATTGGGAGAGAGCCATGATAGGGATCGGGATCGATATCGGGTCTACGGCGGCTAAGGCTGCTGTGGTCGACGGGGAGGGTTCGGTGGCGTGGACGTGCGTGCAGCCAACCGGGTTCTCCTCGGTCGATGCGGCCGAGCGTCTGCGCTGCGAGCTTACCGCGGCTGGCTATGACGTGGCTGCCGACGACGTGCGCGTGATTGCGACCGGCTACGGCCGTGTCGCCGTGCCCTATGCCAACAAGGTGGTGACCGAGATCACCTGCCATGGCGCCGGTGCGGTCCGCCTGTTTGGCGATCACGGCACGGTGATTGACGTGGGCGGCCAGGACACCAAGGTCATTCAGCTTAAAAGTGGCCGCGTGACCAAGTTCGCCATGAACGACAAGTGCGCTGCCGGCACGGGGCGCTTTTTGGAGATCATGGCCGACCGTTTGGGTATTTCCCAGCAGCAGATGGCCGACCTGGCGCGTTCCGGCGAGCCCACCAAGATCAGCAGCATGTGCACGGTGTTTGCCGAAAGTGAGGTTATCAGCCTGATCGGTCGCGGTGAGCCGCGCGAGAACATTGCGCGTGGCGTGATCGACAGCGTGGTTTCGCGCGTGGCGACCATGGCCGGGCAGGCCGCGGGCGCCCCGTACTACCTGACCGGCGGCCTGTGCGAGAACGCCTTCGTGGTGGAGCGGTTGGGCGAGCTACTGGGGTCGCCGGTGACCACCTCACCCCAGGCTCGCTTTGCCGGTGCCATCGGCGCGGCTATCCGCGCACAGGCGCTCAATTAATGCATCCGTCGCAGGCTCGCATTCATGCGTATACTGGGAGAAAATGATTGACCGATGAGAGGAGGTATCGATGGCTGACGATCAGATTAAGCTCACGTCTATGACGGCCGCGAGCGGTTGAGCTGCTAAGCTGGCTCCCGGAGCCCTCGCCCAGGTCCTGGGCGACTTGCCCAATGTGCATAACGACAACCTGCTCGTGGGGTTCGATACCTCCGACGATGCGAGTGTCTTCCGCGTAGGGGAGAACCTGGGGCTCGTGCAGTCCATCGACTTCTTCCCGCCGATGGTCGACGACCCGTTCCTGTTTGGCCAGATCGCCGCAGCCAACTCGCTGTCGGACATCTACGCCATGGGCGGGCGGCCGAGCCATGCCATGAACTTGCTGTGCATCCCGAGCTGTCTGGGCGTCGAGGTCGCCGGTCAGATTCTGGCGGGCGGCGCAGACAAGTGCGTCGAGGCGGGTTGCTCCATCGCGGGCGGCCACACCATCAACGACGACGAGCCCAAGTACGGCCTGTCCGTGAGCGGCTTTGTCGCGCTCGATCGCATGCTCGCCAACAGCGGTGCATGCGTGGGCGATGTTCTGCTGCTGACCAAGGCGATCGGCTCGGGCATTATCACCACGGCCATTAAGGGCGAGCTCATCGAGCAGGACGAGGCCGCGGCCATGTTTGACTCGATGCGCACCCTCAACGAGGCTCCGATTCGTCTGGCCGAGGGACTTGAGCTTCACGGCTGCACCGACATTACGGGCTTTGGTCTGATCGGGCACGCGTGCGAGATGGCCGAGGGCTCGGGCGTGCAAGTTGAGCTTGCGTCGGGGGCGGTACCGCTCTTTGACCAGGTGCTCGACATGGCGCGTCTGGGCATTATCCCCGCGGGCTCCTACCGCAACCAGGACTTCTTTGACCCGCGCGTGGCTGCCGACGAGGACCTGGAGCCGGGCATGCTGGATGCGCTGTACGATCCGCAGACGTCTGGTGGCCTGCTTATCGCGGCACCTGCTGCCGATGTGGATGAGCTTGCGCGCCGTCTGCATGCCGAGGGTCGCATCGCCGCCGTCGTCGGTCGCGTGTGCGAGCCGGTGCCAGGCGGTCCTGCCGTTCGCGTTGTGCATTAAGGAAAACCGTTTATGCGACCGCCTACTGTTCTGGGCGGTCCCTTTTGAAAGGAAAAACTATGTCTACCAAGATTGAAGTCAATGCCATGGGCGATGCCTGCCCGCTGCCCGTCGTCAAGACGCTCAAAGCTCTGAAGCAGCTCGATGGCGAGGGCACCGTCGTGACCTCGGTCGATAACGAGACCGCCGTCAAGAACATCTCCAAGATGGCGCAGGAGAAGGGTTGCACGGCCTCGGTCGAGAAGGTTTCTGACGCCGAGTGGCACGTGACCGTGGCGACCTCTGGCGCCGTTGCCGTGGCCGATCCCGAGCAGGATGGCGCTGTCTTCTGTGATGCCAGCGCCGGCAAGGGCAAGCTCGTCATTTCCGTCTACACCGACTGCATGGGCCGTGGCGACGACGAGCTGGGCCACAAGCTCATGAAGGCCTTCATCTTTGCCGTGACGCAGCAGGAGGAGCTGCCCGCGACTATGCTGTTCTACAACGGCGGTGCCAAGCTCACCGTAGAGGGCTCTCCGGTGCTCGACGACCTGAAGGGCCTGGCCGAGCAGGGTGTCGAGATTCTCACCTGCGGTACCTGCCTCGACCACTATGGCATTAAAGACCAGCTTGCGGTGGGCGAGGTCACCAACATGTACGTGATCGTGGAGAAGATGGAGCAGGCTGTGCGCGTTGTGCGCCCGTAGCGTATTGGTTGGAGTTGCCATGAGGGAGAAGCGCCCGGCGCTTGTCATCACGTTTCCCACCACGGCGGCCGCCATGGGTTGCGAGTCCCTGTGCATCGAGCGCGGCCTTCCCGGGCGAACGATTCCCGTGCCTGGGGAGGTCGCTGCCGGCTGCGGTTTGGCGTGGAAGGCGTTGCCTGCCGATGAGGAGCTGCTGCGCGCCGAGCTTACCGCAGCGGGCATTCCCACCGAGGGCTTTACGGTGATTGATATGTGGGAGGTCGTGCGATGATCTATCTAGATAACGCGGCGACGACCATGTACAAGCCGCAGGCGGTCATCGATGCCGTGACGCAGGCGATGTGCTCGCTCGGCAATGCCGGGCGCGGCGCCACGTCGGGTGCCCTCGATGCCGCTCGTACGATTCACGCTTGCCGTGCCAAGCTCGCGCGGCTTTTGGGTTGCCCGAGGGCGGACCATGTGTGCTTTACGCCCAACTCCACGGCGGCGCTCAACACCGTCATCAACGGGGTGGTGCGCCCCGGCGACCGCGTGGTCACAACGGTGCTCGAGCACAACTCCGTGCTGCGTCCGCTCAATCGCCTGGCGACGGAGCGGGGTGTGACGGTTGAGCATGCGGGTTGCGATGCGAGCGGCGTGCTCGACTATGATGAGCTCGAGCGGTTGGTCACGCCGGGCACGCGTGCCGTGGTGGTGACGCACGCCTCCAATGTGACCGGCAACGCGGTCGACGTTTCGCATGTGGCTGCCATCGCCCATGCGGCAGGTGCGCTTGTGATCGTTGATGCCTCGCAGTCTGGCGGTACGGCGAAGATTGACATGGATGCCATGGAACTCGACGTCGTGTGCTTTACCGGCCACAAAGGGCTCATGGGACCTCAAGGCACCGGCGGCCTGGCCGTGGCGGAGGGTGTTGACGTGGCTCCGTGGGCCATGGGCGGCACGGGCGTGCACAGCTTCAATGCGCTGCAGCCGCTTGAGTGGCCCACGCGACTTGAGGCGGGCACGCTCAACGGTCACGGTATCGCGGGCCTTTCTGCCGGTCTCGACTTTATCGAGGCACAAGGCGGGGTTGAGGCGATTGCGGCGCATGAGCGCTCGCTTGCAGAGCGCTTCCTCGCCGGTGTTCGCGAAATCCCCGGCATTGCGCTCTACGGTGCGTTTGACCAGCCGATGCGCTCGGCGATCGTCTCACTCAACGTGGGTGATATCGACTCTGCCGAGATCTCGGACGCGCTCATGCAGGGGTGGGGGATTGCGACGCGCCCCGGCGCCCATTGTGCCCCGCTCATGCACCGCGCGTTAGGTACCGAGCGCCAAGGTGTCGTTCGCTTCTCGTTTGGGTATTTCAACACGACCGAAGAAGTCGAGACGGCTATCGATGCTCTGTGCGATTTAGCCTGCTAAAGCTGCTAGAGCGTATATACTTGCGGGACGGGTCTTTTGCCCGTCCCGTTTTTGTTTCGACCCGAAAGGTGGTTCTATGGCCTCATCCGCGCCGCGCGGTCTGCGCTCCGACCATGTCGTCACCGTCGGCATCGCCCTGTTCTCGATGCTCTTTGGCGCTGGCAACCTCATTATTCCGCCGCTGCTGGCGCTGCAGGCAGGTTCTGCCACGCCGGTCGCCATGCTCGGCTTTCTGATTGCCGCCATCGGCCTGCCCGTCATGGGCTTTATCGCCGTGGCACTTGCCGGAACGGCGCGCGAGCTTGCCGGCCGCGTGCACCCCAAGTTTGGTGAATTCTTCGTTGCGGCAGTCTACCTGGCCATCGGTCCGTGCCTGGCAATTCCGCGCACGAGTTCCACGGCCTTCGAGATGTTGGTGCCGCTGCTGCCCGAGGGTGTCTCGCTCGGCACGGCTCGCCTGGTGTTTGCCATCGGTTTCTTTGTCGTCGCGTTTGCACTCACGCTGCGCCCGGGCGTTATCACACGCGTGCTCGGTCGTATTACGGGCCCCGCGCTCATCGCGCTCATCGTGCTGGTCGTGGGTGCCGCCGTGGTCTCGCCGTTGGGCCCCGCTGCCGCGCCGCAGGCTCCCTATGATGCCGGTGCCGCAGTCCAGGGTTTTCTGACCGGCTACCAGACCATGGACCTGCTTGCGTCGCTCGCCTTTGGCATCATCATCGCCGAGACCATCCACGAGCTGGGCGTTACCGACGATAAGCGCGTGGCCTTCGAGATCTCGCGTTCGGGTGTGATTGCCGGCGTGCTCATGGCCATCATCTACTGCGGTCTGGCGCTTGCCGGCATGCAGCTCGGCACGGTTATGCCCGATGCCACCAACGGCGCCGCGATCCTTGCGCGTTCGGCCTCTATGCACTTTGGCCTGGCCGGCACGGTCGTGGTCTTTGCGATTTTCTTCCTCGCCTGCATGAATGTGTGTATTGGCCTTATCAGCTGCTGCTCGCGTTACTTCTGCGAGACGTATGTGGTCGAAGGGGGAGCGGAGGCTTCCGAGGAGGCCATGCGCCGTCCCTTCGCGATTCTCGCCTTTGTGTTCGCGGCGTTTTCGTGCGTGCTCTCCAACGTGGGCCTCGACGTGATCCTTATGTTCTCGGTGCCTATGCTCAATGCCCTGTATCCCGTTGCCATTGTGCTGGTACTTATGGGTCTGATGCACGGTTTTTGCGACGCGCATCCGCAGGTTTGGGTTTGGGTCGGCGGCGTGGTCGCGGTGCAGAGCGTGATCACCTCGGTCCGCGACGCGTTCTTTACTGGTGCGTGGCTGCCGTTCGATGCGTTGCCGCTGGCAGATATCGGTGCTGCGTGGGCACCAGTCGCCGTGGTGGCGTTTGTGATCGGTCTGCTTCATAGCCGGTTTGTCGCACATTCGAGGAGCTAGGGTATCGTCGCTTGCACAGGCGGGAAGTCTCCCCTATAATTTCCTTCGCTTTGGGACACGCAAGGTTTAGACCTTAGCTGCTCAACACCTTCGGGACGTGGCGCAGTTTGGTAGCGCGCCTGCTTTGGGAGCAGGATGTCGCAGGTTCAAATCCTGTCGTCCCGACCATATCTTGCGGGCGTAGTTCAATGGTAGAACCCCAGCCTTCCAAGCTGATGACGCGGGTTCGATTCCCGTCGCCCGCTCCATAAGATAGTTTTAACGGCTTTGGCTCTATTTGGTGCCAGAGCCGTTTTCATATACATGTCTGGGATCCCACATCCCCTCCTAAGTTGCGGTGAAATATGGACTGTCTTTTGACTTTTATGAGCCCATTAAAGGCCGGGTAGCTAATTTGGAGCGGGCTTTTTGACTGCTCCAACGATTGGCTGGCAAATGTGGCCAAAAAGCCCTGTCCCAAAATGACTGGTCCGGTGCTGAGCCACGAAAGCGGCCCATCTACTACGTTTGGACCGTAGGGGTCGACTATAGCAGCATTTTCGGAAAATCGGCAAACCGTCTACCAGCGGTTTTGATTTTTCGGATTTCGGTATGGTCGAGGGTAATCGGTTAAACGTAGTAGATGGGCCCATTTCGTGGCGAACGGTGGCATTCGCGGTCCAAGGCTGACGGTTTCGGATGGCCAACCTGGAAGTTGCGGTGAATTAATTTCTGAAAAGCTCGAATAAGCCTAATCCAGGAACTATTTCACCGCAACTTAGGAGGGGATGGGGTTAACTGCGGGGGCGGTGGCGGAGCTTGTCGATGGTGGAGTCGGTGCTTCGGCTGCGGGCGCCGGCGGCGGTTTGGCGCTTGCGGCGGTAATCGATCATGCCTTGGATGATGGGCTTGCCAAAGCTCACGACATCATCGTTGTAGATGGCGGTTCGGGCTGCGAGGAGGCAGTCGGTAAAGTCCATATGGGTCTTGCCAAAGAGTTTGACGGCAAGGGCGACAACGGTGGGCTCGTCGATCATGACGTCATCGAGCAACCTTTTCACGGCCGCAGCAATCTCAACGCGGGGAACCTTATAGACGTCGCGCAGCGTGACCACGACGCGCGTGATGATTTCGGGGTAGACACGTGCGGTGCGCGTGGCGATGACCTTGGCGGCGCGCGGTGACAGGACCTCGTCGTCGTCAAGCAGGTAGCGAAGGATGACGGTCTCGTCGATGATGGTGCTACTCATGGATATCTACTTCCTCGGGACCCAAAACCGACTCGTCGCTTTCTGTGGCTAGGTATTCAATCCAGGCATTGCGCTCCTCGGAGCGGCGATTGGGGTCCCCATATGCTTTGAGCAATCCATAGGCGGCCGTGCCGTCCTTTGAGCGCACGGCGACCGGCTGAAAGGGGAGCTTGCGCATCAAAATACTCTGCGCGACAAATAGACGGACAGCCTCGGCGAGCGATGTGCCCATGGCGTCGTAGAGACGCTCGGCATGCTGCTTGTCTTCCTCGCGAATGCGCACCTGCAGGATGGCTCGTTTTTGAGTCGATGACATCACTGGCCTCCCTTAATGAGCGTGCAATTTGAATAGTCAAATACAACTTCGGCTAATAATAGCCAATCTTACAACCACTACTTTATTGCACTAGAGTAATTGAGTGTAAACGACATTACAAACGTACTACATCCTTTATAAACGAGCGTGAAATCTCCCCTGGATTTACGCATGTAATACACTCACCTTTATAGCTATCCGAGAATAGTTCCAACCTGCCAAAACCCCTGCAATACACCCGTATTGCAGGGCCTATGCTCAAGTTTGCCCCCTGCAACTGCGTATATTTAACCTGTATATCGTTGGAGGAATTCTATCGAAGTGCCTGTTTCGCCGCATGCACTCGATACGCCGATGCCGGACCACGGGCGGTCCGGGGCAACGTCGGCAGGGTCTCTCCGGCATGGGATTCAGGAGGGAGTGAACAACATGGGCAATAAACGAGTCGTGGCTGATTCTTCACGCTGCATTGGGTGCCAAACCTGTATGGCGGCGTGCATCGAGGCACACGATATTCCCGGCAACATCGCCGCACCTCGCTTGCGCGTAACGCGCACCTACGAGATCTCCGCGCCGGTGGCATGTCACCACTGCGAGGACGCTCCGTGCGCGAAGGCCTGTCCTACGGGCGCCTTGTTCTTTGATCCAAAGAACCATCGCATCGGCGTCAACGAGGACAACTGCATCGGCTGCAAGAGCTGCGTCATGGCATGTCCCTTTGGCGCCGTGAGCGTGGCGACCACGCAGGTTCCGGTCTTGATGGGCGACGTTCGCGTGGGTTCGCAGACCAAAAGCTTTGTGCTCAAGTGCGACCTGTGCGTGGACCGTCCCGGCGGTCCGGCGTGTGCCGAGGCGTGCCCGACCAAGGGCCTCACCCTGGTAGACGAGGAGCGCCTGGCAGAACTGACTGCCGAGCGTGCCCGCGCCACCATTGAAAACGAGGCGTAAGTGTTGGGGCGACAGGCCCAATGATTGTCAAATAAGTACCGAGTATTCGGTAGCAGAGAAAGGAAGGAGGGTGTCATGGAGAAGCATAAAGTGATCTGCCCGTATTGCGGCGCCGGTTGCCAGTTTAACCTCTTGGTCCAAAACGGCCAGGTCGTGGGTACCGAACCGCTCAGCGGCATCACCAATCAGGGCGAGCTGTGCCTTAAGGGCATGAGCGGCTACGACTTCATCAACGACACCAAGATCTTGACTCCTCGCGTACTGCACCCGATGATCCGCCGCACCAAGGGCGCGGATCTTGAGCGCGTAAGCTGGGACGAGGCACTGGATTTCACCGCATCTAAGATGCAGGCCATAATTGACGAATATGGTCCTAACGCTGTCATGACCACCGGCTCCTCTCGAGGCGGCGGCAATGAGGCGAACTACGTCATGCAGAAGTTTACGCGTGCGTGCATCGGCACCCACAGCGTGGACAACTGCGCCCGTACTTGACACGGCCCTACTGTCCTCGGTCTGATGGACACGGTTGGTTCAGGTTGCATGTCATGCTCCATCCCCGGTATGGAGGATGCGGGCTGCATTTTCCTCTTCGGCTATAACCCTGCCGATTCGCACCCCATCGTCGCAAGGCGTATCGTGCGAGCCAAAGAAAAGGGTTGCAAGATCATCGTCGCCGACCCGCGCCATATCGAAACCGCGCGTATCGCCGATCTCTACCTTCCGATCAAGAACGGTTGCAACGTCGCGTTCCTCAACGCCTTTGCCAACTGTCTGGTCAACGATGGCCTCTACGACAAGGAATTCGTCGCCGAGCACACGAACGGCTTTGACGAGTGGTGGGAGACCATCAAGAACTACACTCCCGAATCCGTACAGGACATCACGGGTGTCGAGCCCGCGTTGATCCACCAAGCTGCCGAGATGTACGCCACGGCGAAGCCTTCTGCCATCATTGGCTGGGGCATGGGCGTATGCCAGCAGAAGCAGAACCTGAAGACGGTGCACACCATCGCCTCCATCGCCTGCGTTGCCGGCCAGATCGGCAAACCCAATTCCGGCCTCGCGCCCGTGCGCGGTCAGAATAACGTCCAGGGCTCCTGCGATATGGGCATGCTGCCCAACCTGTACCCTGGCTACCAGAAAGTCACCGACCCCGCAGTGCGTGCCAAGTTTGCCAAGGCTTGGGGCGTGCCCGAGGAAAAGCTCCCGCTCGAGGAGGGCTACAAGCTCACCGACCTGGGTCACCTGGTCGACGAGGGCAAGGTGCACTGCTTCTACAACTACGGCGAGGACCCGGTGCAGACCGAGCCCGATTCGGCCGGCATGCGCAAGACGCTCTCCGAGCTGGATCTGTTCATTTGCCAGGACATCTTTATGACGCAGACGACCATGCTCGCCGACGTCATCCTGCCTGCCACCTCTTGGGGCGAGCACGAGGGTGTCTTTACCGCATCCGACCGTAGCTTCCAGCACTTTGACGCGGCCGTTCCGCCCAAGGGCGAGTGCCGTCACGACTGGGAGATCTTCGCGGACCTGTCCACGCGCATGGGCTATCCCATGCACTACGACAACACCGAGCAGATCTGGAACGAGTGCATTAGCCTGTGCCCCAACTTTGTGGGCGCGACCTACGAGAAGATGGCTCCCGAGGGCGGCTACGCCCAGTGGCCGGTCAAGAGCACCGATGTGAACGACCACGGCACGGCCGACATGTTCGCTGGCGGCAAGTTCACCACCAAGGACGGCCGCGCCAACCTGATGGCGCACGACTGGGAGGCGCCCTCCGAGCTTCCCGACGATGAGTACCCGCTCATCCTGTGCACCGTTCGCGAGGTCGGCCACTACAGCTGTCGCTCGATGACCGGCAACTGCAAGACGCTGGCGCTGCTTGCCGACGAGCCCGGCTTTGTCCGCATGAATCCCGCGGACGCCCAGGCGCGCGGCATCAAGAACGGCGACATCGTCTCGATTCACAGCCGCCGCGGCCAGGTATACAGCCGCGCCGACGTGAGCGACCGTATCAACAAGGGCACGGTCTATATGACCTACCAGTGGTGGATCGGCAAGTGCAACGAGCTGACCATGCACAAGGTCGACCCGGTCTCGCATACGCCCGAGGACAAGTTCTCCGCCTGCCAGGTCGATGCCATTGCCGACCAGGTCTGGGCAGAGGGCGAGGTCGAGCGTCAGTACACCGAGCTCAAGCAGGCTCTGGTGGACGCCGCCGCTCCTCAGGATGTTGAGCCCGGCGCCGCCAAGTTCGACGACGAGACGCACGTGAATCAAATCGTGTAGTCCCGTTCTCGTTGGCTTTTTAGGGCCGGGCGTCCCGTACGTTCGGGAGCCCGGCCCGTTATTTTGAAAGGAAGTGGGGATGAACCGCTTCATCGACATCAACCCGGAGAGGTGCATCGGCTGCGGAACATGCCAGTCCGCCTGTGCCGACGCCCACCGGATGCAGGGTCTTCAGGATACGCCGCGCCTGGCGCTCGTGAAGACCGGCGGTATTTCGGCCGCCCTTGCCTGCCACCATTGCGAGGGTGCCCCCTGCGCCGAGGTTTGCCCGGTGAATGCCATCGAGCACGATGGCGACCGCATCCACGTCAAGGAGCAGGAGTGCATCGGGTGCAGGCTGTGCGCCATCGCGTGCCCCTTCGGAGCCATCCATCCCGATGGCACGTCTATCGCCGGTGTCGCAGGCATGTGCGACCCGACGCCTTCGTATCCTAAGTCCCTGAGCAGCCTGCTTACGTGGGCTCCCGGCCAGTACACCTGCGCTGTTAAGTGCGACCTGTGCGCCTTCGATCCGGACGGCCCGCATTGTGTGGCGGCGTGCCCCACCAAGGCGCTGACCGTCATGGGCGGCGCGGCCGATCGCGAGCTCGATGAGGCCAAGCGCCTGCGCTCGATCGAAAACGGTCCGGTCGTCGACGTTACCGCTGTGGCCCAGGGCCTGTCCGAGAAAGCAGAAGGGAGCGTAAACAATGGATAGCATGACGCTGTTTATCGCATCGCTTGCCGTCTCGTGCATCGGTGCGCTCGCCTCGGTTCTGCTGATCAAGGCCGATAACGCCGCCAAGACCGCCGGCTGCCTTATCGGCGCCGTCGCGGCCGTGCTGTCGTTCATCGCGGGCCTCGAGGCCGTGCTTGGCGACGTTTCGTCCCTCAACACGGTCTTCTTTTTCCCGTTCGCCCGTCTCGAGCTCTTGCTCAACGGCCTTGCGGGCCTGATCGTGGTCCTCATCTCAATCCTCGCCTTTGCGGGCTTCATCTACGGTCTGTCCTACTTCGATGAGTACCCGGGCAAGGTCGGGCGCGCCGGTTTCTTCATGAACACCTTCGTCGCCTCGATGATGCTCGTCATCACCGCCGACAACGTGTTCTGGTTCCTGGTCGCCTTTGAGCTCATGTCCCTTACGAGCTACTTCCTTGTCGTTATCGAGGAGAACAAGAACTCCATTAGGGGCGGTTGGCTCTACTTCGTCATCGCGCACGTGGGCTTTGTCCTTATCATGGCGAGCTTCCTGCTCATGACCAACGGCGTGGGCGGTTCCTTCAGCTTCAGTGATTTCCGTACGCATGACTTTGGACCCGCCGTCTCCTCCGCGTGCTTCGTCCTCGCGTTCTTCGGATTCGGCGCAAAGGCCGGTATCATCCCGCTGCACTCCTGGCTGCCCCAGGCGCACCCCGAGGCGCCGTCCAACGTGTCCGCCCTCATGTCCGGCGGCATGATCAAGATCGGCATCCTGGGAATCCTCAAGGTCGGTCTCGACCTGCTCGCGGGTTCGGGCGTCCAGCTCTGGTGGGGCCTCATGGTCCTGGTCTTCGGATCCATCTCGTCGGTCCTGGGCGTCGTCTACGCCCTCCACGAGCACGACATTAAGCGCCTGCTGGCCTACCACTCCGTCGAGAACATCGGCATCATCTTGCTCGGTGTCGGCGCGTCCATGACGGCGCACGCCCTGGGCAACGACGTCATCGCGACGATCGCGCTCATGGCCGCCCTCTACCACACGCTCAACCACGCCATGTTCAAGGGCGAGCTGTTCCTCGGCGCGGGCTCCCTGCTCGATGCCACGGGTACGCGCAACATGGAGAAGATGGGCGGCCTGTTCCGCCGTATGCCGGTCACGGCCGTCTGCTTCCTCATCGGTGCCCTTGCCATCTCGGCTATCCCGCCGCTCAACGGCTTCGTTTCCGAGTGGTTCACCTACCAGTCCCTGTTCAACATCTCGACGCTCTCCGACCCGGTCGTCATGGTGTTCGCCGTCGCCTCCGCGGCCGCCCTCGCCATCACCGGTGCCCTGGCCGTCACGTGCTTCGTGAAGGCCTACGGCGTCTCGTTCGCGAGCAGCCCTCGTTCCCAGGAGGCCGCGAACGCCAAGGAGTCCCCGGCTCCGATGTTGTTCTCGCAGATGCTCCTCGCGGCCATCTGCGTGGTGCTGGGAATCGGCTCTCCCGTCATCGCCCCGGTTCTGGGCGACGTCGCCCAGAGCGTGCTTGCCGGCTCTGCCATCACAGCCACCTCGGGCGTGTCTCTGGTGAACGAGATTTCCGGTGCCGCCACCTCCACCCCCACGATCGCCATCGCGCTCGTGGTCCTCACCGGCCTCGCGTTCGTGTTGAGGTCCTGCCTCGGCACCAAGGCCCCCGCTAAGAAGACCGACCCTTGGGCGTGCGGCTACGAGCCCAACGAGCACATGCCCGTCGTCGCCACGAGCTTCGCGTCAGACGTAGAGCTCTTCATGGGCCCGCTCTACACCCTGCGCGAGGTATGCACCAAGATCTGCTGGTCCATCGCGCACGTGTTCCAGAAGCTCACCGGTGTCGCCCAGGGCGTTGAGCCCCTGCCCGACCGCTTCCTGGTCGATGCACCGAGCGAGGGTGCCGATAAGCTGGCCGGCCTCGCCTCCAAGATCGAGGGCGGCAACTACTCCGTATACATCTGCTACATCGTCGCGGCGCTCGTGGTCTTCCTCGTGCTCGCCGTGGTCATGGTCTAGAGAGGGGAGAGGATATTATGAACATCGTTCTTGCGATAGCGCAGGGCCTCGTGGTCATGCTGGTCGCGCCCTTCTTCTCCGGCCTCGCCCGTGTGATTCGCGCGAAGATGCACAATCGCCGCGGTCCGTCCATCCTTCAGGATTACCGGGACCTCGCGAAGCTCATGGCGCGTCCCGAGTCCGTGAGTTCCGACTCGAGCTTCGTGCTGCGCATCATGCCGCCGCTGTTCCTCGCGGTGTCGTTCATGCTCGCCATGGGCCTGCCCATGTTCACGCTCGAGAGCCCCATGCCCGTCTTTGGTGACGCCATCACCATCATGTACGCGCTCGCGCTGTCCCGCTTCTTCTTCGCGCTGTCCGGCGTGGATTCCTCCAACGCCTACGCGGGCTTCGGCGGTATCCGCGAGCTCCTCATGAGCGTGCTCATCGAGCCGTCCATGCTCATCGCGCTGTTTACCGTCGCCATCGTGTGCGGCTCCACGGACATTGCGACCATGGGTCAGCACATCGTTACGGGCAACGTCTCGAGCGTCGTCGCCGTCATCCTCGCCGGCGTCGCCTTCGCGGCCGCCTGCTATATGGAGCTCGGCAAGCTTCCGTTCGATCAGGCCGAAGCCGAGCAGGAGCTCCAGGAGGGCCCGCTCGCCGAGCTCTCCGGCCCGTCCCTGGCCATGATGAAGCTCGCCATGGGCATGAAGCAGGTCGTGGTCGTCGCTTGGTTCACCTCCATCTTCATCCCCTGGGGAGAGCCCGCGACCATAGGCGTCACCGCTCTCGTGGGCGCCGTCGTCTTCCTTGTCAAGTGCCTGGTCGATTTCGTTGTCTGCGGCGTGCTCGAGAACTCCGTTTCCCGTTCGCGTTTTAAGGTGCTCGGTAATCAGACCTGGGCCGTCGTTGGCATTGCCGTTCTGGCGTTTGTCTTCGTGGTCGTCGGCGTGTAGGAGAAGGGATAAACAATGTCATTTGCAGTCAGTCTGTCCCTTCTCGGCTTGGTCGCTATCGCGGCCCCGATGGTGGCCTCGGTGCTCGTCGCCCTGTTCCCCCGTCCGTACGCCAAGTGGTTCAGCGTTTTGGGTGCCGCCGTCTCGACGGTCTGCACCATCGCCCTCGCCGCGAATTTCGCCGGCGTCGGCATGCCCGACACGCAGGTCCCCCTGATCTCGTTTGGGCAGACCCTCGTCATGGGATTCACCTTCGATCGCATGAGCACGCTGCTCGCGCCCGCCTTTGTGGGTATCGGCCTGCTTGTCGTGATCTATTCGATTCCCTATATGAGCGAGAACAACCGTGAGCATCCCGACGCGCCGCGTCGTCGCTTCTACGCGTACCTCGCGACCTTCATTGGCGCCATGGCCGGCCTTGTGTACAGCTCGACCCTTTTGGGCCAGCTCGTGTTCTTTGAGATCACGGGCGCGTGCTCTTGGGGCCTCATTAGCTACTACATGTCGCCTACGGCCAAGAAGGCCGGCATGAAGGCCCTGATCATTACGCATATCGGTGCGCTCGGCCTGTATCTGGGCGCCGCTATCGTGTTTGCCCACACCGGTACCTTCGCCATCACCGCGATTGCCGGCCTCGACGCCAAGCTCAAGGCTATCGTCCTTTTGCTCGTGCTGTTTGCGGCCTGGGCCAAGTCCGCACAGGTTCCCATGTACATGTGGCTGCCTTCGGCCATGGAGGCGCCGACGCCTGTTTCGGCCTACCTGCATGGCGCCTCGATGGTTAAGGTCGGCGTGTGCGTGTTCGCGCGTGCACTCGTCTCTGCCGGCGAGATCCCCGAGATCGTGGGCTGGGTCGCCATTATCGACGCCATGGTCACCATGCTCTTTGGTTTCCTTATGTACCTGCCGCAAAAGGACATGAAGCGCCTGCTGGCCTTCTCCACGATTGCCCAGCTCTCCTATGTGTTCTTTGGTCTGGGCCTTTCGGTCTTTGGCAGCCAGCTGGCCTTCGATGGTGCCGTGTGCCACATCTTTAACCACGCATTCGCCAAGACCCTGTTCTTCCTGATCGCCGGTTCGTTCTCCTTTACCCTCGGCACGCGTATGCTGCCCAAGCTTCGCGGCATCGTAAAGAAGTACCCGATCTCGGGCGTGGGCTTTGGAGTCGCGGCGCTCGCCATTGCCGGCGTGCCGCCCATGAACACGTTCTTCTCGAAGTTCCAGATCATCGCCGGCGGCTTTTCTGTGGGTGCCGGCAACGTGGCGATCCTGGTGCTCGTGTGCATCATGGTCGCCGAGACCGTCGCCACCTTTGCCTGGTTCCTCAAGTGGATGGGCTATTGCCTGCCCGGCGAGCCGAGCGAAGAGGTCGCTGCGGGTGCCCCGCTTCCCCGCGCGATGGCGTTCGTGTTCATCGTGCTCATCATCATGGTCATCGTCAGCGGCCCGCTTTCGGCCAGCTGGATCGGTTAGGAGGTAGAACGACATGGGTTATTCGATCGTCAACATCCTTGGCGGCCTTCTGATCGTCACGTCCACCATGGTGGTCGTCTCCAAGAACATCAAACATTCCATCCACTGGTATGCGGTGCAGTCGCTGGTGCTCGTGGGGCTTCTCGCCACGCTCGGTGTCACCACCGGTGCGCAGGAGCTGCTAATGTGGGCTGGATCTGCCTTTATCACTAAGGTTGTCCTGGTCCCTTACATCCTCAACCGCGCATACAAGAAGATGGGCGAGCCAAGCGACGCATCGCTCAAGGCCGGCCTTAAGCCCGCGTGGGCCATTTGCATCATCGCCGTGGAGGTCGCGATTTGCTTTGCCGTCGTGACGCAGATCAGCCTGCCCACGGCCGAGGTCGCAACGCCTGCGCTCGCTATTAGCTTCGCTCACTTCTTTGTGGGCCTCACCTGCATCATCTCGCAGCGCAACATCATGAAGCAGATCTTTGGATACTGCCTTATGGAAAACGGCAGCCATGTGACGCTTGCGCTTTTGGCCCCCACCGCTCCCGAGATCATCGAGATCGGTATCGCCACCGACGCCATCTTTGCCGTCATCATCATGTCCATCGTCGTGCGTCGCATTTGGGACGACTCCCACTCGCTCGATGCGCGCGACCTGTCCGAGCTGAGGGGGTAGTCCATGGAAACGTTGATTCTCGCCCTGCTCGCGACTCCTTTGGTGTTCTCGCTGGTCATGGCGTTTTTGCCCAAGAACACGTCCTATAACGTGTTTGCCGGCCTCAACCTGGTCTCCGTCGCAGCCGTCCTGGTGCTGTCGATTATGACGGCCGGTGACGTCCTTATGAGCGGCGAAACCGCGAGCGCTCTTGGCCTGTGGTTCCACCTCGATTCGCTGGGCGCCATCTTTGTGCTGCTCATCGGCTTTATCGGTTTTCTTACCGGGCTGTTCTCGCTGCCCTATGTAAAGGCCGATATCGAGGAGGGCTCCATGCCCGCCGAGCGCGCCAAGCAGTATTTTGCGCTGTTTAGCCTGTTTGTGTTCACCATGCTGCTCGCGTGCCTGTCCAACAACATGATCCTCACGTGGGCCGCCGTGGAGGCAACCACGCTTTCCACCGTGTTCCTCGTGGGTATCTACAAGAACAAGACGGCCCTCGAGGCTTCTTGGAAGTATGCGATGGTCTGCACCGCCGGCGTGGCCTTTGGCCTGTTCGGTACGCTGCTGATCTACGCCAACGCCGCCGACGTGATTCCCAACGCCCACG
Source organism: uncultured Collinsella sp. (assembly GCA_902494345.1). Lineage (GTDB taxonomy): Bacteria > Actinomycetota > Coriobacteriia > Coriobacteriales > Coriobacteriaceae > Collinsella. The sequence goes on from CABUSV010000004.1 coordinate 36,707, forward strand.
AGGCCGCATTCCTGTCGTGCGTGCTGCCGTATGCCGACCAGTTCGACCCGACGCTCATGCGCCTCGCCTTTGCGTTTATCGTGATCGGCTTTGGCACCAAGGCCGGCCTGTTCCCCATGCACACTTGGCTGCCCGATGCCCACTCCCAGGCCCCGAGCCCTGTCTCGGCCCTGCTCTCGGGCGTGCTGCTTAAGTGCGCCATGCTTGTGATCATGCGCTTCTACGGCTTTACCATTCAGGCCGTGGGCGCCGAGTATCCGCAGCTTTTGCTGTTGATCGTCGGCACGCTGTCCATTTTGGTGGCGGCGCTTTCGATGTTTCGCCAGGACGACCTCAAGCGCCGCTTTGCGTACTCGTCTGTGGAGAACGTGGGTGTTATCGCCCTGTGCCTGGGTATCGGTGGCCCTCTGGGTATCGCCGCGGCCCTGCTGCACTGCGTGTTCCACGGCTTTACCAAGACGCTTGCCTTCTGCGTGTCCGGTAACATTCAGCACGCCTTTGGCACGCGTAGCCTGGCCAAGATCCAGGGCGTCGTCGAGGTTGCCCCTGCAACCGCTGCGCTCGCCATCCTGGCGCTGCTCGGTCTTGCCGCCTTCCCGCCCTTTGGCATGTTTATCTCCGAGTTCCTGACTTTTGTCGCCGGTGTTACCGCCGGTCCCATGTGGCTGGTCGTCGTGGTCGCCCTCGGTCTTACCGTGGCCATTTCCGCGCTCACCCGCATCGCACTCAAGTCGGTATTCGGCCATGCGCCCCAGGGCATGGGTAAGCATGAGGCCCCGGCGCTCATGCTTATCCCCGAAATCATCCTGGCTGTCATGATCTTGTGGTTTGGCATCGCCACCCCGCTGCCTCTCGTGCACGGTGTGGAGACCGCGACCGGCATCGTGCTCGAGCAGAGCACCGAGGAACTTCACGCGACGCCGATGTACCGCGCTGTGTTCGGTACCGAGACCGCTCAGAGCGAGGTGGAGTAACGAATGATTGAAACTGAGAACAAGGTGTATGCCCGTCGCTGCGAGAGCCATGTCGAGGCCCTGCGCCGCGCCGTTCCAGGCTGCATCGAGAAGGTCGAGTGGCAGTGCGAGGACCAGCTTACGATTACCGTCAAGCAGGACAAGCTGCCCGAGGCCGTCCACTACCTGTATTACGAGCGCTACGGCTGGATTCCCGTGATCATCGGCAACGATGAGCGCAGCCTGTGCGGCCGTTACGCCGTGTACTACGTCATCTCCATGGAGGGGGAGGACCCCGGCTGGGTGACCGTGCGCACCGAGGTCGATCCCGCCAAGATGACGTTCCCGTCCGTGACGCCGTTCGTCCCCGCCTGCGTGTGGGGCGAGCGCGAGCTACGCGATATGTTCGGCCTGATCCCCGAGGGTCTGCCCGATCGTCGTCGCCTGGTGCTGCCCGATGACTGGCCCAGCGGCCTGTACCCGCTGCGCAAGGACTCCATGGACTACCGCTTCCGTCCCGCTCCCGCGAGCGACATGGAAAACTACGAGTTCTTGGCCGACACCAAGGGCAAGGAGACCACGCTCGTCCCCATGGGCCCGCTGCACATTACCTCCGACGAGCCTGGCCACTTCCGCCTGTTCGTCGAGGGCGAGACGATCGTCGATGCCGACTACCGTCTGTTCTACGTGCACCGCGGCATGGAGAAGGTCGCCGAGACGCGCCTGAACTATGACGCCGTGACGTTCCTCGCCGACCGTATCTGCGGCATCTGCGGCTGCGCTCACTCGGTGGCCTATGCCGAGGCCGTCGAGCGCGCCCAGGGCATTCATGTCCCGCCGCGCGCCCAGTACATCCGCGCCATCATGCTTGAGGTCGAGCGTCTGCACTCACACCTGCTCAATATTGGCCTCGCATCGCACTACACCGGCTTCGACTCCGGCTTCCAGCAGTTCTTCCGCGTCCGCGAGAAGTCTATGGACCTGGCCGAGAAGCTCTCCGGTCACCGCAAGACCTACGGTCTCAACGTGATCGGCGGCGTGCGTCGCGACATTTTGGCCGAGCAGAAGCTTTCCACGCTCACGACCATCCACCAGCTGCGCTCCGAGGTTCAGGAGCTCGTCGACGTTTTGCTCTCCACGCCCAACTTTATCGAGCGTACGAGCGGTATCGGCATTCTGGACCGCAAGATCGCACGCGACTTCTCGCCGGTCGGCCCGCTCATGCGTGGCTCGGGCTATGCCCGCGACGTGCGCTTTGACCATCCCTTCGACGGCTACGCCGATCCGGACGTCCAAAAGATGCACGCTGCTACGGCAGATACCTGCGATGCCTTCGGCCGTACCGCCGTTCGCATCCAGGAGGTCTACGATTCGATCGACATGATCGAGACCATGCTCGAGAACTGCCCGTCGGGCCCCATCCTCACCACGGATTGGGAGTACACCCCGCACAAGTACGCCATCGGCGCCACCGAGGCGCCGCGCGGCGAGGACGTGCACTGGGCCATGCTCGGCAACAACCAGAAGTGCTACCGCTGGCGCGCCAAGGCCGCCACGTACAGCAACTGGCCGGTCCTGCGCTACATGTTCCGTGGCAACACCGTGGGTGACGCTGCGTTGATCGTCGGCTCGCTCGACCCGTGCTACTCCTGCACCGACCGCGTGACGGTGACCGATGTCGCCGCCAAGCGCGACCACGTGCTCGACAAGGAGCAGTTCGAGAACGTCTGGCGCGACAAGTCGCCGCTTGCGGGCGAGGGCACCATGGCCGCTCCGCTCGATGAGGAGGCGCTCTAATATGCTGAAGCTTTGGAAGGTTAACGCCAAGGCCGGCGACGCGACGGTCAAGTACCCGTTTGCGCCGTTCCCCACCAACAAGGACATGCGCGGTAAGCCCGAGCACAATGCCGAGCTCTGCATCGCCTGCGGTGCCTGCGGTGTGGCATGCCCGGCCGATGCCATTCGCATGGACACCGACCTTGCGGCCGATACCATCACCTGGTCGATCGACTACGGCCGCTGCATCTTCTGCGGCCGCTGCGAGGAGGCCTGCCCCATGGAGGCCATCAAGCTCACCGAGGAGTTTGAGCTGGCCGTCATGAGCAAGGACGACCTCACCAGTAAGAGCGTCTACACGCTCGAGCACTGCTCGCGTTGCGGCAAGCCGTTTGCCCCGCACAAGGAGATCGACTACGCCAAGCGCCTGCTGCAAAAGGCCGGCGGCATGGAGGCCGAGCAGGCCGCCCGTACCGTCGGTATGTGCCAGGAGTGCAAGCGCGAGCTCGACGCCCTGCGCGCCGCCTCGGCCGTGAAGACCGGCAACGCTGCCGGCATGGCTGCCAACGAGACACTTGCGTCCGGTGAGCCCCAGGGCCCCGGCATGGAGTATCTGGGTGGCCACGGCGTGAACCCGGAGTATATCGACCGCGAGCTCAACCCCGATGCGCCCGAGATTCCCGCCGGTCCGGCGCCGGTCGAGGGCATCATCATGGATTTTGATACGAAGGAGGAGTAACCATGGCCGAACCCACGCTTTTGCCCGAGCGGCTTCAGTACCGCCCGACCAAGATCGAGCTCGACGAGAGCATCGAGAAGGCCAAGGCGACCCTTCTTAAGAAGATCAAGCGCTCGGTGTACGTCTACCGTGTTGACTGCGGCGGCTGCAACGGCTGCGAGATCGAGATCTTCGGTTCCATCACGCCCGTCTTTGACGTCGAGCGCTTTGGCATCAAGGTCGTGCCCTCGCCCCGTCACGCCGATGTGCTGCTGTACACCGGTGCCGTGACGCGTGCCATGCGCATGCCGGCCCTGCGCGCCTTTGAGGCCGCACCCGATCCCAAGATCGTGGTGTCCTATGGCGCGTGCGGCTGCACCGGCGGCATCTTCTACGACAACTACTGCGTCTGGGGCGGCACGGACAAGATTCTGCCGGTCGATGTCTACATCCCCGGCTGCCCGCCCAGCCCCGCGCAGACCATCTACGGCTTTGCCATGGCGCTCGGTCTGCTGGACCAAAAGCTCCATGCCGAGACCACGGTGGAGGCCGCCGGCGAGCAGGCCGATATCCTGCACCCCGGCGTGCCGTACAAGCTGCGCGTTGCCATCGAGCGCGAGGCTCGCGCCATGAGCGGCTACCGTTACGGCCGCGACCTGGCCAACGAGTTTATGGATACGCTCGAGGGCGCGCCCAAGGGCGATATCCGCGGTGCCATGGCGCTGCTCATCGACAAGCAGGACGATCCGCGCCGCGTCGAGGTGTACTCGGCGCTGCAGGACCTGGTGCTGGCCGGAGGTCGCTAGATGGAGCTCACGGACCGCTCTGGTTACTTTGCGGGCCCCGGCATGCTCGGCGGCTCTTTTGGCGATGCCTCGCGCGCAAGCGACGAGGCCGCCGAGGGCGTCGCCGACCCCTGCCTGGACCATGCGCCCGACCAGGTGGTCTTCTATGAGCTCACGCGTAAGTTTGTGGAGACCGAGGAAGACGTTCCCCAGGAGGCCTGCGACGTGCTGTACTACACGCTCGCCGTGGGCCACCACACCGGCGTGCTCGACTGCTTTGAGCCGCGCCTGTCGGTGCCGGTGAGCGTGTTCTATTCGCTCGTCGACGCGCTGCCGGAGGGGGAGGCCAAGACCAAGTTTGAGGCCATCCGCTCCTTTGGTGAGTGCCAGCTCGACAAGGCGGCGGTGCCGTCGCTGCTCGAGGCCTGCGATGCGCTGCTCGACGAGCGCGGTTTTCGCGGTTCTGCCAAGGCCGGCATCTCGGTGTTCGATGACGACTTTGGCCTGCATGCCCAGCAGGTCGCGTTCTTAATGAAGTTCCGCGATCTGGTGGAGCGCGTGCGCGATGTGTCGGGCGTGTATCTGACGGGAAGGTTGCAGTAATGGGTCGCATTGTAGATGGACGTGTGAACGGAGTCCCGTTTGCGGGTATCGTGCTCACGGCGGGAAGCGTGCTGCGTGCCGACGATGCCGCCGGCCCCGTGCTCTCCAAAAAGATGGAAGACGCGCCCATCGCCGGTTGGTACACCATCGACGGCGGCCAAACGCCCGAGGACGACATCATCGAGGTCAAGCGCGAGCGTCCGCCTCGTCTGGTCTTGGTCGATGCCGCCGACATGGCACTGCCCGTCGGGTCCATCCGTTTGCTCGACAAGCGCGATGTGGCCCGCAAGTCGATGTTCACCACGCATTCGCTTCCCTTGTCGATTCTGATCGAAGAGATTGAGCAATCGTGTGATGATATCGTCTTCGTTGGGATTCAGCCGGGCGACACGGAGTTCTACAACCCCATGTCCCCGGAAGTCTTTGACGCCGTCGACGCCGTGTACGACGCCGTGGCCGCCAACGACTTTTCCCACTTTGTCCGCTTGGGACAAGAGCAATAGGAGCGCTTGTCCCTGCTGATTAGGAAAGAAGTGATTGACATGGCAGATTCCAAGGTGGAGTACCCCGCTCCCGATTGCCTGGCACCCGCCGCGATCGAGTCCAAGACCGAGGCCGCCGGCGTGACCAAGGCCAACCTGCCGGTCGCAAAGGCCTTTCTGTTGGCAATGTTCGCCGGTGCGTTTATTGCCTTCGGCGGCCTGTTCTTTACCGTGTTCTTGAGCGATAGCACGCTGGGCTGGGGCGCCCAGCGCGTCGTGGGCGGCCTGTGCTTTTGCCTGGGCCTGGTGCTGGTGCTGGTGTGCGGTGCCGAGCTGTTTACCGGCAATTCGCTTATGGTCTGCGCGCTCAAGAGCAAAAAGATCACCTTGGTCCAGATGCTCAAGGCTTGGGTCGTCGTATGGGTCGGTAACTTTGTCGGTGCCCTGTTCATCGTCTTTTTGGTGTACATGGCCGGCATTTACAAACTCAACGGCGAGGCGGTCGCCAATTCCATGGTGAGCGTCGCCGCCGGCAAGGTGACGGTCGACTGGGTGACGATCTTCTTCCGCGGCATCCTGTGCAACATCTTTGTGTGCCTGGCCGTGTGGATCGGTACCGCCGGCAAGACCGTGGTCGATAAGGTTGTGGGCATTCTGCTGCCCATCGCCGCCTTTGTGGCCTGTGGTTTTGAGCACTGCGTCGCCAACATGTACTTTTTGCCCATGGGTGCCGTGATGCACGCGTGCGGCTATGGTGCCGACGTCGCCGGCGCCGATGCGCTCAACGCCGCGGGCATTGCGTTTAACCTGTCCGCCGCCACGCTGGGCAACATCGTGGGCGGCGCGGTTCTGGTCGCGCTCGGCTACTGGTTTATCTACGCCAAGAAGTCCGAGGCGTAAGATACCGTCTGTTTGACGTTGGGCCTCCCGCGGGGCGTTGCCGTGCGGGAGGCTTTTTGGGTCTGGGGCCCGTTGCCGGGCTTTTGGCCTGTTGTGTTTGACTGATGAAAGGGGTAATCGAGATGGCATCTGCTGTGAAGCGTGACGGTCGCGCCGTGGTGACCACATGCGGGGGATGCTATGCCGATTGCGCCTTTGCGGCACACGTTGAGGACGGTCGCGTGGTGGCTGAGTTGCCGGTGCCGGGGCACCCGTGCGCGGCGCGTGCCCTGTGCGCCCGCGGACGGCATCGCCTGGCAATGCCGTTTGACGAGCGCGACCGGATTTTGCATCCCATGCGCCGCCGCCAGGATGGCTCGGGGTTCGATGCGATTTCGTGGGACGAGGCGTTCGCGCAGATTGCCAAGCGTCTTTTGGGGATTGTTGACGAGCGCGGACCTCGTGCGCTGGGCATGACGCTCGGCGTTCCCTCGTTTGATCGCTACTGGGCCTATCGCCTTATGCATGCGCTGGGTTCGCCCAATGTGTACGGTGCCGATGGCGCCTGCGAGGTAAGCCGACTTACCGGTTGGGAGCATAGCTTGGGCTATAGTCCCGCCTCCGACCTGCCGCATACCGACTGCATCATGTACCTGGGTCGTTCCATTGTCGATTCGTCGACGATGGGGGCCGTTGATGCGCTCAACGATGCGCGCCGGCGCGGGGCGAAGATCATCGTGGTTGACCCCCGGCGCAGCGGCTCGGCCGCGCTTGCCGACCGTTGGCTGCGCGTGCGCCCGGGCTGCGACTTGGCGCTGCTGTTGGGTATCGCCCATGTGCTGATTGCCGAGAACCTGTACGACCACGACTTTGTGGCCCGCTATACCACGGGTTTTGATGAGCTGGCGCAGGCGGCTGGCGCTTGGACGCCCGAGTGGGCCAAGTCCATGTGCGACGTGCCGGCAGATGACATCCGCGCGACGGCGCGCGACCTGGCTGCTGCGGCGCCTGCCGCTGTGGTGGATGCGGGCTTTCATGGCGGCATCGGTATTGCGTATGCCAATAGCACCCAGACCGCGCGCGCTATCTGCTTGGTCGATGTGCTACTGGGCTGCATCGGACACGCGGGCGGTGCGCTCAACCCGCCCACACCGCTTGTATTGGGCGACCTTGATCCCATGCGCTTTGCGACGCCGCCGGTGCCGCGCGAGCCCAAGCTGGGGTCCGAGCGCTATCCGCTGGTCGATCCGGTGCGCGGCCTGTGCACGACCATCGGTCAGTCCATCCTTGCCGGTGAGCTGCGCGGGCTTATCGTCTATGCCAGTAACCCCGGTGCGGGCTATGGCAACGCCGATGCGTGGCTTGGCATCTTGCAGCAGCTCGACCTGCTCGTGACGATTGATATTCGCTGGTCCGAGACGGCGCGTGCTTCTGACTTCGTGCTGCCCGACGTGACGTATCTGGAGGCCGACCGCGGTGTGGGCACGGTCGTGGACCGCAACGATGCGCGCGTGTTCTACCGCAACGCCGTGCTGTCTGTGCAGCATGACGACACACGTCCCGGTCGGGAGATTTTTGCCGGTCTGGCGCAGGCGTGTGGCGTGGGCGAGTATTTCCAGTTTACGTCTGACGATCTGGCGGCTGCCCAGGTGGCGCCTTTTGGGATCGATCTGGACGAGCTCAAGGAGCGCGGCTGGGCCGATACGGGCGTGGCGCTGCCGCCGCGCACGGGTGAGCCGGCGATTCCGCTTGCCGGCGGCAAAATTGCGCTGGCAAGCGACGTATGGGAACGAGTCGGCATGGGTCGTGTGCCCAACTGGATTGCGCCCATGGTGGAGCCCGGCCCGGGGATGTTTCGCCTCATTAGTGGCAACCGTCCCTTTGAGTCGCATACCTCGCGCAGACTTGCGGCGGCTGGCGCCGCCGAGGCGGGTTCCGACTTGGATGCCGTGCAGATGAATGCCGATGCTGCTGCGCACATGGGCATCGCCGACGGCGAGATCGTCGAACTCGTGAGCGACATGGGCCGCGACCGCGTGCGCGTGGAGACGACGCCCTATCTGCATCCGGCGTGCATCTTCACCTCGGCCGCTCCCGGCGGGCGTTCGTTTGGCGCCGATGCCGGTGGCGCTCAAGCCTTGGGCGTGGGCCCGCTCGACCATACACCGTTGCGTTGGGACCCGTTGACGGGCGCCGCACTCACCCAGGAAAACGCCGTTCGCGTGGAAAAGATCGCGGCACGCGAGGATAATAGCGAGTAATTGACTCAGCTGATCGAATTGGCTGATAGTTTGACATTCGAACGATTGATTCACCTTTGGTTTTGAAAGGCCGCACATGAGCGATAGCCAGAACATGTCCGATGAGGTGCGCGCCCGCCTGCGCGCCATTCCCTCCGTCAACGAGCTGCTCGCAGAGTGGCCGGTTGTGAAGGCGGCGGGGGAGACCTGCGACGCGGTGGTGCATGCCGCCGTCACGGCCGAGCTCGATGAGGATCGCGCCGCAATTCGTGCCGGTGCCGCCCCGCGCTCTAAGCGCGAGCTGGCCTCGGCCATCGAATGGCGTGCGCATCGCTCCGCGCTGCCGAGTCTGCGTCCCGCCGTCAACGCTACGGGTGTGGTTATCCATACCAACTTGGGTCGCGCCCCGCTCGCGGAATCAGCTGCCAAAGCCGTGGCCGAGGTCGCGCGCGGGTATAGCACGCTCGAGTACAGCGTCGACACCTGTTCGCGCGGGTCGCGCAAGGAGCACGCCGCGCAGCTGATCCGCTCGCTCGCCGGTGCCGAGGACGCGCTCGTGGTCAACAACAACGCCGCCGCGGTACTGCTGGTGCTGGCGACCCATGCCGCAGGCAAGGAGGTTATCGTCAGCCGCGGCGAGCTTGTCGAGATTGGCGGCAGCTTCCGCATCCCCGATGTCATGGCGGCTTCGGGCGCCAAACTCGTCGAGGTCGGCGCCACCAACCGCACGCACCTGGGCGACTACGAGCGCGCCATCACGCCCGAAACGGCGATGATCCTTAAGGTCCATCCTTCCAACTATCGCATTGAGGGCTTTCACGAGGAGGTGGGCTCTCGGGAGCTTGCCGCCCTGGCCCACAAGCATGGCCTGCTGTTCTACGAGGATCAGGGGTCGGGCGCACTTTTGCCCGATGACATCCTGGTGCGCGGCGGTGAGGAGCCCACGCCGGCTTCGGTCGCGGCGGGGCTCGATATCGTGTCGTGCTCGGGCGATAAGCTGCTCGGTGCCGCGCAGGCAGGCATTATCATGGGCCGTCGCGATCTGGTCCAGGCCTGCGGGTCGCATCCGCTTATGCGCGCCTTGCGTCCGGGTAAGCTCGCACTGGCGGCGCTCGAGGCTACACTGCGCATCTACTTGGATGGGGCGGATGTGGCTCATCGCGAGGTGCCGGTGCTCAACATGCTCACGCTCCCGCAGGCTCATCTGGAGCGTCATGCCCGCAAGCTGCGCGATCGGATGGTCGCCGGGCTCGATAAGGCCGGTTGCCCGTGCGCCGTTCAGGTGGAGATCGTCGAGGAATCGTCGACCCCTGGTGGCGGCTCGCTGCCTACCGTCGAGTTGCCCACCATGTGCGTTGCCGTGCGTCTTGTCGATGAGCGTCTTTCCGTTGACGCACTCAAGCGCTCGCTCGTCCAAGATTTCGACACTCCGGTCGTCACACGAACCTCGCACGATCGCATTTTGTTTGACGTCCGTACGCTCGTGGGCGACCGCGATATCGAGACGGCGGCATCGACGCTCGTCGCGTGCGTTGAGAAGGCGGTGCGCCGATGAGTGGGGCCGAAGCGTTGGTGGAATGTCCCGTTATCGTAGGTACGGCGGGACATGTCGATCACGGTAAGTCGGCGCTCATCGAGGCGCTGACGGGTAAAAACCCCGACCGCCTGGAAGTTGAGCGCCGTCGCGGCATGACCGTGGAGCTGGGCTTTGGCGAGCTGGCGCTGCCGAGTGGCAAGATCGTTGGCCTGGTCGACGTGCCGGGCCATGCGCACTACCTGCGTGCCATGGTGCAGGGTGCGACAGGCATCGACGTTGCCGTGCTGGTGGTTTCGGCCGTCGAGGGCGTGATGCCGCAGACCCGCGAGCACGTGCATGTGCTGGAGCTGCTGGGCGTTACGCATATGGTGGTCGCGCTGACCATGTGCGACCTGGCCGATGCCGAGATGACCGAGCTTGCCGAGCTCGATGTCGATGACTTTTTGTCGGGTACCGTGTTTGCGGGTGCGCCGATTGTGCCCGTGTCGTCCAAGACCGGCGCGGGAATCGATAACCTGCTGGTTGCGCTCGACGAGCAGGTTGCCGCTTGCTGGGATGCCTGCCGTGCTCGTGCCGAGCTCACCGATGCCGCGCCGCGCCTGCCGATTGACCGCTGCTTTACGATTAAGGGCGTCGGCACTGTCGTAACGGGAACGCTGCACGATGCGCCGGTTGCGGTGGGCGACGAGCTGATGGCTTTGCCGTCGCGCACGGTCTGTCGCGTGCGCGGGATTCAGGTGCATGGCGATACGCCGCGCGCGCTGCCTGGTCAGCGTGTGGCGCTCAACCTAGTTGGTGACGGTGTCGCGGCGCTTGACCGTGGCGAGATGCTGGGCGTGGCGGACCGCTTTGGCCAGACGTTGCGCTTTATGATGACGTTCACCTACCTGGGCCGCGAGGGCACCAAGCCGCGCGTGCTCGAGTCGGGCGCGCGTGTGCATGTGATGGCCGGCACGGCCGAGGTCGTCGGCCGCATCATGCTTTTGGAGGGCGAGGCCCCCATGGCGGTGGGCGAGACCCGTACCGTGCAGGTGCGCCTGGAGGACCCGCTGCCGCTGTGTGCCGGAGACCATGCCGTGGTGCTGTCGTATTCGCCCGTTATGCTCATTGGCGGCGGGCGTGTGCTGCTTTCGCGTTGCCGTCGTTCGCGCGAGCTTGCCGAAGGAGAGCGTGCGCTGTATGTGGCGCTTGAGGCCGGCGATATCGCGGGCGGTGTGGGCGCTTGGCTGGCGCTACAGACGCTGCCGGTTACGACGGCTGATGTTGCCGAGGCTTTGGATCTTGGTGTCGGCGAGGCCGATGCCGCACTGCGCGGATTGGTGGCGCAGGGCTCCGTTCGCAAGCTTGCCGCGGGCGATGCAGGCCTCTTGGCGGACGCCGTGGTGCTCGACGCTGCGATGGATTCACTGGCGGCGACCCTGTCAGCCATGCACGCGGCGGCCCCCAAGGAAACGGGCTTTACGCCCGGCGCCGTTGCCCATGCAGCGTGGCCTGCCGCTGATGAAGGCGTTGCCGCGGCTCTGATTGCCGAGGGCTGCTCGCGTGGCGTGTGCGCCGCCGAGGGCGCCGAGGTATTCGATCCTCATTCGGCCGCCGCGGCGGCACGCGTGGTGCGAGAGGCTTGCGAGCGCATCGTCGCGCTGCTTGACGAGGCTGGCCTCGATGCACCGGCGCTTCCCGAGGTGGGCGAACAGCTGCAGCTCGGTCGCGACACCATGACGCGTGCCCTGCGCGAGCTTTCGCTCAATCGCTCGATCGTTAAGGTCGAGCGCGACGTTGCCCTGTCTGCTACCGCCGAGGCCCATGCGCGTGAGCTCGTCGCCGCCGCCATTGAGGCGGCCGGCGGCGCTGCCACCACGAGCGTGCTGCGCGAGGCCCTGGGTGTGTCGCGCAAACGTGCAATCAGCATCTTGGAGCACCTAGATGCCGTGCGCTTTACGGTGCTCGACAAGGAGGCCGGCGGCCTGAGGTCCCTACGCTAGGCCGGTCACCCGCTCCCGCCTCCTCAGTTGCGGTGAAATAGTTCCTGTTTTTGGGGTCTTGCAGCCTAAGCAAGAACTATTCCACCGCAACTTCTTGCTCGTCTTTTTGGGATGGAGCCGTTTCGGTTTGGTAAAATACCGCCGCACTTGGGAACGGATGGGCTCCGGTGGGCTCCGCGGTCCTCAAAACCGTTGCGAGGCGTGCAAAACGTCTTGGATGTGTTCGATTCACATACGTTCCCGCCATACGCTACCAGCGCTTTTGTGCTCGCGGTCTTGCTGCGTGCCGCAAAGGCGCTGTTTTGTTTTTGTGCGGGTCCGCCGTGTCGCCTGTCATGCCGTCTACGGTAACTGATCCCGTGCGTTGGGTTTTGAACGTGCCGATGGAGGTGTTTTGCCGTATGACTACCGTAAGACGGGCCGATCTTTCTTGTGTCGTCCAGGCGGGCGGGTTGTCGTCGCGCATGGGCTGCGATAAGGCGCGCATGGCGTTTTGCGGCGAGCCGCTCATCGAGCGCGTGCTGGGTCGGTTGGCGCCAGTTGCCGGTGAGTTAGTCGTGACGACTTCGCGTCCCAGCGAGCTTGCCTACCTTGAGGAGCGCACGTTTGGCGGCCTGGTGCCGCGTGTGGTGGCAGACCTTGAAGGGTCGGCGGGCGCCATGCGCGGCATCGCGAGTTCGCTGACTGCGGCCCGGCTGCCTCTCGTTGCTATCGTCGCCTGCGATATGCCGTTTGTCTCTTCGGAGCTAATCGGTGCCCTTGCTGGCTGTGTCGAGGCCGAGGCGCTCGACGTGTGCGTGCCGCGCGAGGAGCGGGGGATTGAGCCGCTTTGCGCCGTCTGGCGCCGTGACGCGTGTGCTCCGGTCGCCCAAGAGCTGCTCGCCTGCGACCGTCAGCGCATTCGCTGCCTGATCGACCGGGTGAACGCCGGGTATTTGGACGAGCCTCAGATTGTCGCGGTCGCCGGCTCGACGCTCTGCTTCGAGAACGTCAATACGCCCGAGGAGTTTGCGGCGGCCGAGTTACTCGCCTAGACGATTGGAGTTGCCATGTCTCATGATATTTGTCCCGACACGGGAGAACCTTGCACTTGCGACGGGTCCGAGCCTTGCACCTGCGGCTGTGGCGGATGTGGGCATACTGCGGAAGAGGAAGCGGCCGCCGCGGCGTATCGTGAGACACACCGCGAAGGCCCGTCCGGCGATGCCCTAGACCATGAACGCAAGATTATCGTGTCGTTTGACAGCACCTTCGATGTGATGGAATGCGAGCAGCTGTGCCTTGCCGCCGGTGTGCCCGGGCGCATTATGCCTTTGCCGGGCTCCATTACCGCCGGCTGCGGGCTGTGCTGGGCCATGCCGTTCTCGGGCGACGCCCTCGCCGCCTTCCGCGCTGCCACCGAAGGCCGCATAACCCCCGCCGACTACCATCAGCTCGTCCTCTAGCCACCACACCACCACAAAGGTGCCTGTCCCCAATGTGGTGGTTTGGAACACGTGGACGAAACAGGTTTGAAACACGGGTTTTGCGCGTCAGACACTCAAAAACGCCTCTACCTGCATCGTAATCAAAACGAAACATCTGCTCGTCGGCTTATGCGAAACTTTGCTGCAACAGTGCGATATTATCCATACTCGATAAAGCTCGCGGCGCATGGGGCGCCTCGAACGATACTTTTCTTTTCCATCAATTGGAGGAAGCATGAGCTACACGCAGAAAGTTCTCGAAGAGCTCAAGGCCCGCTATCCCGAGCAGCCTGAGTTCATCCAGGCCGCGACCGAGATTCTCGGCACCATCCAGCCGGCGCTCGACGCCCATCCCGAGTACGAGGAGGCCGCCCTGCTTGAGCGCCTCGTCGAGCCCGAGCGCATCGTCATGTTCCGTGTTCCCTGGGTCGACGACCAGGGCAAGGTTCAGGTCAACCGCGGTTACCGCGTCGAGTTCAACTCTGCCATTGGACCCTACAAGGGCGGCCTGCGCTTTAACCCGACGGTCACCCTGGGTATGCTCAAGTTCCTGGGTCTGGAGCAGATCCTCAAGAACAGCCTGACCACCCTTCCCATGGGCGGCGGCAAGGGCGGCTCCGACTTTGACCCCAAGGGCAAGTCCAACAACGAGATCATGCACTTCTGCCAGTCCTTCATGACCGAGCTCTATCGCCACATTGGCCCCAACACCGACGTTCCCGCCGGCGACCTGGGCGTTGGCGGCCGCGAGGTTGCTTACCTGTTCGGTCAGTACAAGCGCCTGACCAACGAGTGGACCGGCGTCCTTACCGGCAAGGGCCTCTCCTTTGGCGGCTCGCTCGCCCGTACCGAGGCCACCGGTTACGGTTTGGTCTACTTTGTGGACGAGTACCTCAAGAGCCGCGGCGACTCCTTCGAGGGCAAGAACGTCGTCGTTCACGGCTCCGGTAACGTCGCCATCTACGCGGTCCAGAAGGTCGCCCAGCTCGGCGGCAAGGTGCTCGCCTGCTCCGACACCCATGGCTGGGTCGAGGATCCCGACGGCATCGACTACACCGTGCTCGAGCATGTCTACAACAAGAAGCGCTCCGGACACGACAAGGGCGTTACGCTCGCTATGTACGTCGACGAGAAGCCCAATGCCACGTGGCATGAGGGCGACGGCCGCGGCGTGTGGCAGCTGCCCTGCGATATCGCGCTGCCCTGCGCTCGCGAGAACACGCTGCTGCTCGAGGACGCCCAGGCGCTCGTCGCCAACGGCTGCAAGGTGGTCGGCGAGGGCGCGAACATGCCCACGACCATTGAGGCTACGACCTACTTCCAGAAGAACGGCGTCGCCTTTATGCCCGGTAAGGCTGCCAACGCCGGCGGCGTGCTCGTGTCCGGCCTGGAGATGAGCCAGAACGCCGAGCACCTGTCTTGGACCTTCGAGGAGGTCGACGGCAAGCTCGAGCAGCTCATGCGCGGCATGTTCCACAACGTGGACGACACCGCCAAGGAGTACGGCGAGGAGGGCAACTTCGTCATGGGTGCCAATATCGCCGGCTTCCTGAAGGTCGCCGACGCCATGCTCGCCCAGGGCGTCTGCTAAATCTTCGCTTGATATGGCATGTGATGAGGCTTCCAGCTATCCGGCTGGGAGCCTTTTTCTATGGTGACGATGGCTGTGCCCCCTCGTTTGGTACACTTAAACGTACTGGACAAGTGAAGAGATGGGGGAGAACGTGCTCAAGTTCGGTACCTACGTCCGTGTTGGAAACGCGGCCGAAGCCTATGAGCTCTTACAGAAGAACCGCAACAACAAGATTGTGGGCGGTGGCATTTGGATGCGCCTGGGTTCGCGTCGCGTGGCGACGGCGATTGACCTTTCGGCCTGCGGACTCGATCAGATTGAGGAGACCGAGACCGAGTTTCGCATCGGTGCCATGTGTACCCTGCGCCAGCTCGAGCGCCATGTCGGGCTCAACGCGCTTGTCAACCATGTCTTTGAGTTCGCCGTCCACGATATTGTAGGCGTGCAGCTGCGCAACACCGCCACGGTGGGCGGCAGCATCTACGGTCGCTTTGGCTTCTCGGACGTGCTCTCCGCCTTCCTCGCGCTCGATTCCTATGTTGAGCTGACGGGCGCCGGCCGCGTGCCGCTCGCCGAGTTCGTGGACATGGGCTATGTGCGCGACGTGATCGAGCACGTCGTGGTCGTTAAGCACGATTACCGTGCGAGCTACGAGGCCGTGCGCAAGGCCGCGACTGACTTCCCCTCCTTAAACGTCACCGCCGCCTGGTGGGACAACAGCTGGCATGTCACCGTGGGTGCTCGCCCGCTGCGCGCGACCCTGCTGCAGGGCGAGGCATGCGGCCTTACCGCCGAGCAGCCTTCAGAGGACGAGCTGCGCGCCCTGGCCGCGTCCGTACGCGCGCTGAGCTATGGCACCAACCTGTGGGGCTCGGCCGACTACCGCCGCCGCATCTCGGCCCCGCTGGCGATTCAGGCCGTGCGCCGCGCCGCCAGTGTCGAGCTTTCGGCCGCGCTTGCCCACGAGCTCGAGGGCGTGCAGATTCCTAAGTTTGCCACGGACGAGTATTCCTGCCGCCGCGTGCCCGGCGTCGATTCTAGCGAGGTGCGCTAATGGCTGCCAAACTCATCGATCTTTCCTTTACGCTCAACGGCCGTAAGGTCAAGGTTCAGATTGCCCCCGACACCATGCTCTTTGCACTACTGCGCGAGCAGGGGTGTGCGTCGGTGCGCTGTGCCTGCGAAACCACCAACTGCGGCCTGTGCACGGTGTGGCTCGACGGCGACCCGGTGCTGAGCTGCTCGGTTCCCGCCGCGCGCGTCGAGGGCCGCTCCATCACCACGCTCGAGGGCCTCAAGGCCGAGTCCGAGGCGCTCGCCCGCGCAATGGCTGCCGAAGGTGCCGAGCAGTGCGGTTTTTGCGCCCCTGGCCTTATCATGAACGTGCTGGCGCTCGCCCGTGCCGCCAAGGAGGACCCGAGCCTCGTCGCCACGCGCGAGGAGCTCTCGCGCCAGCTCGCCGGCAACCTCTGCCGTTGCAGCGGCTACGAGAGCCAGCTGCGTGCCATCGTTCGCTTCCTCAACGAGTCCGGCGTGCAGGTGGGCTTCGAGATGCCCGAGCTGCCCGTCAACGATACGAGCTGCGACGGTGTCGCGTACAAGCAGATCACCCACAAGCAGCCCAAGAAGGATTCGAAGGCCTTGCTCGAGGGCCGTCCTGTCTACACGGGCGACATGGTGCCCGCCGGCGCGCTTATCGTTAAGCTCAAGCGCAGCCCGTACGCCCGCGCCAAGATTCGCTCCATCGATACGTCGCGCGCACTGAAGGTGCCCGGCGTCGTGGGCGTCTACACCTACGAGGACGTGCCCAAGCGCCGCTTTACCATCGCCGGCCAGAGCTATCCGCAGCCGAGTCCCTACGACCGCCTGATTCTCGAGAACCTCGTCCGTTACCAAAACGAGGAGGTGGCGATCGTCGCCGCCGAGACCGAGGAGGCTGCCGACAAGGCGCTCAAGCTCATCAAGGTCGACTATGAGGTGCTCGAGCCGCTGCTCGACTTTACCCAGGCACTCGATAACGACATCGTGGTCCACCCCGAGGGCGACGTGACCTTTATGTTCCCGCAGGGCGGCGACGTCCCGCGCAACTTGGTATGCAGCGGCACGAGCGACTTTGGCGACCTTGACGAGGCCTTCGCCCAGAGCGATATCGTCTTTGAGCGCACCTACACCAGCCAGGCCACGCAGACCGCGCCCATGGAGACCTTCCGCGCCTTCGCGACGACCGACGCGTTCGGGCGAATCTCGGTGACCACCTCCACGCAGGTGCCCTTCCACGTGCGCCGCATGGTCGCGCAGTCGCTCGATATCCCGCAGTCGCAGGTGCAAGTCATTAAGCCGCGCATCGGCGGCGGCTTTGGCTCCAAGCAGACGGGCTGCTGCGAGATCTTCGTTGCGTTTGTGACGCAGCAGACCGGCCGTCCGAGCTACTGCTGCTACACCCGCGAGGAGACCATCACCGCGGGCAATTCGCGCCACCAGATGCAGATGACCGTCAAGCTGGGCGCCATGAACGACGGCACCATCACGGCCATCGATCTGCATACGCTGTCCAACGCCGGCGCGTACGGCGAGCACGCCACCACGACGATCGGCCTTTCGGGCCACAAGAGCCTGCCCATCTACAACCATGTGAAGGCGAGCCGCTTTAGCTGGGACGCCGTCTACACCAATACCAACCGCGGCGGCGCGTATCGCGGCTACGGTGCCACCCAGGGCCAGTTTGCCGTTGAGAGCGCCGTCAACGAGCTTGCCGACATGCTGCACATGGATCCCGCCGACCTGCGCCTTAAGAACATCGTGCGCGAGGGCGAGATCATGCCGCAGTACTACAACGAGAAGCTCAACGCCTGCGCGCTCGACCGCTGCCTGCTGCGCGCGATGGACATGATCGGTTGGCGCGACAAGCCGCTAGCCGTCGACCTGGGCGACCGCGTGCGCGCCCTGGGCTGTGCGCTCACCATGCAGGGCTCGGGCATTTCCAACGTGGACATCGCCGGCATCGACATGCGCCTGGAAGAGGACGGCTTCATTACCATCGGTACCGGTGCCACCGATAACGGCATGGGCGTCGATACGATTCTGGCGCAGATTGCCGCCGAGGAGCTGGGCGTGGAGAGCTCGCTGATCGTGGTGCGCGGCGTGGACACCGACGTGTCGCCGTTCGATGCCGGCTCGTACGCGAGCTCGGGCACGTACGTGACGGGTCTGGCAGCCAAGAACGCCGCGACGGAGCTGCTCGAGAAGATCTGCGCCAAGGCTGCCCAGATGTGGGACGTGGACGCCGCCGATGTTGTCTTTGATGGTCAGTACGTGCGCCTGTCCGACGAGCGTGCCGCGCGTGAGCAGAACCGCTACCTCACGCTGCGCGACTTTGCCAACCTGTGCGTCAAGAACATCGCGGGCGGCGACGCGCTCACCTCGCACGCCTCTGCCTGCCTGCCCGTTTCGCCCCCGCCGTTTATGGCCGGCATTGCCGAGGTCGAGGTCGACAAGGCCACCGGAAAGGTGACTGTTGTGGACTACGCGGCGGCTGTGGACTGCGGCACCGTGATTAACGAGGCGCTCGCGCGCGTCCAGGCCGAGGGCGGCATTGCCCAGGGCATTGGCCACGCGCTCTACGAGATCGTGGAGCACGACGACCGCGGCCGCCTGCGCACCGGCAACTTTATGAGCTACAAGTTGCCCACGCGCCTGGATATCGGCAGCATTCGCGTGGCCTTTGAGCCGAGCTACGAGCCGACGGGCCCGTTTGGCGCCAAGTCGATCGGCGAGGTCGTCATCAACACGCCGCTCGCCGCCGTTGCCTCGGCCGTGGCGCACGCCACCGGCCACCAGGTTCGCTCGCTGCCGATCACGCCCGAGAAGGCCCTGCTGGGGGAGTAGCGGTTAGCGAACAAGTCGTAATGGGCGGGGCGGGGCAACTCGTCCCGCCTTTTGCACTCGTGGTGAGGTCGTGAGCCTGTAAAACGTGTGCGTGCGCTTACCGTTCGTATCTGCTATCATTCCTAGTCTGTGCGCTCATGCGGGCGTGGCGGAATTGGTAGACGCGCCAGATTTAGGTTCTGGTGGGATTCCCGTGAAGGTTCGAGTCCTTTCGCCCGCACCATCGCACCTGCGTCGGCCCTGGCCGTCGCGACACTTTGTTGCATAAAGGTACCAGCACCTCAGATAAGCTGGGCAGTATGAGGAGGAACGTGTTGAACATCACCGCTTCTGACGTCAAGGACGCCAAGCTCACCGCTACGGTCACCATCCCGGCCGCCGACGTCGACGCCGCGATCAAGAAGGCCTACAAGGACACCGCCAAGAAGTACCGCTTCCCGGGCTTCCGCGCCGGCAAGGCTCCCCGTCCGGTCATCGACTCCGCTCTTGGCGCCGAGGCTACCCTCGCTCAGGCCACCAACGACCTGATCGCCGCCAACGAGCCCGCCGTCCTCAACGAGCTGGACATCGTCCCCACCAAGAACGGTGACTACAAGGACCTCGACCTCGCCAAGGATCACGAGGACTACACCTACACCGTCGAGTTCTCCCTGCGTCCTGCTGCCGAGCTCTCCTCCTTCGACGCCGTCGAGATCGAGATGCCCCCTGCGGAGGTCACCGAGTCCGAGATCAACAACCAGGTTGAGATGCTCCTCAACTACCGTGCCACCTTCGAGGACGTCGAGGGTCGCGCCGTCGAGGCTGAGGACTACGTTACCGTCGACCTCAAGGCTGTCGAGAACGCCGACAACTTTGCCGCCGAGGGCCGCATGCTCATCGCCGGTAGCGACAGCAACCCCGCCGAGTTTAACGAGGCCCTGATCGGCGCTAACGTTGACGACGTCAAGACCGTCACCTGGACCGACGAGGTCGAGGAGGGCGAGGAGGCCGAGACCCACACCGTCGAGGTCACCGTCAAGGGCATCAAGGTCCGCAACACCCCCGAGCTCACCGACGAGCTCGTCAAGTCCGACTTTGGCTTCGACAGCATCGACGCTATGCGCGACGCCATCAAGATCGAGATCGAGCAGGACAAGGCTTCCCGCCTCCCGGCCGAGAAGGAGAACCGTTGCGTCTCCGCTCTCGCCGAGCGTCTGCAGCTCGACGAGATGGATGCCGACTACGAGCAGTCCGTCTTTGAGGAGCTTGGCCAGAACTTCCTGTCCAACCTCGCTGCCCGCGGCATGACGCTGGACACCTGGCTGCCCGCTTCCGGCCTGACCATGGAGCAGTTCATCGGCGACCTGCACAAGCAGGCCAACGACGTCGCCCGCGAGTCCCTGGCTCTCGACGCCCTCGCCCGCGAGCTCAAGATCGAGGTCACCGAGGACGACATCAACGCTGAGTTCGAGAAGGCTGGCGTCAAGGACGTCGAGGCTTCCAAGGCCGAGTTCATCGCTGATGGCCGCATGCCTGCCGTCCGCGAGTCCATCCGTCGCTCCAAGGCCGTCGACCACCTGGTCGAGAACGCCAAGGTGACCGAGGTCGACGAGACCGCCAAGGACGCCGAGTAATTCTCGCCACCTTGCCCGCGAGCGCATGCGTGCGCCTGTGATGGGGTAAAGTTATACACCGGTTATCCGGTAGCTTCGTACGGTGCCAGCCAATGCATAGCATGCGGGCACCGTACGTTTATCTAGAACCAATTTGGTCCGCAAGAGAGAAATGGAGATGCGTATGATCGCCAAGTTCGATTCCGCCCTCGTGCCATACGTTATCGAGCAGACGCCGCGCGGCGAGCGCAGCTACGATATCTATTCGCGCCTGCTCAACGACCGCATCATCTTCTTGGGCGAGGAGATCAACTCCGTCAGCGCCAACCTGGTCGTTGCCCAGCTGCTGCATCTTGAGAGCCAGGATGCCGAGAAGGATATCTCGCTCTACATCAATTCGCCCGGCGGCGAGGTCTACTCCGGCCTGGCGATTCTTGACACTATGAACTTTATCAAGCCGCAGGTCTCCACCATCTGCGTCGGTATGGCCGCGTCCATGGCCGCCGTGCTGCTTTCGGCCGGCGCTAAGGGCAAGCGCTTCTGCCTGCCGCACTCCAAGGTCATGATTCACCAGCCCAGCGGCGGTGCCCAGGGTCAGCAGACCGAGATTGAAATCGTTGCCGAGGAGATCAAGAAGACTCGCCGCGAGCTCAACCAGATCCTGTCCGACGCCTCGGGCCAGCCCATCGAGAAGGTCCAGGCCGATACCGAGCGCGACAATTACCTGACCGCTGCCGAGGCCCTCGACTACGGCCTGATCGACCGTATCGTCACCTCGCGCGACCTCGCCGCGAAGGACGCCTAGGATGGCCGGTAACATGCAGGACAACTTTGACGAGAACGGCAACCCCATCCGCTGCTCCTTCTGCGGAAAAGAGCAGGGGCAGGTTCGCCGCCTTGTAAAGGGTCCGACCAACATCTTTATCTGCGACGAGTGCGTTGCCGCCTGCTCCGAGATCTTGGAGGAGTCGCTGGCTTCGGACTTTATGGACGCCGCCCGCAACGGCAAGCTGCCGGGCTTCCTCAACGACCACGGCCAGGCTGCATCCCAGCCCGCCGCGGACCCCGAGACCGAGGGTTTTGAGCTTGAGGACGACCGTCAGGTCATCACGCACGTGCCGACGCCGCACGAGATCTATGACGAGCTTTCGGCCTATGTTATGGGTCAGGAGGACGCCAAGCGCGCCATGTCGGTGGCCGTGTACAACCACTATCGCCGCGTGATCGAGGGCGGCGCCGCGGTATCTGCCTTTGACGACGGCACGGGCTCGCAGTTCGATGACGATATGGACGAGGTAGAGCTCGCCAAGTCCAATATCCTGCTGCTCGGTCCCACCGGTACCGGCAAGACCCTGTTGGCCCAGACGCTCGCGCGCATCCTCGAGGTGCCGTTTGCCATCGCCGATGCCACCGCGCTCACCGAGGCCGGCTATGTGGGCGAGGACGTGGAGAACATCCTGCTCAAGCTTATCAATGCTGCCGATGGCGACATTGAGCGCGCTCAGGTTGGCATTATCTACGTGGACGAGATCGACAAGATCGCCCGCAAGGCCGAGAACCTTTCTATTACCCGCGACGTTTCGGGCGAGGGCGTTCAGCAGGCACTGCTTAAGATTCTTGAGGGCACGGTGGCAAGTGTTCCGCCCACCGGCGGCCGCAAGCATCCCCAGCAGGAGCTGCTGCAGATCGACACGACCAACATCCTGTTCATCTGCGGCGGTGCCTTTGTGGGTCTGGACAAGATCATCGCCGATCGCGTGGGCAACAAGGGCGTGGGCTTTAACTCCGAGATCGCCGGCCCCACCTCGGTCGACGAGAACGACCTACTGCGTCAGGTGCTCCCGCAGGACCTCAACGCCTTTGGTATGATCCCCGAGTTCGTGGGCCGTACGCCCGTTGTGACCCAGACGCAGGCGCTCGACGAGGACGACCTGGTGTCGATCCTGACCGAGCCCAAGAACGCCGTGGTGCGCCAGTACCGTAAGATGTTCCAGCTCGAGGACGTCGATCTTGAGTTTGAGGACGCGGCCCTGCACGAGATCGCCCGCATGGCGCTCGCCCGCAAGACCGGCGCCCGCGGCCTGCGCTCCATCTGCGAGGACGTGCTGCAGCAGACGATGTTCGACCTCCCCAGCGAGGAAGGCGTAGCCAAGGTCGTCGTAACCGAAGCCTCCGTTAAGGGCGAAGAGCAGCCCCAACGCATCTACGGCTAAACCAGCCTAAAACGTGTTTGCAAATAGCCTCTGACCATCCGCGGTCGGAGGCTATTTTATAGATACGCAATAACCCCAACTACCTGTGCTATTCTGTGTGTTTGTTTAAGCCTCGGCAAAGTCAATTCAGACTGAAGTAATCGATACCTAAGGGGAGGAATGTAGGCCCGATTTTCGTAGATTCCGCACGAGCCGAAGACCACTTAATGTGGTCTTCGAGCGAGCCTAGGACCTGACCGAGCGAAAATCGGGCCTACATTCCTCCCCGGCGGGACAGGGAGAGATATATGGAAGAGATGCCCAAGAACTACGATCCGTCGACCAACGAGCCGGCGATCCTGCAGAAGTGGCTCGACGGCGGTTACTATAAGCGCCGTGAGGGCGTGGGCGATTGCACCGTCACCATTCCGCCTCCCAACGTGACCGGCAAGCTCCACATGGGTCACGCCACCGACGACTCCATCCAGGACGCCATCATCCGTATGGCTCGCATGCGCGGCAAGTCCACGCGCTGGGTGCTCGGCACCGACCACGCCGGTATCGCCACGCAGACCAAGGTCGACAAGAAGCTCAAGAGCGAGGGCATCAGCCGCCTGGAGATCGGTCGCGACAAGTTTGTCGACGCCTGCTGGGATTGGACCCACGAGTACGGCGGCATCATCGTCGAGCAGATCAAGCGCATGGGCTGCTCTGTCGACTTCGACAACGAGCGCTTTACCATGGACGAGGACTACGCCCAGGCTGTGCGCAAGGTCTTCTGCGACTGGTACCACGACGGCCTGATCTACCGCGGCAAGCGCATCGTCAACTGGTGCCCCAACTGCACCACCGCCATCTCGGACGACGAGGCCGAGTACAAGGACGAGAAGGGCCACCTGTGGCACCTGCGCTACCCGCTGACCGAGCCGGTCAACGGCCAGGACTACATCGTCGTCGCCACCACGCGTCCCGAGACCATGCTCGGCGACACGGGCGTCGCCGTCTCCCCGAAGGACCCCGAGAAGGCCGCCTTCGTGGGTAAGACCGTCAAGCTCCCCATCGTCGACCGCGAGATTCCCATCTTTGAGGATTGGCATGTCGACGCCAACTTTGGTTCCGGCTTCGTTAAGGTCACGCCTGCTCACGACCCCAACGATTACGCCATGGGTCAGGCCCACGACCTGCCGCAGATCAACATCTTCGACGAGCACGCGGTGGTCGTCGAGGGCTATGGCGAGTTCACCGGCATGAACCGCGACGAGTGCCGCGAGGCCGTCATCAAGTGGTTTGAGGAGCACGACCTGCTCGATCACGTCGAGGATCTCGATCACTCCGTCATGCACTGCTACCGTTGCGACTCCGCGCTGGAGCCGTGGCTGTCCGAGCAGTGGTTCGTCGCTGTCGACAAACTCAAGGGGCCGGCGCTCGATGCCGTCAACTCCGGCAAGGTCACCTTCCACCCCGCGCGCTGGACGCAGACCTACACCACTTGGATGGAGAATCTTAAGGACTGGTGCATCAGCCGCCAGCTGTGGTGGGGCCACCGTATCCCCGTGTTCTACTGCGAGGACTGCGGCTGGGAGGACGCCCTGACCGAGGACACCGACGTGTGCCCCAAGTGCGGCGGCCATCACGTGCATCAGGACGAGAACGTGCTGGACACCTGGTTTAGCTCGCAGCTGTGGACCTTCGCCACGCAGGGCTGGCCGCAAAAGCCGGAGCTGCTCGAGGGCCATCACCCCACGACGGCGCTGGTCACCGCGCGCGACATCATCGCGCTGTGGGTCGCCCGCATGGTCATGAGCTCGCTGTACTTCTTGGATGAGGTGCCGTTTAAGGACGTCGTCATCTATCCGACGATCCTGGCTAAGGACGGCAGCCGCATGTCCAAGTCTAAGGGCAACGGCGTTGACCCCATGGACCTCATCGGTATGTACGGCGCCGACGCCATGCGTTACAACCTGCTCACGCTGTGCACCAACAACCAGGACGTCAAGTTTGACGCGAACATCGACAAGAAGACCAAGAAGCTCATCGACAGCCCGCGCACCGAGCAGGCAAAATCGTTTGTGACCAAGATCTGGAACGCCAGCCGCTTCCTGCTCATGAACATGGAGGGCTACACGCCCGGCGAGCCCGTCGTTGAGACGCCGGCCGACGCCTGGATGTTCAGCCGCCTGGCTAAGGCCGTGAAGATGGTCACCGAGGGTATTGAGAACTACACCTTTGGCGATATGGCCCGCGGTGTGCAGCAGTTCTTCTGGAACGAGGTCTGCGACTGGTACGTCGAGGTTACTAAGGCCCGCCTGAAGGGCGAGGGCCGTCTTCAGGCGCAGCGCAACCTGATCTTTGTGCTTGACACCTCCATTCGCCTGATGCACCCGCTCATGCCGTTTGTCACCGAGGAGATCTGGGACAACATGCCGGCGAGCGTGCTCGACCTGGACGCCGAGGGCAACGTGGATCGCGCCGAGGCACTCATGATCGCCAAGTGGCCCGAGCCCGCCGACTACGCCAAGTTTGTTGACGAGGACGCCGAGCGCGCGTTTGAGCTGTGCCGCACTGTCGTGTCTGCCGCCCGCGCCACGCGTTCGCGTTATCGCTTGAGCCCCAAGGCCGAGCTCGACGTGGTCGTGCGTGCCGGTGCTGAGGACATCGAGAAGCTCGAGAGCCTGCGCTCGACCATCGAGCCGCTGGCGAACACCGCTTCGCTGGTTATGGGCACCGACGTTGAGAAGCCAGCCGCGAGCATCGCCGTGGTCGACAGCGGCGTCGAGGTCTTTGTGGTGCTCGAGGGCAAGGTCGATCTTTCAGCCGAGAAGGCGCGTCTGGAGAAGGAGATTGCCGCGGCCCAGAAGGAGCTCGCCGGCTGCGAGAAGACGCTCGCGAACGAGGGCTTTGTGGCCAAGGCCGCGCCTGCCGTGGTCCAGAAGAAGAGGGACCGTGCAGCTGAGCTCAAGGAGATCCTGGTGGCGCTGACTGCTCAGGTTGCTGACTTCTCGTAGGCGGTACTGGGAGACGCGGCTTGGGGCATTGCTCGCTACTGCGGACAGTCCTGCTCGCACGAAGGCCACATTAAGTGGCCTTCGGCTCGTGCGGAACTTGTATCGAGCAAAGCCCCAAACCGCTCCCATGGCGGTTACGGGGCGTCCGCTGCCTGCTGGTAAGGGCCACTGGGTTGTGACCTTGATTCTACTGCAAAGTGGTGTTTTGCTGATATTTTGAATGGGAGGGGCTCGTTGTTGATTCGGGCCTCTTTTTATGTTGAGGGGACTTTGGGTTATGGCTAAACGTTCTGGGTCGTATGTCGTTCCTTTCTCGTTTGAGTTGCTTTCGTTTGGTGAGGCTGTGGGGCTTGCTGCTGATACGGGGCGGATTTCTGGGGATGCTGGGCCTCTGCTCGAGACGGTTGTCGATATGCTCGATGAGCTTGGGCGTCCGGATGAGTATTTCGACTGCATTCAGGTTGCCGGTACCAATGGCAAGACTTCGACCACGCGTTTTTCGGCTGCCATTCTTCGTGGTGAGGGGCTCAAGACGGCGCTATATACGTCGCCGCAGCTGGTGCGCTATCCTGAGCGCATGGAGGTCGATGGGCGTGTTGTGAGCGATGAGGCGTTTGCCCGTGGCGTTTCGGCCGCTGTTGAGGCGGGGCATCGAGTGAATGCCCGTCGTGTGGCAGCGGGGAAGCGTGCCTATACCATCACACCGTTTGACCTGCTGACGGCTGCCGCGCTTGTAGTGTTTGCCGAGGCTGCGGTGGATGTTGCAGTGCTCGAGGTTGGCATGGGCGGGCGTTGGGACGCCACAAGCGCGACCGATCCTGTCGCCGTTGCCATCACGGGCATCGGACTCGATCACACACGCATTTTGGGCGACACGCTCGAGGCAATTGCGGGGGAGAAGGCCGCAGTTATCAAACCCGGGCGCTTTGTTGTTTTGGGCGAGGGCACGCACGAGGCGAGCGTTCAGCGCGTGATGGATGCCCGTTGCCGCGAGTGCGGCGTCGTGCCGCTCGTGGTGAGCCACGCCACGACTAAGGTGCCGGCGCATGTGGGCGATACGGTTGAGTTCAGCTGCACCACGCCGCGCGCGATTTATGCGTCGAGCATGGTCAAGCCGGCGTATCAGCCGCAGAATGCCGCGTGCGCGATTATGCTGTGCGAAGGGTATCTTGGCCGTGAGCTCGACCACGATGCGCTGGATGCGTCGCTTATGGGCTGCCCCACGCCGGGCCGCTTTGATGTGCTGGGAACTGATCCGCTCAAGCTGATCGACGCCTGCCATAACCCTCAGAGCTGCGAGAACTTTGTGAGCGCGCTGGACGAGATCGATCCGTGCGTGGAGAACCGCCCCACGCTGCTGTGTGCCGCGCTGGCCGATAAGGACGTGGCGGGTATCGTTGACGTTCTGGTTCCGGCATTCCCCCGCGTGGTCGTGACCCAGACCGATTCCGACCGCGCCCTGCCGGCGGAGGAGCTCGCCGCCCTCGTTGATGTCGATAAGCTCGCGGGCGTATATCCAAGCGTATCCGAGGCCCTCGCTGCCTTCGATGCCGCGGGCGAGTCCTTCGTGGCAGCCGGCACCATCACCCTAGCCGGCGAAGTAGCCGGCCTGCTGCGCTAACCCATCCCCTCAGCAGTTGCGGTGGAATAGTTCCTGTTTTTGGGTTCTAGCAGCCCATCCAGGAACTATTCCACCGCAACTTAGTTTGGGGGCTTGGGGACCAGGCTAGTCTAGGCGGAGCGGATCGTGGGGGTAGGCGTTGAGAATCTCGACGCCGGACTCGGTGACCAGGGCCAAGTCCTCGATGCGGACTCCGGTGCGGCCGGGGAGGTAGATGCCCGGTTCGATGGAGAACGTCATGCCTGGCTCTACGACCTGCTCGTTGACCAGCGAGACGTCGCCCGGCTCGTGGTCTTGCAGGCCGATCGAGTGGCCCAGGCGATGCGTGAAGTACTTGCCGTAGCCTGCGTCCTCGATCACGTCGCGCGCGGCGCGGTCCAGGTCGGACATGCGAACGCCCGGTGCGATGAGCGCCTCGGCGGCCTCGTTGGCGCGGCGCACGATGTCGTAGATGCGTGCGGTCTCCTCGTCCGGCTCGCCCCAAAAGAACGTGCGTGTCATGTCCGAGCAGTAGTTGTGATGACGCCCGCCAATGTCGAACAGCACCACATCGCCGCGCTTGAGCACCGTATCGTCGGGCTCGTGGTGAGGGTCGCCGGCGTTGGCACCAAAGCTCACGATAGGCGGAAAGCTAAAGCCCTCGAAGCCGTGCTTGCGATACAGGCCGAGCATCTGGTCGGCAATCTCGCGCTCCGTTACGCCCTCGTGGATGAGTTTGATGGCGTCGGCCATCACGGCGTCGTTAGCGGCCGAGGACGCGCGCATGAGCTCCTGCTCGGCGGCGTCTTTGTAGGTGCGTGCGGCGGTGACGGCAAAGTCGCCTAGGAAAAACTCGCTCGCGGCGTGACGCTCCATGAGGGGCATCAAAAAGCCCGAGCGCATGACGGTGTCGATACCGAGTGGCTTGGTCGGGTCGATCTCGCGTGCGATGGCGTCGGCCACAACGTCGGTATCGGTGTGGTAGGCCACGCGGGCATTGTCGTAATCGGGCAGCTGATGCAGCGCGTTGACCAGGATCACCGGCTTGGCATCGCGTGCGAGTAGCACGCCGCAAAAACGTTCGAACATATCGGCATAAAACCCGGTCAGATAGTAGATCGACCACGGGTCGTTTACGAGCAGCTGTGCGCCGGGGTGCTGAGCCTCGAGCGCATCGAGCACGCGCGCCACACGCTGGTCATCGACATGTGCCATGAAACATCCTTTCGCTAGGGTGCCACCATAGTATCCCCAATGCCAGGGTAGTCAATTTGGGACAGGGCTATTTAGCTGCGTCAGACATGCGGAATGATTTTTCTGGGACGGGATTAAATAATCATTGGGTGCCGAATGATTATTTAATCCCCGTCCCAGAAAAATCATTTGAGCGAACGTTCGGACAAAAGTAGTCATAAGAGCCCGCCCCGAATTAGCTGCTTTCAAAACTATGGCGGATTACGGGGCTGGACCTGTATTACTTGACCATGGGAAAAATCGCGAAATTAAAACCGCAGGTAGAGGGCTTATCAAAAATCGAAAATTGCCGGTATGGATGGGGGTCTCCGAATCAGCCCCGTAATCCGGCATAGTTTTGAAATGGCACTAAAGTAGGCACAAGCTAAATACCAATTCCAAGGATAGTTGCGGTGGAATAGTTCCTGGATGCCGGGGTTTTGGCGGAAATCAGGAACTATTCCACCGCAACTGAGGAGGGCAGGGTGGATGGCGGGGTAGCTTAAAGAGCCCGTCCCAAATTAGCTACTCGATGTCCATGCTGGCGATGAGGTCGGTACCGGTGTCTAGGAGGTTGGGGAGGACGACGTCGCCCATGCGGATGGGAGCTTCGACGACCAGGCTGCGGATGAGGTCCATGGCTTGGGCGTGAAGTTTTAGCGGGATGGCCTCGGCCGTGCGTACGGGGAGCAGGGCTTCGTCGCCGCCAGATACGGCCACGGTGGTGGTGAGCACGCGCATGGGGCAGGTGAGCTCCTGATGTGCGAACTTATCGCCGCGCGGGCAGTTGTTGCCGGTTACGGAGCGCACTTCCACCACGGCGCCGTCTGCGTCACGCTCTACCTCTACGGTCAGGAGGCACTCGGATGGGCAGGTGGTGCAGTTTAACTTGAGCGTCTCGATCGCGTTCGTGCTCATGACTCTACACCTCCTCAACGGGATCGACAGATAGGATAATCTCGCTGGCACCAAGGTCGAGCGCTTGTTTGATGATCTTTGCCGGCAGTGGAAAGCTTTCCATAACGCTCGGCTTAAACGCGCGGACATTGCCGGCGAACAGTTCCTCGCCGTCGGCCAAGATCCTCACGCGGGCGGCGTTGACGGGTCGGCGCACGCGGAAGTTGAGCTTGGTGAGCGTCACAGCCGTAATGCGTCCCGGCAGTGCATAGCCCGCGATGCCGGCAGGGGAGACTGTGAGCTCGCAGTTCGGAACGGAGCCCGCGTCGGTCCCCAGCGCGTACGCCGCCGCAGCTGTGCCAGCCCTCTCGGACTCGGTCGTCACGTTGTCTGCCAGGTCGTGCACGTGCAGCACGTTTCCACAGGCAAAGATGCCCGGCACGCCCGTCTGCAGGCTTTGGTCCACCACGGCGCCGCGCGTGCGGGGGTCCAGCTCCACGCCCGCGGCAACCGAAAGCTCGTTCTCGGGAATCAAGCCTACCGAAAGCAGCAGTGTGTCACACGGAACAATGCGCTCGGTCCCCGGAATGGGCACCAGGCGCTTGTCGATCCGGCTCACCTCGACGGCTTCCACGCGGTCGTGCCCGATCACGCGCGTGACGGTGGTGGACAGATGCAGCGGAATGCCAAAGTCGTCTAGGCAGTTCTTGACGTTGCGGCGCAGGCCGTTGGCGTACGGCATGAGCTCGTAGACGCCCTCAACCGAAATCCCCTCGAGCGTGCAGCGACGTGCCATGATCAGCCCGATATCGCCCGAGCCTAAGATAACTGCGCGCGAGCCGGGCTTGAGATTCTCGATATTGATGTATCGCTGCGCCAAGCCGGCCGTAAACACGCCTGCGGGACGGCTACCGGGAATCTTGATCTCGCTGCGGGTGCGTTCACGGCAGCCCATGGCAAGGACGATCGCGCGTCCGGTGAGCTGCAGCATGCCGGCAGAGCTCATGAGCGTGACGGTATGGACCGCGGTGTCTTCCGTAGGCTCGCCTGAATCAATTCCAATCACCATGCTGCCCAAGAACAGCGCGATGTCGGTTGCGCGCACCTGGTCGATAAAGCGCTGCGCGTACTCGGGACCGGTGAGCTCCTGTTTAAAGTGCGACAGGCCAAAACCGGGGTGGATGCATTGGCGCAGAATGCCGCCCAGATGCTGTTCGCGCTCCACGATGGCCACGTGTGCGCCGGCCTTATGCGCGGCAAGCGCGGCCGCCATGCCGGCAGGTCCGCCGCCGATAACGACCACGTCGAAGGCCTGCGTTGCCACGCCCTCAATGATGCCGCTATCAATCGCGCTCGATTTGAATTCCGCCATCCTAGCGCACCCCCTTCAGCGGTCCCTCAACCAGCCAAGATCCGACATCCTCTAACAGCACCTCGCTAGGGTCACATCCCAGCTCTCGGGCAAGAATCGCCACCACACGCCCCTGGCAAAAGCCGCTTTGGCACCGACCCATGCCGGCACGACAGCGGCGCTTGACGCCCTCGACCGAAACTGCGCCCGGCTGGCGTCGGATCGCGGCCACAATCTCGGCCTCGGGCACCGTCTCGCAGCGGCAGACAATCTGTCCCCACGCGGGATCGGACTCGATCAGCTCCTCCTTGCGCGCCAGCGGCGTGCGGTCAAAGTCGTCCGGCGCGCGGCGAATTGGGTTCCAGTCCGCCCGCTCGTGCAGTTCCACGCCCGCCTCGCGCATCACAAGCTCCATGCGCTCGGCAATGGCTGGCGCGCTCGCCACGCCCGGCGACTGAATGCCCGCCGCCTGGAACAGCCCCGGCACCACAGTCGACTGTCCAATAAAGAAGTCGTTCGTTCCCTGAATGACCGGACGCCCGCCGGCAAATGCGCGCACCACGCGGCGCGTATCCAGATCGGGCACCAGCTTGCGCGCGCCGGTCAGCAGCGCGTTCACATCGCTCGCATAGGTCTGTGTATCGCCTGCCTCGCGCACGGCGGCCGTGGCGGTGATCACGGTGTTGCCATGCACGGTGCCCGTCACGATAACGCCCTTCGATATCGGCGTCGGTACGGGGTAGAGCGGCATAAGCGTGCGCGGCTCCTTGTCCAGCACCACGATGTTGCCCTGACGCCAGACCATCTGGAACTCCTCGGCACCCGCCATATGCGAGATGTTCGCGGCGCCGTTGCCCGCGGCGTTGATCAGGTAGCGGCAGCGCACATTGCCAGCGGGGGTCGCCAGCGTAAAGCGCGCGTCGTCGCCCGAGCCCGCGACTTCAATCGCCTCCACCGGTGCGGAGCGCATAAACGTCACCCCGTTGGCCACGGCGTTCTCCAGCGCGGCGATGGCAACCTCAAACGGGTCGACAAACCCAGTCGAGGGGCACCACAACGCGCACGTTGCATCGGCACTGGCGCGCGGCTCTAATTCGTGGATGCAGTCGGGTTCGACGATCGACAGCTCGGGCACACCGTTGACATGGCCATTGCTCCGCAGCTGCTCCAGATGCGCGCGGTCCTCGTCGCTAAAGCCCAACACCATCGACCCGGTGCGGCGGAACAGAAAGCCCAGCTCCTGGGCCCACGTGCCGTAAAGCTCGCAACCTCGGGCATTGACCTGTGCCTTAACGGTGTCCGGTGTCGGATCGTAGCCGGCGTGCACCAGGCCGCCGTTGGCCTTCGACGCGCCCAGCGCAATATCGTTAGCCGCCTCGACCACGCAAATGGAAAGGTCAAATCGCGCGAGCTGCCGCGCGATGGCGCATCCGGTGATGCCCGCGCCGACAATCGCGATATCAAACGTTTCTGTCACAGTGCCTCCCAGACGAGTTGACAGGCCGTCAATAAGACTATCCTACGGTCTGCATACCTCCAGCGCAGCGGCAATGCGGCGAACAGCCCCGCAACACCCGCCAACGGCAGACGAGGGGAGACCCGGCAATATCGACAACCTCGTCTGCCGACAACTACGGCAACCTTTCGTCTCGATCTGTAACAGTTAGCTGATGATTTGGGTTCTAGATGTTACAGATCAAGACAAACCTTTCGGCGGATTTTGAATGTCTCGATCTGTAACAGTAAGAGGGGTTTGGGGGTCCAAGATGTTACAGATTGAGATTTAAGTCGGGGAGGGGCCCCTTTGTCTCAATCCATAACACCTAGACCCGGATTCTGCCTCCACCCGTTACAGATTGAGATGTTTGTGTCCGCGCCAGCCCCGTACCCAGCCGTAGTCCCATATAAACAAACCCCGTGGTAAACTTGACCGGACTGTAAATATTCCGAAAGGTACACCCCAATGTCCAAGTACATCTCTGAGCTCATGTCGCCGCAGCTTATGGGCGTCATCTATGCCTTTGTTGGCTTTATCATCGCCCTGTATGTGCTGTCGGTCGTTTATGTGTTCATCGACGCTCGCCGCCGCGGCGCCAGCGCCTACGTGGCATGGGGCATCATCGCCCTCATCCCGTTTGTGGGCCTTATCGCCTACCTGGTCCTGCGTCCGCACTCCTACGCGTCCGACCGCGAGGAGCAGGAGCTGGACATGGCCCTGCGCGAGCGCCAACTTGCCCAGTACGGTACCTGCCCGCAGTGCGGCGCGCCCATCGAGAAGGACTTTGTTGTCTGCCCGGTGTGCGATACCCAGGTTCGCAACGTCTGCCCCAGCTGCCATCGCCCGCTCGATGCGCACTGGAAGGTCTGCCCCTACTGCCGAACTCGCATCCAGTAACGCATCCATCGCCGGGCCGGCCGCAAGTCACTGGCGCGCCGCAAGCCACGCTCACCTTACACCCCGCCCCACACGATGAAGCATGCGTAGAAAATCGCCCGCCGTGCCATTAAGGTGCGGCGGGCGCTTGTATACCAAGGCAACCTGCCTATAATGATGCAAGTCAAAAACGCCGAGCGCATCGCACGCACTTGCATCAGGCATCCGAGAGGAGAAAACATACCCATGAAGGCACTCTACAATGACGGTTCGGTGGCCGAGCTCCCGCAGGACGAGGTCACGCATGTCATCCGCCACTCTGCCGCGCACATCATGGCGCAGGCCATCAAGCGTCTCTATCCCCAGGCTGACTTTGCCTACGGCCCCGCGACCGACAACGGCTTCTACTACGACGTCGACCTGCCCGAGGGCGTCAAGATCAGCGAGGACGACTTCCCTGCGATCGAGGCCGAGATGAAAAAGATCGTCAAGGAGAACCTCAAGTTTTCCGTGTACGAGAAGCCCCGCGCCGAGGCTATCGCCCTTATGGAGGAGCGTGGCGAGAAGTACAAGGTCGAGCACATCGGCGACCTGGACGACGACGCCCGCATCACCTTCTACCAGCAGGGCGACTACATCGACATGTGCGTCGGCCCCCACATCTGCTACACCAAGGCTCTCAAGGCCTTTAAGCTCACCGGCGTCTCGGGCGCCTACTGGAAGGGCGATAAGGACAACAAGATGCTCACCCGCATCAACGGCGTCGCCTTTGCCACCAAGGAAGAGCTCGACGAGCATATGCACATGCTGGAGGAGGCCAAGAAGCGCGACCACCGCAAGATCGGCCGCGAGATGGACCTCTTTATGATGCGCGACGAGGCCCCCGGCTTCCCGTTCTTCCTGCCCAACGGCATGATCCTTAAGAACACGCTGCTGGACTACTGGCGCGAGATCCACCACAAGGCCGGCTACGTGGAGATCTCCACGCCGCTCATCATGAACAAGCAGCTGTGGAAGACCTCGGGCCACTGGGACCACTACAAGGACAACATGTACTCCACCGTCATCGACGACGAAGAGTACTGCATTAAGCCCATGAACTGCCCGGGTGGCGTGCTGGTGTACGCCTCCAAGCCGCACTCCTACCGCGAGCTGCCCATCCGCGCCGGCGAGATTGGCCTGGTGCACCGTCACGAGCTGCGCGGCGCCCTGCACGGCCTGTTCCGCGTTCGCTGCTTTAACCAGGACGACGCCCACCTGTTTGTGCGTCCCGACCAGCTGACCGACGAGATCGTGGGCGTGGTTAACCTCATCGACTCCGTGTACCAAAAGTTTGGCTTTAAGTACCACGTTGAGCTTTCCACCCGCCCCGAGGATTCCATGGGTTCCGACGAGGATTGGGCTCGCGCCGAGGAGGGCCTGCGCACTGCCCTGGAGAAGCTGGGCATGGACTACGAGGTCAACGAGGGCGACGGCGCCTTCTACGGCCCCAAGATCGACTTCCACCTGGAGGACTCGCTCGGCCGTACCTGGCAGTGCGGCACCGTCCAGCTCGACTTCCAGATGCCGCTCAACTTTGATCTGGAGTACGTGGACGCCGACGGCACCAAGAAGCGCCCCATCATGCTGCATCGCGTGTGCTTTGGCTCTATCGAGCGCTTTATCGGTATTCTGATTGAGCACTTTGCGGGCAAGTTCCCCACCTGGCTGGCTCCCGTGCAGGTCAAGGCACTTCCCGTCTCTGAGAAGAGCCGCGACTACGCCCACGAGGTGTGCGCCAAGCTGGAGGAGGCCGGCATTCGCGTGGTCTGCGACGACCGCGACGAGAAGATCGGCTACAAGATTCGCGAGGCCCGCAGCATCGACCGCGTGCCCTACATGCTCATCCTGGGCGAGAAGGAGGTCGAGGCCGGCAACATCTCCGTCCGCGATCGCTCCAACGAGACCGTTCAGATGAGCGTTGACGAGTTTGTTGCCAAGGTGCTCGAGGAGATCAAAACCCGCGCCTAAGGCAAACTTCACAACATTTAACAAAGGCGACCGTCCACAGAGGACGGTCGCCTTTTTTCATACCCAAATAAGAAAAGCCGCTGGTTGAGCGGCTTTTTTTGTTGCACAAAAAGGTACAGGTTTTTGTATCTTTCGACAGACAACATTATACGAGCAATTAATCAGCGTTTGCCCAGATTACGCAAAATGTACTGCTAGTAGGTACATCTCCATACCCCCCCCCTACAAAAACCTGTACTTTTGCGACTGCGCCTAGCTGCGAGCGAGAAGCCTGTTCTAAACGCCCCTGCATTTGCGTGCATCGCAAAGCCAAAAGAGGGGGCGAGAACATGGAACAGACGGCACGGCGCCAAGAGCAGCTGCCGGGCGCATTTAACGGCGGCGCCACCAACAGCCAGCACGGCCGCGTCCGCTGGTATCTGGTCCATACCCCCCATGGAAAAGAGCGCGAGACCTGCGAAAAGGTCCGCCGCATTATCCCGCACAACCTTATGCAGGACGCTTTTGTGATGCAAAAGGAGTTCTGGTTTAAGCGAGACGGTGCCTGGTCGCTCCAAACCAAACCTATGTACAAGGAATATTTCTTCGTCGCCACGCACGATGCTGCCGCGCTCGATAGGGCTTTGGCTCAGTTGAGCTTTGGCTGTCGAATCGCCGGCAGTAGGGAGCGGGCGTATATGCCCATGCCGGACGATGCGCAGGACTGGTACCGCAGCGTGCTGGATGACGACGGCGTGGTGCGCAACAGCGTAGCGCGCATAGAAGACGGCGTACTGCACATAGAGCAGGGGCCCTTGGTGGGGCAAGAGGCCCGTGTAAAGAAGATTGACCGTCATAAGCGCTGGTGCCTGGTAGACGTGGGCGAGGGTGACTCCACATTTAGGGAGCTGCTGCCACTCGACGTTCCTAGCAAAACGTAAAGGGACGTCGCACTAGCAATTCATTCGCATTTTGATTTCATCGATGGGGGGGTCCCTGGTATCAGGGACGTGGATTTGAACTTGGCTACTAAAGAGATGACTAAATGCAGTGCTTCTGTGGGGGAGTCGCTGTCCGTTCAGAAGATACAACCGAGCGGTACGCTGGCTTACCGTTTTTTAAAGAGGCTGTTTGATTTTGTTTTCAGCCTTTGCGTGAGCGTGGTGCTGGTAATTCCAGTGTCCATTGTCTGTGCGTTCATTTGTCTTGAATCTCCCGGAAACCCGCTGTACGCACAGGAGCGCGTCGGCAAGGGCGGTAAGACTATCAAGATCCTTAAGCTTCGCAGCATGGTCGCCGACGCTGGCAATGTACAGAAGTATCTGAGCTCTGAGCAGCTACATCAGTGGGAAGTTGAGCGCAAGGTCGACGATGATCCCCGCATTACCAAAGTCGGTCAGTTTATCCGTAAGTGTTCGATTGACGAGATACCGCAGTTCCTGAACGTGCTGAACGGCGACCTTTCCGTCATCGGACCGCGTCCCATTACAAGAGACGAACTTGAGCAGC
Source organism: uncultured Collinsella sp. (assembly GCA_902494345.1). Classification (GTDB taxonomy): domain Bacteria; phylum Actinomycetota; class Coriobacteriia; order Coriobacteriales; family Coriobacteriaceae; genus Collinsella. Next base: position 73,328 of record CABUSV010000004.1, read on the forward strand.
ACTTCTCCGACGAGGAGAAGGCTGAACTGCTATCTGTGCAGCCTGGCATCACCGGCCTGTGGCAGGCGACTGATCGTAATTCCGCCACCTTCGAGAGCGGCCTGCGCCAGAAAATCGAGCTCAACTACGTGCGGAACCGCTGCTTCCGCATGGACTGGAAATGCTTTACCGGCACCTTCGGTGCCATGTTTGGCAAGAAGAGGACGGGGCGATAGATGACCACTTCAGTCGCCACGACCGCTTATAGCGTATTAATGAGCATTTACAAAAAAGAAAACCCTACGTTTCTGCGCCAGGCCCTCGACAGCATGCTCGTCCAAACCGTGCCTCCGGCCGAGATCGTAATGGTTAAGGACGGCCCCTTGACTGCTGAACTCGAGTCGGTTCTTTCCGAATATAACTCGCAGTGGCCCGATCTGTTCAAATTTGTTTCCTACAGTGAGAACCATGGACTAGGATATGCTCTTCATAAGGGCGTACTCTCCTGTTCTAATGAAATCGTTGCGCGTATGGACACCGATGATGTGGCGCGTCCTGACCGTATGGAAAAGCAGCTTGCAGCTATTGAAAGCGGGCTCGATATGGTCGGTAGCGATGTCGTCGAGTTTATTGACTCTCCTGAGACGCCAATCGCTTCGACGAATTTGCCCAAGGGACTGGACAATATTCTCGCTTGTTCCAAGCGTCGAAATCCTTTCCGCCACCCACCTATGACGTTTAAAAAAACTAAGGTGCTGGAGGCTGGGAATTACAGCTCTGAATATCTTTATTTCGAAGATTGGGATTTATTTAACAGGATGCTAGCCAGTGGCTGCCGCGCAGATAATCTACCTGAACCACTTGTGGCGATGCGTGTGAGCTCCGATTTTTATGCTCGCAGAGGCGGCCCTTCGTATCTACCGCATATCTGGAAATTCAAGGTTGCTCAATTGCGTACTGGCTGGTTTAGCCCTGTTGATTTTGTTGCCTCATTTGTTCCACATGCTGTTGTTTGTGTCATGCCTAACGGACTACGTTCGTTTGTTTATAAGAAATTACTCAGAAAGTAGGTTTGTGCATGTCTCGAAAAGTCGGAGTTATAACACTCCATAACTCGCCGAACTATGGATCCTGCCTGCAGACCTATGCAACTCAGGTTGTTTTGGCTCGTGTGGGAGCAGATGCCGAAATAATTGATTACTACCGTAAAGATGCGATTCCCGAAAACGAAGTGGATCGTGCCCTTAACGGTCAGCTCGTTAAGAAGATGCCTATATTTAATGTTCCTGGCGTCAAGCAGATTGCTAAAATACCTGTTTCTCGCATGGTTGCAAGGAGACGCGCCCCCCTTGATGAGTTTAGACATTCCAAGCTTGCGTTGACTGAGCGTTCGTACTATTCCGCAGATGAGTTGGACGCGAATCCTCCGGTAGCAGATATCTACTGCACTGGTAGCGACCAGGTTTGGAATAGCATTTGGAATAACGGTTTTGACCGTGCTTTCTATCTCTCCTTTGCTCCTGAGGATAAAAAGAAGATTGCCTATGCTGCGAGTATCGGCAAGGCCACGCTCGAGGATTGGGAAGCTGAGCCGATGAGAAGGGCCCTCTCCTCTTACTCTTGTATCTCTGTTCGTGAGCAAGAGGCGGCTGACCTTCTTGATTCTATCGGAGTCCATGGGGCTATGCCCGTTATCGATCCCACGCTCATGTTGAATCGTGATGATTGGGAAGCAATTGCAGATGGTTGGATTTCTCCGGAACCCTATATTCTGGTCTATCAGCTCAACCGTAATGCCAAGTTCGATTCTTATGTACAAAGGGTCGCCAAGAAGACTGGTCTCAAGGTTATGCGAATTGCGTACGGTGTGCATGAGAAGCGTTCTGGTGAGAATGCTGTTATCTGTCCTTCCGTGGGAAGGTTCCTTTCTCTGTTCCTTGGGGCCGAAATTGTCATTACGGACTCGTTCCATGGAACTGCCTATTCCGTAAATCTTGGAAAGAAGTTTGTCGCCATCAGTCCTGGTCGTTTTAACGGGCGAATTGCGAACCTTCTTGCGATGACTGGGCTCGAAGACCATTGGCTCCAGAGCTTTAAAAATCTTGAACTTGCAGAGGCGTCCTTTAACCATGATTCGGTCAAGAATGCGCTGGATTCGAAGCGACGCGAGGCAATTGCATTTCTCGATAATGCCGTGAACCACTAACAGGAGAGAGTCTCAATGTACACAGAGCTTAAATCTTATCAGGTGATCATTCAACTTTTGAAAGAGTATGGAATTAAAAAGCTTGTTTTATCTCCAGGAGCAAGGAATGTTCCTTTCGTCCATTCCGTTGAGGAAGACAGCTTCTTTGAGTGCTACTCAGTTGTTGACGAAAGGAGTGCTGCTTATTTTGCGCTCGGACTTTCGCAAGAATCTGGCGAGCCCGTTCTTATTTCCTGTACGAGTTCGACCGCTACCTGTAACTATTGGCCTGCTGTGGCTGAGGCATGTTATCAGGGCGTTCCGATTGTTGTCCTCACCAGTGACCGGGATCCTCAAATGCTCCGTAATCGCGAGGACCAGATGATTGATCAGGTCGGTATGTTTGACCGGCATGTCAAGGCTTCGGTTAATCTGCCTATCGTCAAGGATGATGATGACTTGCTTTATTGCACAAGGCTCGTAAATGAGGCGCTGCTCGAGTTGAACCATAGAGGCACGGGTCCTGTGCACATCAATGTTCCTATGAAGTACTACAGTAATTCCTTTCCTGTGAGGTGTCTACCTGCTGTCAAAAAGATTGACAGGGTCTGCCTTTATGACGGGGAAGAAGTTTGGGCTGCAAAGGCTCGAGACTTGATTAGTGCAAAGCGAATTCTTGTCGTTTGTGGACAGTCGACCGGTAAGGCGAGGGGGCTGGATCAAGCGCTTGGTGATTTTTCTGAAAAATATGGATGCGCTGTCGCGGTTGAACATATGTCGAACGTGCATATACCCGGTTCTTTCAGTGCATCAGTGTGTATGGATACGCACTTTGTGAGCGATAAGACATTTGAGGGCCTTTTGCCTGATATCGTCATCTCGTTCGGCGGTAACGTAATGTCTGGTATCAAAGCGATGCTTAGACGTTATCCCGACGCATTCGAGCATTGGCTTGTTCAGGAAGATGGTGCGATTTGCGATATCTTTAAGAGCGTTAAGAATGTCTTTGAGTGTTCCCCGGAGTACTTTTTCCGTCGTATGACAGCTGCGAAGGAAAGTGGCGAAGTCGATATTTCTTATCGCAATGAAGTTCTTTCCTATGCTGGGTCCGTTGAATATCCTGATATCTCCTGGTCAAACATCTATGCAATCAAGGGTATTATAGCCCATGTTAAGCCTGGTTCCATTCTGCACGCCAGCATCAATAGCGCTATCAGGGTTAGTAATTTCTACAAGTTGCCTGAAGGTGTTACTTATTTTGCGAATATCGGTACCTACGGTATCGACGGCTGTATGTCCTCATTCCTCGGTCAGGCAGCGGCATCTCCGGAGAAAGACGCTTATCTTATTATTGGTGACCTCTCTTTCTTCTATGACATGAACTCTCTTAGGATCAGGCATCTTGGTCCTAACGTGAAGATTTTGCTCATCAATAACCACGGAGGCGAAGAGTTTTACTACAACGGAATGTGGCAGGACGAGGCTAGTGATCTCCATACAACTGCCCGCCATTCCGATGTGGCTGAGGGCTGGGTGCGGTCCCGCGGAATCGAGTACTTCTCTGCGCATAATCGTGATGAGTTTGATTCTGCAATCGATGAGTTTTCTTCGGTTGAGGGTAAGCCTGCGCTGCTTGAGGTGTTTACCGAGATGAGCACCGATTCTAAGGCCGTCATGGATCTTTATGATTATAGCCGTCCGCGCGATATCGTCTCGGAGACCAAGCGCAAGGGCAAGGAACTCGTTAAATCTACCATCGGCAAGGAAACGGCCCTCAAGGTTGCCGACAAGCTCGGTATTCACCTTAAGTAGCGGAGGAACACCAGTTATGGGAAGGTTGTCCAGAATTGCTAAAGCCGTGATGCGCGAGCTCCACTTCGAGCGTACAACGGCCGTTGAGATACCCGTTCCGACAGGGGACGTATCTCTGGATGGTAAGCTTGCTCTTATTACGGGGGGTACCAGCGGTATCGGTCTCGAGTGCGCACGCGCTTTCGCGGCACGTGGCTGTTCGGTTATCGTTGCCGGGCGTAATCAAGGCAAAATCGATGATGCACTCAAGGAATTGCCGACAGGCAAAGCAGCAGGCATGCAGATTAACGTAAGGGACGTCGCATCTCTTGAAGCAAGGGTTGAGGAGGCCGCCCAGCTTTTCCCCGGTTTTTCCGGTATCGATATTCTTGTGAACGCTGCGGGTATTATGAAATGCCCGCATATTGATGATATTGATCAAGAGCTGTGGGATGCCATCATTGAGACCAATCTAAGAGCCCCCTTCTTTTTGAGCAGGGCTGTTGCACATCACATGATGGATAGGCATATTCACGGTCATATTTTGAACATTAGCTCGTCTGCATCGGCGAGAAATGCCAAGAGCCCCTATGAAATTAGCAAATGGGCCCTTAATGGTATGACGCTCGGACTTGCTGAACAGCTTATTCGTGATGGGGTTGTCGTCAACGCCATTGCACCTGGTCCCACCGCTACTCCGATGCTGGGGTTACGACGTGATGGCAATCTAACTCACCTTGCAAATCCCTCCGGTCGTTACGCCGACCCTCGCGAGATAGCAAATCTTGCATGTTTATTGGTCAGCAACTACGGTGATCTTGTTGTTGGCCAGACTGTATACGCAACGGGCGGGGCTGGTACCGTCTGTATCGATAAATAGGTGAGGTCGAATTGACCGATCAAATAAAAGTTCTTGAAGTGGTACCCTCGCTGAACAGGAATGCTGGGGTGTCGAGGTTCATTTACAATATGACGCTCTTTAGCGATGAGTCTAGGGTTCATTACGACATTCTCCACCATGCTCAAAATGATGGAGTTCCCCATCATAAGAAGCGTTACGACGAGGAACTCGAAGCCCGGGGCAACCGGGTTTATAAAGTCGATCATGCTGGGCATGATCTCCATCGTTTTATGCAAGAGGTTTCTGAGTTTTTCGATAAGCATGGTAGTGAATATGACATTGTGCACTGCCATATGCCTAACTCGGCTTTTTGCGTTCTCAGGGAAGCTAAACGTGTCGGCATTAAGCACCGTGTTCTTCATAGTCATCTGAACAGTTCGTCTGACAACGCTCTTCATCGTGTGCGAAACGCACCTTTGCTTATATGGGGTAAGAGGTATGCGACCGATGGAATGGCTTGCTCTGAAGAAGCCGGGAGATACTTATTTGGACATAAGCCTTTTACTGTGATCAATAACGGTATTCCCATCAATCAGTTTGTCTATGATGTCGAATCGGATGCTTCCCTGCGCGACGAGTTCGGCATTGGTCGGGACGACACTGTCGTCGGAAGCGTCGGGCGCTTTGTTAAGCAGAAGAATTTTGAATTCGGTGTCAGGGTTTTTGCCGAGATGAAGCGTTGTTTGCCATCTGCAAAGTGGGTGATTTTGGGGGCTGGCGATGGTATGGACAGAGTCAAAGTCCTCGCTGAAGAACTTGGCGTAGGCGATTCAGTCATTATGCCAGGCGTACGCGTTGATGTCGCTCGATTCTACTCGCTCTTCGATGCTTTCTTTATGCCTTCACTGTACGAAGGGCTTCCTGTCTCCGCTGTTGAGGCGCAGGCTTCCGGGCTTCGGTGCGTATTTTCGACTGGCGTTCCTGAGGAAAGCGATATTACGGGCAGTGGCAGGTTCGTTGGACTTGATAGGCCTTCTGCTGAATGGGTATCCGCTCTTGTCGATACTCTTGCCCAAGGGCGTGATGACCGGGCGGCTAATAAATTGGCTTTGGCTGGGTACTCCGCAGAAACCAATGCAGAAAAACTAATGGAGTTTTACGAGGGGCTTGTTATTACTTAATGATGATTTAATAGTTGGATCGACTTATGATTAACCAAGAAATGGTTTCTAATAAAATGATTGATTTTGAATCTGAAAAAGTGTTTGGCAATGCAGGTTGTTGCCATTTAGATTCTGATTGGCAAAACAATAAAGCGCTAAAACGTTCTTACCTCACTGTTTTTGCTCTATATTTGTGTGCTTATAATTTGAATTTCACGACATTTCGTGATTTAAGTTACCTGCATCTTGATTTGTTTTATCTCGCCGTACGTATACTTTGTGCTGTTGTTCTATTCGCACGTATTGTCGGCATTTCAAAAACAGGCTTTGCGCACTGGCAAATCGTGCTATTTTCAATTTGTGCTTGTCTGCTAATTGCATCTACAGCAATTTCGGGAAGCTGGAATATTTTATTGCTCTTCTTGTTTGTTGTTGCTGGCAAGGGAATTGAATCAAAAGATCTTGCTGTTGTTTCTTTTTGGTGCTCCTTCGGAGTTGCCATCGTTACTGTTACCGCCGCATCGTTTGGTTTCATTAGCACTGTAACAATGCACTCGCTGATTAATTCGGTTAGGCAAGCTCCTGGTTTTACGCACCCTAATAGTCTTGGTGTCCTTCTGCTTTGTATGACCTGCTCCGTTGCTGTTTTGCGGTTTCGTAAGATGACGCTAATTGACTTAGCTTTTTATGGATTCATGTATTACTTATGCGATGTCGTTGTGTTTTCAAGGACCTCGGCAATTTGCATCCTCTTAATCAGCGCCCTTTCCATCTTAACCACTCTTCTTAGGGGTAGGACGTTCGATAGTATTCTCATTTTCTTTGGGTTATTGGCCTTTTTGGTTTTGAGCTGTCTGACTTATTACCTAATGGTTTTTTATACTCCAGCCGTGAGATGGATGAGTGATTTTAATTCATTGCTGTCTTCGCGACCTGCTCTAATGCATTATTTTTCAGCGGCGTTCCCACCGAGTTTGTTCGGCTTTAATTTCGATGGTGTCCCTATTCGCTTTGGCTCATTTGATACTTTTATCGTAGATAATGCCTATGCCCATATTGTTCTTGAATCGGGTATTTTGGTTGCGATTCTTTTGAGTGTTGCCTGGATTCTGACTATGGCTCAGGCGTTACGATTCCATGATCTCAGGCCTTCAATATTTGGCTTGATTGTGTTTTCGTTTGTCGCTTTTAGTGAGACAGCCGCCTTTTTTATTTGTATCAATTTCTGTCTTATTGGTTTTTCGGAGTCTCTGTATTCCGCGCGGTGCACCCGAAATGAAACCACTGTTGATGATGGAGTTTTCAATGGCTAAAGACTATGTCGGATTAGTTCAGAGGAAATTGCGCGAACAGACAAATCCTTTATTTTCCACAAGCCGTTTGCGTCGCCTTAAACGTTCAGATTTTTCGATTATTTCTAATAATTGTTGGGCTGGAACTGTTTATCGCTATTTCGGTCTGCCATATCAATCTCCAACGGTCGGACTGTATTTTTTTGCCTCTGATTATGTGAAGTTCGCAGGCAGACTGAGACATTATCTCAGCGTTCCAATTCGTTTCATTGATTCTCGCTCTTCTTCGTATTATGAAGTTCTTAAAGATCGAGGCGAACTTGATAAGCCAATTGGAATGCTTGATGACGTCGAGGTCGTATTTCTGCATTATAAGACTGCTGAGGAAGCGGCCCAAAAGTGGGAAAGACGCGTTAGCCGAGTTAATTGGGATAACTTGTTCATAAAGTTTAGCCAAATGAACGGTTGCTCTGAGGAAGATCTTGCCGAGTTTGATCACATCGCGTTTCCAAATAAATTGTGTTTCACTGCAGAGCCTCATCCGGAAATAAAATGTGCCGTTTTTCATCCTGCGGCGGCTACCAATGGTCAAGTTCTTAATGATACGGATAGGTTTATGCAAGGGTTTGACCTATTCGAATGGTTGAATAGCGTGCCCGCTTCATACCCTTTCTGTAGATAGGCATATTGATAGACTTTGATTTGGAGCTAAGTTGATACCTAAAAAAATTCATTACATATGGTTGGGTGGAAAGCCGCTTCCCCCGAATGCAAAGAAGTGCATTTCTTCTTGGATGAAATGTATGCCAGATTATGAAATTGTTAGATGGGATGAATCGAATTTTGATTTCCATTCCTGTGAATATGCTCGACAAGCTTTAGAAGCCAAGAAATGGGCTTTTGCGAGTGATTATGCTCGTTTTAAGATTCTATATGAACAAGGAGGTGTCTATTTGGATACCGATGTTGAACTTGTGCAGTCTCTTGTGCCCATTCTTGAGCAGGGGCCTTATATGGGTTTTGAGGTTGATTTCTGTGAATCCGATAGAGGGTCTGCTGCTTCGGGACTTGGGCTTGCAGTCGCTCCTGGACTCGGAATGGCTGCCAATCCCGGACTCGGAATCTATAGAGACATTATTGACTCTTATGAGAAGGATCGGTTTGTCAAAGTCGATGGCAGTTATGATCTCACCACGGTGGTAACGAGGGTAACAAATATATTAAAGGAGAATGGACTTCGTGATGTGCCTGGTATCCAGGAGGTAGCCGGAGTGCGCATATACCCTTCTGAATACTTTTGTCCTAAGGACCCACTGAATTTGCGTTTGAATCTTACAGAGAACAGCTATTCAATTCATCACTATGATGGTTCCTGGACGTCAGGAAAAGAGAAGTTCCACAAAAGGATTGCTAACGTTCTGGGGCCCACCGCAACATCCTTTATTAAGAGAATGTTGGGTCGTTCAGGCTAAATTAATTACTTGGCTGTGAAACATACGTTTGAGTAGAATGGATTTTATAATTGGCCGGAACAGCTATTAACGTTAGAAAAAAGGATATCGTTTGGAATTACATAGGAACAATTGTATCAATGAGCAGTAATTTCGTTTTATTGCCGTTGCTATTGTTATTTCTTTCAAGTAAACAGATCGGTCTCTGGTACGTTTTTGTTGCAATCTCGGGATTCGCGCAGCTTCTTGAATTTGGCTTTACAGCGACTCTGTCTAGGAATATTCTTTACTGCCTCAGCGGGGCGCAAACGCTTGCAAAGACGGGTCTTGCTGATAATGGGGGGATGGCTGAAAGTGATATTAACTGGCACTTATTCAGGACAGTTCTAAAGACATCGCGTATTATCTACGTCTTCATCGGTGCTATTGCATTGGTTTTAGCTTCAACGCTTGGATCGTTCTATGTGTCATCTGTGACAGGGCATTTTGCCATTGAATGGTCTCTGCCTGCGTGGGTAGTATTTGATTTCTCAATATTTACCAATCTTTACTATCTTTATAAACTTACCTTTCTTCGTGGAATTGGTGACGTTGCGAGCGAGAATCGAGCTAAAACAATTGCGCGTATAGGGCAAATTATTATTACTGCAGTTCTCCTTGTCTGTGGTTTGCAGCTTCTTGCCGCAGCAATAGGATTTTTAATATATAGTCTGCTTTTGAGGGCAATTGCTGGAAGGGCATTTGATTCTGATTCTAAGGTTTCTGCCGGAATGGCTTCCGATTGCACCCCTATTGACAAGAGTGAAGTGAAGGAAGTTCTCAGCTCGATTGTTTTCGTTGCATCGAGAGATGGTATCGTCTCTGTTGCTTGGTATGGGGCGACCCAGGCGACTTCATTAATCTGCTCTGCATACCTTGGACTTGAAGAGAATGCAACGTACTCTGTTATTTTACAGTTTGCTACGGCTTTATATAATCTTGGGAGCGCTTATGCCCGCTCTTGTTTTCCTATGTATCAGTCTGCTTTTGTTGCTGAAGATGAAACCACGCAGCGACATATCGTCGAGAGAGGCGTCTCTTGTTATGTATTAATGTACGTTTCAGGCGCGGTCATTATCGCAATTTGTTTACCGATGCTGACGATATTCAAGCATGACTTTATATGCGACAGGGCTCTATTTCTTGGACTGGCTGCTTATTTGTTCTTACTCAACCAACACTCTTTATTCTGCAATATTATCGTTAATATGAACGAGATTCCGTATTATAAGGCCTACATTATAAGCACAGCGGTTGGTGTTCTTTTGACTTGTTTGCTTTGTGGCGTATTTGGAATGGGTTCATGGGGGCTTGTTCTTGGCCAAGCAGTTCCTCAGCTAATGTATAACAATTGGAAATGGCCTAGCTATGTTTTAAATAGGCTTGGAATTTCCTATTTTGAGATGCTAAGACACGGGATTTGTTGGTGGAAAGCAAGGCTGCTGCATCTCTAATTATTATTTTTCTCCTTTTCGGTCGGATAAATTACTGAGCTTTGCTCGTTGGAGATCTTTTGAACATCACGAAATAGCATCACCAATGGAAATGTCGAGAAAGTTGGTGTAGAGCCCGATCCGAAGCGAGTTGACCCGGCGCCCAGGAATGTGGAATGTGGTTGGTTTACTATGGCGCTGTTGATGTTCACTAAGAAGTGGTCCGAGTGATCACTGGGAAATGATCACCGTGAGCACGAAAAATTGAGCAGTTTAAGCAAGAGGGCCGCGCCCCGGGGACCAGGGGCGCGGCCCTCGCCGTATGGTTTCCCCGGGCGGTTACTTTGGCGAGCCCGCCCGGGAAGGATGGAGGAGATGACCGTGCCCCTGGCCACGGTGAATGATATACGGTCGATGGATGCCACCGGGCGCTCGAGGTCCGAAATCGCCAGAGTGCTCCATGTGAGCCGGAACACCGTGGCGAAGTACGCCGACATGGAGGACATGTCGCCCGTCGCGCCGATGCCCCAGAGAAGGGGCAGGCTCGCGCTCGAGGGCAACGAGGAATGAATCGCGGGCGTTCTCGAGGCCGATCTCGCGCTCATGGGCGACGTCGGCACCGGCAAGACGCACATGGCGTCGGCCCTCTGCGCGCTGGCGTGCGAGAGGAGGCTCGAGGCACGCTTCTTCACGGCGCCCTCGCTCGTGATGCGCTTGAGGCGCGCCCGCGACGACGGGAGGCTCGACCGGGAGGCCGCGCTCATCGGCAAGCCCTGCCTGCTCGTCATCGACGAGCTCGGGTTTCTCCCGCTCGACGCGGACGGGGCGAGGCTGCTCTTCCAGGTCTTCGCTGACGCATACGAGAGGCGGTTGGCGGTAATCACGACGAACCTGGAGTTCTGCAGGTGGGGGTCGGTGTTCGGGGACGACCAGATGGCCGCCGCCGCGATCGACCGCATCGTCCACCACGGGAGGCTCGTCCAGTTTCGCGGCGAGTCCTACCGCGTCCGCCATGCCCTCATACAGGAGGGCTAGCCGCTCAAAAAGCGTGCATGCTTCCGATGCTCAGGCTGCTCAATTTCCGATGCTCTTTTTGCTTAAGCCCTCTTGACGAAACACAGCTCGCCTTCAGGGCGATGCTCGGGTAGGACGCGGCCGCGTTGCTGAACGCCTACGGCGTGGGGGACGTGCCGCTCGGCGATCTCGACCTGACGCCAGGGCTCATCGAGGAGCACGCGCAGAGAGGGGCGATGCCCCACTGGCCTAGCCTAGAAGAAAATGGAATAGACGGACCGACCGTCCGGCTGAGTCTGAGAAGAGCTGCCGGGCGGCGGGCGGAGCATGGCCGCCGGACCTATCAAACATATTTCCACCATTCCTTCAACTGGGAAAATGCCGCCCCCGGGTCCCGGATGGGACCTCGGGGGCGTTCGGCTAACTGCGGGAGCGAGCCATCAGCTCAATGTGGTCGGCTGGGATCGGAAATCAATCTACAAAGTGCGTTAACATCTTTAGTGCGCACGTTCAGATGAACCATAGTTTTACACATTTCGATAATTGCGTAACTCTTTAGAAGAATTCAAAACTAATTGCCTATTTGTTGCTTACGGGAATGAGCGGAATGCAGGCGTGAGCGCTTACTACCTGATGAGGGGAGACGCAATGAATGACTTACAAAATAACGATATCAAAGCTAATGCCCAGGCGGGCGCTGTAAATATTTCGACAAATGACGTGTCCTTTCAACCAACTGTTAACCTAGGCCTTAATGGACGCGGTGATATTGCGTCGTTCCCTGCGCGGTTTATTCGTAACGCACGTAAGGCTCTTAACCCCATTGGGGCCGCGCGTGACGAGGCGGAGCTGCGGAGTATCGAAGCGAGCTCTATAGCGGATGTTGTTGCAATCTATAAACGGGCTTTTCCGACTTTTACTGATGGCCAGCTATATTTAATGGCTCATGGGTATAACACGAGCGCTTCTCAGGCAGATAATTTGCTAAATGTTCTTGAGCGCGCGGGAAAAATGTCAGATTCGAATAGAGTTGATGAACTGCCGGAGTCCTGCATTGATCTTGACATTCATGGAGCTCAGACAGCCTATGACGATGATCTGAGGGAGATGTGGGCGAAGTTGATTTCTCAAGAAGTATCGTCAGGTAGCGCTCGCTCTAAAAGAACGAAGAAAATACTTGAACAAATGGATTCGGGAGAAGCGAGTCAGCTGTTTTCAATTCTTCGGTGCTGCCTATGGGCGAAAGTGGGACCCAATTCGGTGTTTACTCCAATCCCAGTTCTCTTGAAAACTTCTAAAGATGATTCTTGGACATATAATGGTGGCACAATTTCATCTGAGTCTGTTGTCGCAATGGCTTCGCTTGGGCTACTTTCGTCAAATAACTGGACAACGTTCACGCTTGTGCCTAAAGGCGGTTTGAATTTATATTCCTCATCGTCTCATGTGCTTCTATTAAACAATAAAGATGAGACAGTTAAATTCAATCTTGGTTATGCCAAATTATTGAAACCAGGGATAGAACTCATTGAGACGCTTGACGTGCCTACGGATGATAGGATCATGTCCGTAATGAATGAGGTTCTGGAGACTGACGTGATTTATGGGCCCTTAGCCTAGCTCAAGTAGATGCGCTGGTAGCTCTCGCAGGTGCCCTGGTGGCGCGTGAGACCGCTTTCGGCCGAGCGCTAGTTGAGGCTGTGGTCGTACTCCAGCTGGTCGAGCGTCCAGTCGTGGAGTCATAGCGCCATGTCGTATTCCGAGCTGTTTGTCTCTTGCCTGCACAGGTCCACGGCGTCGTTGACTATCTGCGTGACGCTCGGGCGGGCGGCGTCGTTTACGGTCACCTCCGCCGTGGTGCGCAGGTAGTAGATCCCTTTGTCGTTTTGGGGATCGTTTCTGTCGTTGTCCATAAAGTAGAAGTAGATGCGGTACGTGCCCGATGCCGTGAAGTCAAAGGTAAAGTCGTGGCCTGTGGTGCCCAGGCTGTGGTAGCTGGCCCATGCCGGGCGCGACGGGTCGCAGACGCTCTCATGGCTGCCGCCGTCCCAATAGGTGGGCACGTCCATGCGCGCCTTGGCCTGGGACGAGCCGTTGGTCTGGGTTACGTGGAAGGTTGTCGCGGTGCCCGCGCGGGCGTCGTTCCACGAGACGGTGAAGGTGACGCCGTTTTGGGTTGCCGTGGCGGAGTGGGCGTAGCCGGTTTCCGTCGCGGCGGAGATTGCCTCGGGAGTGCCGTTGGTTTGGGCGCGGAGGGATGGGGTGGGGGCCGTGGTAGCCGCGGCGGTTGCAGCGGCGGTGCCGTTGGCGCTTTCCGTGTTGACGGCGCTGGTGCCGATGGATGTTGCGGTGTTGTCCTCTACGGTATCTGCTGCCGCATTTGTGTTGGCGCCGTCTTCAGCCTTGTCTGCGTTGCTGCTCGTGGCGTCGGCTTGCGCCTGCTGCTCGGCTGTTGCCCGGGGCTGCATGGCTTCTGCGATGGCTGCCATGGGTATCGTCGCGCTGACCATCGACGTGCACGCGATCGCGCAGAGCAGGAAGTAAAGGGGTCGTTTCATAGCGGAGCCTCTCGGTGAGCAGCCAATAGGGTCCGAAGGCAGCTCCAGGCCAGCACTCCGCACATATTTTGTTGCGGTTTATTTTACGGGAACACCAGTCAACATCAGCGAACTTTCTGGGGAATGTTGGGGAGGGGAGGGGATGCCATAGGAGACGGCTTTGTGGGCGGAAACAGCTTTACCAAAATGGCGCATCCGATTTAGCGACTGCTCGAAGCGGTCGTACCGCACGATGCCAGTCCAGTTGTCGGTACCTGAACTCCTCGATCATTTGCTTGGAAATTGCGGCTGCATTGTCAACGGTCCCCCCCCTCGCACCTTGGACATGCAATAGATCGGCATGAGTCAGTTGGCTTAGATGCCCATCCCTTACGATAAAGACGCTTCCAATGGATCGCCCAGCTCGTTGGGTAGATTATGGTGGCGGTCGGCCGCGTTCGTATGGAGGCACCCGTTCAGTGGGTTGTCGATGCACGCCTCTTTGGGTGCGAACTTCAGAAGGTAGGGGATGTCGTCGTTAGGCATAGTGTGTTCTCCTTTGGGTGATGACGGCTCGGACCGCTTCGTGTGCCCGGGATGCTTGCTGTCGAAGCGGGGGCTCACGGAGCCTTCGTGTTGGATTGGGGTGGCGTTTGTGGCTGTCTTGTCCGCGTTTCCGGAATGTGCGTTTGGTTTGCCGATGTCCCGCAATTGCTCTAGGTTTTTGTGCGATTTGCCTTCGCTTTATTGTCGCTGCTTTGCACCAATCAAAAACAGCATGATGCTTGCCTGAATCTCAATTAGTTCGGGGTCGGGTTCCATACTGCCGAGGTCCATTAAGTTATAAAGATGCGCTCCGTAGCCAACAACGGTTAAGGTGCTGGGGTTAATACCGCCAGCATCCAAGATTACTTGCGAAGAGCCGAGGATGCTCATGCGATACAGGTCAAATATCTCAGCTGCGATTGCTACATTTTCTGTGCCGGAAACTTATTCGTATGCGCTTTTCTTCAACGGATTTATCGGAGGGTTCAGCGTTCTTGCAAATTGCATTGCAGCAATATTGTTCAAGATGGCAATCTGTCGGTAGGTAAGCTGTTCGGCGAGTTTGATGAGGTGGTTTGCAGTCGGCCTGCTGATCTCTGGATGAAAGAGAATATTTGCATACAGTCTTGCAAGGTAAACTGTCTTTTTCTCCTCGTGCTCTCTTTGTGCGGCCAACAATGTGCCCTCAAGGAGCTCCTCGCTTGCCGGTCGGCTGTTACTGTCTTTAACGAAGAAATTATCGTTTCGAGGGGTCTTTCCCCGGGCGATCTTTTCCTCAATGAGCTCCTTCGCCTTGGTGTATACGGCTCCAACCCTTTCCTCTTCCAATGGCGCGAGGGTACGTTTCTTTATCTCGCTTCCCATGTTTTGAAACATGTGCTCTATGGCTGTTGCCGCGACGCTTCCCGCAGCCGCTCCTTCTGGACCACCAATTGCTGCGCCTATGAGTCCTCCGGCAACTGCGCCTGCGGCGCTGCCGGCATATTCGCCAACGTTGTCAATGATGGTCTTTTTAATTTCATCTTGTTTCATGGTTTCTTCTCTCTGAAGGGGTGAGGTCACATTTAGGATTTGGGCTATTGTCTAATTGGGGTTCGTAAGGTTTCATGGATGATGGATGCATGCGTTCTTGGGTATCGATTATCTCGGAAGTGATGACATGTCTGACGTTAAGAAGCAACACTATGTTCCACAGTTTTATCTTAGGTCGTTTACCGATGATGATGGTTTTCTTTATGCTGTGAGGCGCGGTACGAATGGGGTTTGATCTGTCTTTAAAACCAGGACGGACGGTGTCTGCGCCGAGAGGTACCTGTACGAGGTCAGGAGACGGGTTCCAAAAGCTGAAGACGCATTTGTTAAAAAAGGTGCAGCAGAACATACGCTCGGTAAGAACGAAAAAATTTTAGCGGCGAAGTACGAGTCACTGCTTGGTTGCTTGGATGTCCGAAAGTTTCCGAACCGAGATGTTACGTGTGAGATTCTGGATCATTTGATTTGCTTAATTTCGATGCTGATTGTGAGAAACCCTGTCTATCTAAATGCTGAGAGAGGCAGTGCGGATGACTTTGCCAATCAATTAAAGGCGTCCGGCTTCCTCACTGAGGAGGATCGGACTGCGCTCAAAGCGGAAGGATTTGAGGGCGAATTCAATTCGCTTGTTGAGTTCGTTTTGCAAGGTATTGTTCTTTTTAACTTGACCGATGACACGCCACTGCTTTCGCTTGTTTCTTTGATGCGTGGGATGGATTGCTGTTTTTGCGTGGCACCTGATGGGTCAGAATTTATAACCTCTTCGTATCCCGTTTTTGCCGAGTGGGCGGATCTGAAAGATGCCGATCCCTATAGCATTTACTTTCCGTTGAGCCCTCGCTATGGCGCGGTTTTTAAGCGTAAATCAGATAGCGAACGCTTGGTAAGAATCTCCTCGATCAATAGCTCCATGGTGGATACGCTCAACGATGCGCTCGTTAATGGTAACGATGCGTGGGACTGTCTCATTTCAAGAGACCGCGAGCGTTTGGAGGCAATTACGGTGCTATGAGGTAGTGGCCCATTGTTGACCAGATAACTTCCATTAGCGTTCTGACATGTTATTGATTACCTAATAACGCAGCCGGTCTTTAACCTAACGGGGCATTTGCCTTACAAATTTTTACTGCCAGTTGTTTGATATTCTGTTCTTTAATAAAGAATGACCGTTGGGGGCGTTATGCACGATAAGCCATGGCTTACTCCTGAACAACAGATTGAGCATTTGGAACGTAAGGGCGTAGCGTTCAAATTGATGAACAGACAAGAAGCTCTAAGTTATTTAAAACATAACAATAATTATTTTAGGCTCCGCTCGTATCGGTGCGGTTTTGATAAGGTCGTTGGTGGGGTAAATGATGGCAAGTATATTGGTCTCGATTTTGCCATGCTCCAGGATCTGTCTGTTATCGACTATGAATTGCGGCAAGTCTTACTGCCCATGACAATCGATATTGAGCACTTTGCAAAAGTCGAGCTGTTTGAGAGGCTTGGGCGTGACTCAGTTGATCCTTATGAGATTGTGGAGTACTACCTCAGAAGCAAGAGGGGTTCGCAAAATGATTGCATGTCTGGCGGAAGCGTGACACGTGAGATTGATTCAAGGTTAAACAGCTGCTATATCAATGGTCTTATTTCAGCCTATAGGGAAACTGGCTATCCGGTCTGGGTTTTTACAGAATTAATTACCTTCGGAACCTTTATCGATTTTTGGTTCGCGGTTTCTCACTATCTTCATGATGTGGAATTTAGAAAACGCGCCTATGAACTGCAGGCTGTGAAGGGCCTTAGGAATGCCTGCGCGCACAACAACTGCATTATTAATGATCTGAAGTCGGGTAAGCCCAGGTATAACGTTTCGTATGACGTAAGAAATGCTGTGACGGGACTTAAGCTCCAAGATGTGAATGTTAAGGCTAAGCTATCAAACGAACGTCTACAGCATATTGCGACTACATTGTACCTTCACAGCACTATGGCTTCAACCGGGGTAAGGGCTAATAAAGGAAAACAGCTGCGCAGGCTAGCTGAAAGAATGTACCGCAATGAGAGCTACTATCTTCGTAATGATCAGATAAGAACCGGTTTCGCATTTATCAGCGGCTTGATTAATGGCTGGTTTGTGAATTAGAAAAAAGTTCTTTTATGGGGACGTGTACATAACTATACTATACGCTCACAATACAAAGAAGGCTGGTTGTCTTCTTATCGGGGACGCATCCTCTGGGTGTGTCCCCGTTTTTCTTTTCATTGAGTAAGACGGACTGTCTGAATGAGACGGGGGACTCCTCATGAGTTCGGTGCTTACCGTTGCGACCTGATTATTCAATATCCACGTTGGTAGGCTTTTTTTGGACATGATTGCTATTACGCGTGGGCACTAGGGCCAGTGTGGGCCCCTGTAAAATCCGATGACTATTATTTCTTAAGTTCTCTTATCCTTAATATGTTGTTTCATCGCGTTGACGTTGATTGAAGGTTGTTGCATATGGTCTTTCAAGGATTTCCTGTTTCCGATCCTCCGGAAAACTGGAAGGAGATGGAGAAGTCCGTTGCGCAGATTCTGTCAGCTTCTGGAATGGATGCTGAGATTCAGAAAACTGTTAACTTGGCGCGAGGAGCTGTAACCGTTGATGTTTATGCTCAGCCCAAAAAGAGCCTGTATGGGCCAATTATATGCGAATGTAAATATTGGAACACAGCTGTTCCTCAGGAAAAGGTGTTTGCATTTAGTCGGGTAGTTGGTGATAGTGGCGCTTCTCTTGGGTTGTTGATTTCGCGATTTGGGTTTCAAGAGGGAGCTATTAATGCTGCGCGATATAGCAATATTAAATTGCTTTCATGGCCTGAGTTCATTGAGTATATAAAGCCCTTTTGGCTCTGTGAGACAACAAGGCGTTGTTTGGGCTTTGGGCAGATTTTGATGAGATATTCGGATCCCCTGGATGTTCCGACTCATCTTATTGGCGATCAAGGGCGTGCGGAATATAAAAAGCTCCTTTCGAAATATCGCGGGCTTGTTCAATTGCTGTCTTCGTTGAATATCGAGGTTATTTCTCAGGTAGAGTATCCTGCAATGTTGCGAGATGGTGACATTGTGTGCGCTGCTGATGCTTTTGTAAGCAACTATGCGGACGTGCTTGCGGCAAGGACTGCGGATCAATTGTTCACTTTCCTTGTCGATACTTGCGAGCAGGCAATTAATGAATTTGATAATGTTTTTAACGGATTCGATTTGGATGATACTCCCTATGAAGAAGTTGCCAAATATGCGGACGATTTGATCGAAGCGCTTTTCCCAGAAGAACATTCTTCATCCAGAGAATATGGCGAAAACGAAGTCTCGCGTATTAAATTTGAACATCAAAATGCAACGACGGATTTAATTAGATGGATAAGGAAGACGGTAAGGACAACGTGACGCGTAATTTCATTCGCAAATTAACAACCGCATAGCGGAGCACGGCCCGCGCCCCGTCATAAAATTTCTAGCCGCTAAACAATTAATTAATAGCGCAGGGGGCGCGGGCCGTGTCCGCGATCGTCGCATCAGTCGACGAGGAGGCGTCCGAACTCGTCGGGGCAGAGTCTGGATTCAACATGGCTAAGGAGGGGCTTTATTGATCTTCAGTAGAGTCCAATGGGTGGTTGCAATGCTCATCGGACAAATGGATAACCGTGAATATGCGTCAATAATATTGATAGGTCTTTTTGCGACTTACCTTCTGGCTAAGGGTAAGTTGTTAAGTGTTATTAAATCGTTTGCCGATGTTGCCAAACTTGTGCTAAATCCTAAAATTCTGATTCCTGCGCTTTTGCTTGTAGCGTACTCCTTGCTTTTGATATATGGTGCGTTTGTTTGCGGGTTTTGGAATACAAGCATCTTGTTCGACACGATTCTTGAGGTTGTATTTGTCGGGTTTCCCTCCATGCTAATTGCGTCCAAGGCCACATCGGTTACTTCTATTAAAAATGAATTGATTGTTCCCGAGGTCGGTTATGGCGCGCTAACGTCTTTCTATATCAACTTGGTTTGTTTCCCGATTCTGGTTGAGGTTGTTCTTCAACTAGTCATTTTGTTTTTGGGTATTGGTTATGCTCTATTTTCATCCAAGCGTGATCTATCCAATCTACGCCTATTTGAAAACGCGAGAGCTGTTTTGGGCATCATAATTTTTGTTGCTGCAACGCTTCTGCTCTCAAATACTTGGTTTTCTATGGACTGGGGCGTTGAATTAAGTTCGCTATTTCTTTCAATTTGGTACCCGGTATTTATCATGCCTTATGTTCTTGCCCTTGCTTATTATGCCTCGCTTGAATCGATGGCCATGCGGATTAAAGTTTCGGAAGAGAACCTGCCTACAAAGGAGTTTATTAAGATTGCAATGGCGTTGCTTCCAAACTTTCGATATATCAGGCATTTCAACGGATGGAATGCCCATGAGTATCTAGAGTGTTTAAACCCGTCTGAAAAAGCTTGCTACTTGGGTACTTTTAAGCGCGAGATCGACACGGTCGCCGCTAACGCCAACGCTAAGGTTAAACGGTTTGAATCGGGTAAGGGGAGTAACGGGTTTGATGAAGATGGGATATGGCTTGACTGGACACATCTGGAAGAGATGAAGTCCTTTCTTTGGACAATTGCAAGCTTGGAGAATCGGAGTTGGATGGAATCCGGTGCCTATTCGTCTTTGGATGAGGCGTTTAACTGCTTCTTGCCTAAAGGCTGCAATGGATCGTTGTTGCTTTCTCGCGGAAAGGATACATACGTCTGTTGGGTAATTAATTCATCAGGTTTTGTGTTTGCTGCCGGTTCCAGAGATGGTGCTTTTCCTTTTATGAAATACGAGGGCGATCGCTGCCCAATTACTGACGGTGCGGATATGCTCTCTGAGTTTGTTGATGACAGTGGGGATGCTGATACGCGACTTAAAAACTGGCACTTCAGCTTTTATGTTGATAAATCTTACTTGTGATTACGCTTGAGACTGGATGATTTAACGATGCTTCTCTCTATGACGGGGCACGCTCCATGTTCCGCTGCACGGTGGTCAATTAGCAAAAGAAATTATGCGTCACCGTTTGGGATATATTTATATTCGTCAAGCTACGTTGTTTCTTCAGACTTCCCCTGAACGATCCGGAGGCATGATGTTTCTTGGATTATAAACAAGAAAAATGTTTATAATTGAATTGCCTAAGAGGAGGTTGCTGTGAAACTTCTTAAATTAAGAATCGATGGGGTCACGCTGTTTAAGGACAAGCGTTTGGAACTTGATTTTATTGCCTCCGATCGCGTTTCTCGCGATGAAGAAGGTAATGTCGCCGACGTGTTCCCGCTACCGGTGGGGTCTTCGATCTATTCTCAAAATGTAATGGGCGTTGTTGGCGTAAACGCATCCGGTAAGACAACGACTCTCAACCTTGTGCGCTTTGTACTTGGTTATATGTCTGGCAGCTTTGTTATGCGCCGCTTTGCAACTGGCTCCGATGTTCTCGGAAACTTGGAGCGCCAGGTCAATGTCGCCTGTGTATTTTTCGAAAAAGGTTCAGTCTATCTTATTGAGTCTCGGCTTCGCAAAGTAGATGGCGTAGCTGCGGAGGATACTTCTTTTGCGGAATCACTTGCATTTGAGAACGAATGGCTTTGGAGATGCCCCGCATCACGCGTCTCTAGAAAGGTCGTTTTGAATATCGAGCGTCTGAAGGATGTCTCTGAGCCTATTCTGGTTCGTGAGGGGCCTGATGATGGTGACCTTGTTCTTAACGATGCCCAACGAACTTTCCTGGATGACAACATGTCAATCGTGTCTGTCATCACGGGTAAAAAGGTGGTCTCGGTGGAGTCCCCCGAGCGCACGCTGCCTTTGACGAGCTTGCCAACCCCTGTTGTTCAGGCTTTTGATCCGAGTGTTGAATATCTTGTCTGGAACAAAGAAAACCAAGTGTTCCATCTTAAGTTTAAGGGTGAGCGAGCGGAGCGAGTGATGAATGTCGCTATTGCGACTTCTGTTCTGTCAAATGGAACGATCTTGGGCGCTGAGCTGGTCAATCAAGCGATAACTGCTCTCAGAAATGGGGGTTATCTGATTGTGGACGAGATTGAAACGGGTCTTAATAGATCACTTGTTGGCACAGTGATTGAGCTTTTTGCTTCTCCTGTTACGAACCCACATGGGGCAACCTTGCTCTTTTCGACTCATTACTCGGAGCTTCTTGATGTGCTGAGGCGCAAGGACAATGTCTTTGTTCTTGTGCGCGACGATTCGTTTAAGACGGAGCTCATCAAGTATTCCGAGCGTATCAATCGGATTGAGAACAAAAAGAGCGATGTGATTATCAACAATGTAATCAAGGGATCTATGCCTAAGTACCCCGACGTTCAAGCGATGCGCGAGTATGTTTGCGAGCACATCAATGGGTAATCAGGCAAAAGACATTCTATCAAGTTGTTTTGTCTTGTTTAGCTGTGAAGGAACTGCGGAGGGCGCTGTTATTCAGGTGCTGTATGACAACGATTTGTTGATCGTCCCAAGAGACCGAGTGGTCAAAGATGCCCTCATTGTTGATCGTCCTTACACGCGAAAACGCAAGGCTTCCGAAATTGCAAACGACTATTTCTCGATGAACTACGAGACTGCTGGGGCTGAAGGACTTGCGGTCGCACGGATTGTGGATAGCGGTGCTCCCAAGTTTGAGTTTCCAAAGCGCAGGCAGAACGGTACTAAAGTGCTGAGTTTTGTTACGCGACCGGAGATCGAGATGCTTGTGATTCACGCCGAGGGTGCCTATCGGGATTGGGGAATTGCGACCAGAAGGGACAGGCAACTTAAGCCTAATGAATTCTGCAAACAGCGTCTTGGGCTAGGCAAAATTAAAGAGAAAGATTTTCTTGAGGAATATTGGGGCAACGGCGAAAAACTTGTAAAAGCAATTAAGGCCCATGCGGAGACGAGTAAGCGTAAGAGCGGAGAGTTTTTACTGGTTGACTTGTTGAAATAGCAGCTGAATGCCCGACGGAAGTATGCGGCAAATTTCGGAACCCTCGAGCACATCGCCTTTTTCATGTAAAGAAACCGCAGGTAGAAGCGTTGCCGTTATCCAGTGTGGTCGGCATGTCAAGAATTTGCCGCATACTTCCGGATTGAGCGCTCATTTAGCACTCTTAATGTCCCCTCATCCTCTAAAAAAAGTTTTAAAACAGCCTTAAAGGCGCTTCAGCTCGCGTTGACAGCGTACAATACGCATGTTTGACTATGACAAAAGTGGATTTTAGGGGAGGGGTGCGCCATGGAGGTGCTGGTTGTTGGCAACACCGCATATGTTGACGATGACTTTTGTGCCAAGGCGTTCCCCGGGGACCACGTTAAGGTTGTCGCTGCCACGGAAGCACGTCGCGATGAGTCGTCGCCCCATGCCTCGTGGAAAGAGCTGCTCCAGAACTTGGAGCAGGCCTATGAGTTCGACCGCGTGGTCTACCTGTCTAATTACCTTACCCCGCATACCGATACCGTGGGCGATATCGAGCTGCTGCGCACGGTCTTTCGTGCGTGCGCGGGTCGCCGGGTCCAACTGCTGTATGTAGCGGGGCCCGCGGGTGCCGAGGGCGCCGCCGATGCCGCGGGGCGAACGGGCAAGGGCATTATCGCGCACGCAGCCAACGACCTGTGCCGCTACTACGCTGCTCGCGAGGGCGTTCAGACCAAGATTCTGCGCGTGCCATTCCTGTATACCGCGTCTGCCGCGCTGGAGGACCCGTTTTTGGTGCCGCTGTTCGACGCGTGCTCAACCGGATCGGTCGCTCTGCAGGGCGCGCAGGATGCGGCGTTTCCCCTGCTGTGTGCCGAGGAGCTTGCGGTGCTGGTACGCCGTATCTTCGACAGCTGGGATGGCAACTTTGAGACGCTCGACGTAGCCGATACCTTCCATCACACGGCGGGTGAGGTGGGCGACGCCCTCAAGGCGTTTTTCCCCGGCCTTACCGTTGCCTATGGCGATTCTGCCGGCTACGTCCTGCCCGCCAGCGATGTCGCTCGCGTGCGCTATGGCTGGTTTCAGCGTTACGACTTGCTGCGCGATCTTTCGACCATTCAAGCTCGATGGGGCGCTGGACGCATCAAAAAGATCAACCCGCTGCGCGCCGCCATCGACCGCATCCAGATGCGCACGCTGCCTATTAAATGCCTGGAGACGGGCGTTGCCTGGGTCCTGTTCGAGGTGCTGGAGCATCTGTTCTCCCAATCTGCCCAGCTCAACGTGCTCGATTATCGCCTACTCTACGTGGTGCTGATCGGCACGCTGTATGGTCTGGACTTTGGCTTGGTCGCGGCGCTGCTGGCTTCGGTGGGCTTGGCAGCGAGCTACTTTACTCAGTACGGCTATACCTTCCAGGGTCTCTTTTACGAGCCGTCTAACTGGCTGCCGTTTATTGCGTACTTTGTTGTGGGTGCCGTGTGCGGCTATGTGCAGCTGCGCAACAGCGAAGCCATTAGGGCGGAGCGCGATCAAAACGAGCTCGTGCGTAATCGCAATACGTTCCTCACACAGCTTTACCACGACGCGATCGAGGACAAGCGCGCGTACAGGCGCCAGATTGTGGGTCGCCACGACAGCTTTGGCAAGATCTTTGCCGTGACGCAGGAGCTCGACGTGCTCAACCCACGCGACATCTATCGCAAGTGCTGCGAGCTTTTGGGCGAGATCCTCGAGAACGATTCGGTGGCGATCTACCATGTTTCGGGCGGGACATTTGCACGCCTGGTGGCAGCAAGTCCCGCGATTGCCGAAGATGCCGCACGTTCGCTCACGCTTGAGCAGCTTGCCCCTCTTTTGGGCGACGGGGGTCGTTCGAACCTGTGGGTGAACCGCGAGCTGACGCCGGGGCTTCCCATGTTTGGATACGCGATCGAGCGCGACGGGGCACCCGCCGTGTTGATCTTTGTGCGTCGTGCGGCCGAAAACCAAATGACCCTCTATTATCAAAACCTGTTCCGCATCTTGTGCGGCCTGGTCGAAAGCGCGTTGGGCCGTGCCTTTGACTATGAGGCGGTGGCGCAGGATAAACGCTGCGTTGACGGCACGTGCGTGCTCAAGCAGGCTGCCTTTGGCCAAGAGCTTGCGGCGGCGCAGGCGCTGGCAGATAGCAAGATGGGAAGTTTTTTGCTCCTGCGCGTGGTACCGGGCATGGAGCCTGTCGGCGAGCTTGCGGGCGCAATTGGGTCGGCAATCCGCGAGAGCGACGCGGCGGGCTTGGTCGACGGCGACGTGCTCTACCTGCTTATGCGCCAGGCAAAGGCGTGCGATCTGCCCATTATCCGCGAGCGCCTGAGCGCAAAGCATATTGCGGTGGAGCCCGTCGACGGCGAGGACATCGTGGCGCTGTTGCAGCACATCTCTTACACCGGTGACGGTGAGGGGGGTGCCGCTTGATCTCGCTTGTCGTTGCTGCCGTCTTGCTGCTGATTCATTCGCTGGTTTGCCTGATGCTGTGGACGCTCATGAAGCTGGGCCTGCTGCCGGTGCGCGGGCACATGCTGGCTGTAATAGTGCTGGTGCCGCTGTGGGGCCCGTTGCTGGTGGTTTTGCTATCGGTGCGCAGCGCGGTGCTTGGCGAGTGGCTGAAAGAGTCTGCGCTGGAGTCGCTGCGCTTCAACGACGACCTGCATCGTAGTATGTCGGTACCGAGCGGTGAGGACGATGCAGGCGTAGTGCCGCTCGAGGAGGCGCTTATCGTCAACGACCCGGCATACCGGCGCCGCCTAATGCTCTCCATGCTCACCGAGGAGCCCGACGCGTACCTGGCGCAGCTGCAGGCGGCTAAGCTTAACGACGACGTTGAGGTGGCGCACTATGCCGCGACGGCGGTGGCGCAGATCTCCAAGGAGTCCGACCTTAAACTGCAGCAGCTGGAGCGTGCCTTTAAGACGGACCCGAGCGCGCAAAACCTCATCGAATACTGTGATTTTCTTGGTGAATACTTGGGCTCGGGCTTAGCCGAGGGGCGCGTGGCTCAGATTCAGCGCCAACAGTACGCGCGCCTGCTCGCGCGTCGCTGCGAGCGCGAGGACGCCCTTGAGCTGCGCATTCGATATGCGACGGCGCTGGCCGATGTCGGACAGATCGACGAGGCACAGGCCGTGACCGACCAGCTGGTGCTCGACGTGCCCGAGGAGCAGGAGGTTTGGATGCTTTGCCTGCGCCTGGCCGTGATGCGCCGCGACGGTGACGAGGTCCACCGTGTGATCGATGCGATTGACAAGCAACATGTGTATTTGAGCGCCGACAACCGCGAAAAGTTGGCGTTTTGGCGCGACGGGGAGGAGGCCAGATGAACGTGGCGCAACATATCCGCGACCGTGCAGGCCGCTTTCGTTGGATGGGACTCCTCGTGGTGTGGGCGGTCTTTATTGCTATGGCCGCCGTGTTGCTGGTGGAGCGTGCCGGCGTGCAGTACAGCGCTGGACAGCATAAGCTGGGCATGCTCGCCGCCAACGACGCGGTGCCGGCCTCCTCGGCAATCTTTGGCCAAAAGCCCACGTGCCTGGTCATTACCGATTCCGATCAAGCTGGCGTCGAGGACGTAAAGGAACAGTTCGACCAGATCCTGCTCGACATGAAGATCGCGCACCGCGACGTGGACCTTGCCCTGGATGGTGCGGATGCCATTCCCTCGCTGACCTCCTTCGATCGCGTGATTTTGCTCATGCCGTCGCTCGATGGGCTCGGTACGCACCTGAGCGACATTATGAGTTGGGTGAGTGCCGGCGGTTCGCTTATGCTCGCCATGCCGCCGGATAACTCGAGCTATCTGCAAGTGATTGCCTCCAAGCTTGGCATTGAATCGGCCGGATATGACTATGTAAAAGCCGAAAGCATTGTGCCGAGTGAGGACTTTATGCTGGGCGGGGGAGAGCGCTACGAGCTCTCGGACCCCTTTGATTCGTCGCTCTCGGTTTCATTGCGCGAAACGGCCCACGTATGGGCAAAGACCGGTGACACGGGCACTCCGCTCATTTGGTCTAACGATTGCGGCAGTGGTCACACCGTGGTGTGCAACATTGGCATCTACGACAAGGTCATGCGTGGGTTCTATGCTTCGGCCATAAGCTTGCTGGGTGATGCCACGGCCTATCCGGTCATCAACAGCGCCGTGTTCTATTTGGACGACTTTCCCAGCCCCGTGCCCTCGGGCGATGGCACTTATATCAAGCGTGACTACGGCCTTTCCATTGCCGATTTTTACACCAAGGTCTGGTGGCCCGATCTGCAAAAGCTTGCGCAAAAATACGGCATTCGCTATACCGGCGTGATGATCGAAAACTACGAGGACGCGGTCAACCAGACCGAGCCCGCGCGACAGGCCGATACCACGCAGTTCCGCTATTTTGGCGGCATGCTGCTGCAGATGGGCGGTGAGCTGGGCTTTCACGGCTACAACCATCAGCCTCTGGCGCTCTGGGATACCGACTATGGCACGCTGTACGACTACAAGACCTGGAAGAACAAAGAGACGCTCGTCGCATCGCTCAACGAACTTATCGCGTTTCAGGACGAGGTCCTGCCCAATGCTCATGGCTCGGTTTACGTGCCGCCGTCGAATATCCTTTCGGCCCGCGCGCGCAAGCTTATCGGTACCGATGTTCCGCGAATTAAGACCATCGCCAGTACGTATTTTGAGGATGGCACCGACCTGCCGTACGTGCAGGAGTTTGGCGTGGCGAGCGATGGCATTGTGGAGCAGCCACGTATTGTTTCGGGCGGCATGGTCAACGATTCCTATATGCGTCTGGCAGCCGTGTCCGAACTCAACATGCACTACGTGAGCACGCACTTTATGCACCCGGACGACCTTTTGGACCCCGATCGCGGTGCCAAGGAGGGCTGGGAGGTCTACAAGGGCGGCCTGGTCGACTACCTGGAGTGGCTTACCAAATCCGCGCCCGACCTGCGGCACCAGACGGCGTCGGAGTGCTCCGGCGCCATCCAGCGCTTTTCGTCGGTTACGGTAAGCGTGGATACAAGTGCAGATGCCTGGACGCTCAACCTGGACAACTTTCACGACGAGGCGTGGCTCATGTTCCGCGCCAATAATGGCGAGCCGGGTGCGGTGACGGGTGGCGAACTGACGCACCTTACGGGCAATCTGTATCTGCTCAAGGCAAATGATAAGACCGTGACGATCGAGCGCAAGGAGGGTGGCGATAAATGAGAATCTGCTTGGTACTCGAGGGTTGCTACCCCTATGTGCACGGCGGCGTATCTACCTGGATGCATGGCTACATTACGGCCATGCCCGAGCACGAGTTTGTGCTGTGGGTGATCGGCGCGCATGCTGCCGACCGTGGCAAGTTTGTCTACGAGCTGCCCGGCAACGTCGTCGAGGTGCACGAGGTGTTCCTGGACGATGCCCTGCGGCTTTCGGGCGAGCAGCACGAAGCCAGTTTTAACGACCGTGAGCGCGAGGCGCTACGCCGTCTGGTGTCGCTCTCCAATCCGGACTGGGACGTGTTATTCGATATCTTCCACCGCCGTCGCGTGCATCCGCTCTCGTTTTTGCAGAGCCGCACGTTTATGGATATCTTTCGCGACGTGTGCCTGGCCGAGTATCCCTACACGCCCTTTGCCGATGCATTCCACACCATGCGCTCCATGTTGCTGCCCGTGCTCTACCTGTTGGGCAGCGAGGTGCCGGTGGCCGATGTGTACCATGCCATCTCGACCGGCTACGGTGGCCTGCTCGCCTGCCTGGGCTCAAGCGTTCACCATGCGCCGGTGCTGCTGACCGAGCATGGCATCTATACCCGCGAGCGCGAGGAAGAGATCATTCGCGCCGATTGGGTGGTGCCGTCCTTTAAGGACCGCTGGATTCGCTTTTTCTACCTGCTTTCGGAGGAGATCTACCGCCGCGCCTTCCGCGTGACGAGTTTGTTCCATAACGCCCGCAAGACGCAGATTGATATGGGCTGCGATGCGGACAAATGCCTGGTCATCCCCAACGGCATCCAGTTCG
This sequence comes from uncultured Collinsella sp., assembly GCA_902494345.1. GTDB lineage: Bacteria > Actinomycetota > Coriobacteriia > Coriobacteriales > Coriobacteriaceae > Collinsella. Next base: position 101,640 of record CABUSV010000004.1, read on the forward strand.
ATCGCTTTAAGGATATTCCCTTAAAGACCGATGACGGCTGGGTGGACATTGGCGCGGTGGTGCGCCTGGCGCCCATCAAGGATGTTAAGACCATGATCTATGCCTTCTTTGAGCTGCACGAGCGCCTGCCCAAGGTGCGCCTGCACATCATGGGCGGCGTGGACGACGAGGAGTACGGCGCCGAGTGCCACGCGCTGGTCGAAACCCTGGGCGTGCGCGACCTGATCTTTACCGGCCGCGTCAACGTGGTCGAGTACATGGAAAAGCTCGACTTTACCATTTTGACGAGCATCTCCGAGGGCCAGCCGCTCAGCGTGCTGGAGTCGCTTGCAGCGCGCCGTCCCTGCGTGACGACCGAGGTGGGCTGCTGTCGCGAGCTTCTCGAAGGCGCCCCGGGCGACGACTTTGGCGTGGCGGGTTTTGTGACGCCGCCTATGTATCGCAAGGGCTTGGCCGATGCCATGGAACGCATGTGCACAAGCCGCGCTCGTCGCATTGAGATGGGGGAGCGCGGGCAGCGTCGCGTTGCCACGTACTTCTTGCACGAGCAGATGCTCGCCAACTATCGCGCGCTATACGATGAGACGGCGCGTGCGTTTGACCTGTCCAGAGAGGGGGAGTAGCCGGTGGCCGGAATCGGTTTTGAGCTCAAGCGCCTGTTTAGGCGCAAGGGTCTGTTTGCCACGATGCGCGCCTATGGCTACGCCGGCATTGTGTGCACGGGCCCCATGCTGTTGGGCGTGCTGCTCCAGGTGGGCATCTTGGTGCTGTGCGGTCTGTGGGGCGTGGGACGCGCCAACCAAGACCTGCTGGTGTGCATGGTGACCTATACGCTGCTGGCGTCGCTCACGCTCACAAGCTTTTTCTCTATGCCGGTCACGCGCTTTTTGGCCGATATGCTTTTTGCCGAGCGCGAGGATGAGATCCTGCCTTCGTTTTGGGGATCTAATGCCATCATGCTCGTTGTGGGCACGGTGCTCTACGGCGTCTTTCTGCTGTTCTCGGGCGCCACGCTGCTGCAGGGGCTGCTGTGCCTGTGGCTGTTCAACATTATGATCGTCAACTGGAACGGCATGAGTTACCTCACGGCCATCAAGGATTACCGCGGTATCCTATGCAGCTTTGCGGCTGCCATTGGCGTGGCGTGCCTGTGCGCCCTGGCCGCGCTGGTGTTGGGGCTGCCGCCGGTCGAGAGCCTGTTGGCGTCAATTGCTCTGGGCTACGGCGTCATGCTCGCCTGGGACGTGGTGCTGCTGTACCGGTATTTTCCGCAGAGCGACCGCAGCCCCTGGCTCTTTTTACGGTGGCTTGATCAGTTTATTCCGTTGGCGCTCACGGGCCTGTTCACCAACCTGGGCCTCTTTGCACACTTGGTGATAATTTGGGCCGGTCCCATTGGCGTGCAGGTCAAGGGCTTGTTTTATGGTGCGCCCTACCACGATGTGCCGGCGCTCATCGCGTTTTTGACGATCCTGGTTACGTCCGTCAACTTTGTGGTCTCGGTCGAGGTCAACTTTTATCCGCGCTACCGCGACTACTACAGCCTGTTCAACGACGGTGGCGTGGTGGGCGACATTGTGGTGGCCGAGGAGGAAATGCTTGCCACGCTCAACCGAGAACTGCGGTTTTGTGCGCTCAAGCAGCTGTTTGTGACGGCGGCGGTCATCTCGCTCGAGACCACGGTGCTGTCGGCCCTACCGTTGGGCTTTAATAACCTGATGCACGGGTATTTTCGCACGTTGTGCGTGGGCTACGGCCTGTATGCTGTGGGCAATACGGTGTTGCTCATCTTGCTGTACTTTACCGACTACAAGGGGGCCGTGCTGGCCTCGGGGCTGTTTGCCGGTGTGGCCGGGCTGGCGACCGCCGTGTCGCTGCTTTTCCCGCAGCAGTTTTACGGCTTTGGCTTTTTGTTGGGTGCGGCGGTGTTTTTTGTTGTGGCGCTGCTGCGGCTCGATACCTATACTGCCAACTTGCCGTATCGTATCCTGAGCCAGCAGCCCATTGTGGCGACCGATAAAACAGGTCGCTTTACGCAGCTGGGTTGCTTGCTCGACCGTGCCGAGCAGCGCTATGAGGAAGGCCGCCGTAAGGGCGAGCCGCATAGCGCTTTTGAGCGCACGGTGGTCCGTGTGTATCGCAACCATTGGGGAGGTTCTGATGACCGATAGGATGATGTCTCGCCGCTGCCTGATCGAGGCGGCTGCCGGCGCGCTGTTGCTCTCAGGCTGCTCGGTGCAGGAAGACTCCTCGACCAAAAATGTCAAAAAGCAGGGCAAGATTAAAAAGGCTGAGGCCTCCGACCAGCCCAAGCACCTGCGCGATAAGGACGAGCTGTACGAGGTCTACGACGACTCGGGCATTGTGACCATGTACCTGACGGTCTCGCGCGGTAACAGCTCCGAGAACACCGATCATAGCTGGGCCGAGATCAATACGTACTCGGTGTATGACTACGCCGACATGCGCGTGACGCGCTATCAGGTAATGGGGCTTTTGCAGGCGGGCGACGAAGACGGCCCGGTGGCCGGCGAGGTTGGCTATGGCGAGGAAGCGCCCAATGCTACCGTGCAGGTGCGTGGCCAGACGTCGAGCTCCTACACGCAGAAGAATTACAAGGTGGAGCTCAAAAAAGGAAAAGGTACCTGGCGCCAGCAGCGTGCGATTGCGCTCAACAAGCACATGGGCGAGGGTATGCGTTTTCGCAACAAGATGGCCTATGACCTTATCCGCGGGATTCCCCAGATGATGGGCCTGCGCACGCAGTTTGTGCATCTGTGGGTGTGCGACCAGACCGAAAAGTCCAACGATACCTTTGAGGACTACGGCCTGTTTACGCAGGTGGAGCAGCTCAACAAGACGGCGCTTAAGGCACATGGCCTGGATAAGAGCGGGCACCTGTACAAGGTGAACAGCTTTGATTTCCATCGCTACGAGGACACCATTAAGCTTGCCGATGATCCCGACTACAACCAGGCAAGCTTTGAGGGCATGCTCGAGATTAAGGGCGATACGGACCACACCAAGCTCATCGAGATGCTCGATGCGCTCAATGACGAATCGCAAAAGATCGATGGCGTGCTCGACACCTACTTTGATACCGAGAACCTGGTCTATTGGTTGGCGTTTCAGATCCTGACGGGCAACTGCGATACGCAGAACCGCAACTGCTATCTGTACAGCCCGCTTAACTCCAAGGTCTGGTACATCCTGGATTGGGATAACGACGGCATGCTGCGTAAGCTTGAGCTTTCTCTTACCGGGTTTTCGGACTACGCGAGCTGGGAGCGCGGCGCAAGCAACTACTGGGGTAACGTGCTGTTTAACCGCGCGTTGCGCAGCAAGTCGTTCCGCAGCGAACTCGACCGTGCCGTCAAGGACTTGCGCTCGTATTTGAGCGAGACTCGCCTGACCAAGATGATCAAGCACTACCGCGAGGTGACTGAATCCCTGGTCTTTGCTTCGCCCGATATCGACAATCTGCCTGTCACCAAGGACCAATACGAGCAGATCGCCGCGGCGATTCCCTCCGAGATCGAGGAGAACTACAAGAGCTTTCGCGAGAGTTTTAAAAAGCCCATGCCGTTCTACATCGGCGTGCCGCAGATCGATAACGGTAAGCTGCGCATTAACTGGGATGCTTCGTACGATTTCCAAGCTCGTGACATTCGCTACACCGTGGAGCTGGCGCGCGATTACGCCATCAAGGACGTGCTTTTTAAGGCCGAGGACGTGCTGCTTCCCGAGGTGACCTGCGATGCGCCCGATACCGGCCAGTATTTTGTGCGCGTGCGTGCCACCAATTCTGACGGCTATACGCAAGATGCGTTTGACTACTATGTGACCGACGACGGCAAGCACTACGGCATGAAGTGTTTTTACGTGCAAGACGGCGGTAAGGTCGTGGAGGACACGTATGAGGAGGGCTAGCGCGCTGCTTGAGCGCTTGGCGGCCCCGCCTGTGCGTGCCACGCAGGAGCGTTACCGCCATGAGCTCAAATATCTCATTAACGAGGGCGAGCACGCTGCGCTTGCCTGTCGCATGGCGCCGGTGTTTAAGCTGGACAAGCATGCGCGGGCGGGCGGTTACACCATTCGCAGCCTGTACTTTGACGACTACTGCAACTCGGCCTACGAGGAAAAAGACGCCGGCATTCTCATGCGCAAAAAGTATCGCGTGCGCATCTATAACGGCAGCGACAAGGTGATTAAGCTTGAGCGTAAAAAGAAGTACGGCAGCTGGATCTACAAGGAGGACGCGCCGCTTACGCGCGGCGAGTTTGAGCAGATCCTGGCTGGCGACTACGACTTTTTGCTGAGGAGCCCGCACCAACTCTGCCGCGAGTTCTACATCGAGTGCATCTGCAATATGATGCGCCCGCGGACCATCGTGGACTACGAGCGCGAGCCGTGGGTGATGGACGAGGGCGCTGTGCGCATTACGTTTGACATGAACGTGCGTGCCGCGGTGGGAAGCTTCGATATCTTTGACGCGATGCTGCCCGCGCTGCCGGTCCTGGAGCCCGGCAAGCTGGTGATGGAGGTCAAGTTTACGGAGTTTTGCCCACAGCTCGTGCGCGATATGGTACCGCCGGGCGCGGCCGAACTCACAGCGGTCTCCAAGTACTGCCTGTGTTACGAAATGACCGCCTACCTGCGCGGATTTAACTACTGGGAATCGGATTTTGGGAACCGAGGGGATATTTAGACCATGAGCACCAGGGACTTTTTTAAGAACTCCGTCTTGGAGGCATTTGGCCAGGTTGACCCTGCCAAGATTGGCCTTTCGCTGCTCGTGGCGCTCGCCATGGGCATCCTGATCTATTACGTGTACAAGCGCTTTTTTACCGGCGTGGTGTATTCGCGTAGCTTTGCCGTGACGCTCGTGGGCATGTGCGTGCTCACCTGTATGGTCACGCTCGCGATCTCGACCAACGTGGTCATCTCGCTCGGTATGGTCGGCGCTCTGTCCATCGTCCGCTACCGTACGGCGGTCAAGGACCCGCTCGACCTGCTGTATCTGTTTTGGGCCATTACCACGGGCATTACGGCGGGTGCCGGCATGTACGCGCTCGTGGGGCTCACGGCGGTGGTGATCGTGGTGATGATCGCCGGCTTTGCGAGCCACCAGGACAAGGCGCGCGTTTACATGATGGTCATCCACTACACGGGTCAGACCACTGGCGACGATATCGTGCGTGCATTTGGGCGCACCAAGTTCACCGTCAAGTCCAAGACGATGCGCGGCGACAAAGTCGAGATGGCCGTCGAGCTGTTCTCGGACGGTGTAGATATGCCCTATGCCGACGCGATTCGCGCGCTCGATGGCGTTGAAGATCTAACGTTGATCCAATACAACGGTGAATACCACGGCTAGAACCCTAGCGAGCAAATTGCGCAAAGAGGGGCCCTCCTGGTCGAGCGTACGTTAGCGAGCGGGCAGCTGCCGTGGCGAGGTGCCACGAAAGAGGAGCGACGCGTACTTCATGTACGCGAGCGACGGTTTGAGCGGCAGATCGCCCGGCAGATGTCCGCGCAGCGTCGAGCGGTCCGGCGTTCGTTAGAACGGCGGAACGAACAGGTATCATGGTGAAAGCGATTTCAATGACAGGGGTGCTCGTGGTAAAGATGAAAGATGTGGCCGAGTTGGCGGGCGTTTCGAGCGCCGCCGTCTCGCGCTACCTCAACGGTGGATATATCTCGGCGGACAAGGCCGAGCGCATTAAGCATGCAATCGAGCTGACCGGATACGTGCGATCCAGCCAGGCTCGCGCGCTGCGCACCGGTTCCACCAAGCTCATCGGCGTCATCGTGCCTAAGATTAACTCGGAATCCGTAAGCCGCATTACCGCCGGTATTGGCCAGGTGCTCGGTCGCCGTGGCTACCAGATGCTGCTTGCCAATACCGATAACGCGGCCAATCGCGAGCTCGAATACCTCGATTTATTCCAAAACCACCCGGTCGATGGCATTGTGCTGGTGGCAACCATGATCACCGACGAGCACCGTCGCGCGATTGGGTCGTGCCGCGTGCCCATTGTGCTGATCGGCCAACATGTCGAGGGTACGGCGTGCGTCTATCACGACGATTACGAGGCTGCCTTTGAGCTCGGCCGTGCGCTTGCGGGTCGCGTTGATGGCAAGATCGCCTACATCGGAGTTACCGAAGAGGACCGCGCGGCCGGCTATGACCGCCGTCGCGGTTTTGAGGCCGGCGTGGGCGCCGCGGGCGTTGTGCTTGATCCGAGCCTGATTCGCCAGGGGTCCTTTACGCTCGACTCGGGCTATCGCGCTGCGCGCGAACTGCTCTCCGTCGATCCCGATGTTTCGTTTATCGCCTGCGCGACTGACACCATGGCGGCGGGCGCGCTGCGTGCCATCGATGAGGTTCGCGGTATGGGCGAGGGCATACACCGCGTGAGCGGTTTTGGCGACAACGCGTTTTTGCGCGCGCTGACGGGCGGCATTCCCACTGTGCATTATGGCTACCTGACCAGTGGCGTCGAGGCGACCAATATGTTGCTCAACACGCTCGATGGCGTGGAGGGGGAGAGTGGTCTAAAGACGCTCAAGCTCGGCCATCAGCTTATGAATGTCTAGGCTTTGGGCACGTCTGCCTGCCTCTGAGCCGCCTCTTTTTGCTTTAAAACTACCTTTCGCCGGCTTTTTTCTACCGTTCACCCTACTGTGAAAACGATTACAGACATATGAAACTGAAAACGATTACAGTGTAAGTGTCAAAGATGGCCGGGTGCAAATGCGCCCGTTGGAGGAAAGGGAAGTCATGGACTACCGCAAATCAGCCCAAGAGGTGCTCGACAACATCGGTGGCGCCGGCAACGTTGTTTCGGCCGCACACTGCGCCACGCGTCTGCGCCTGGTGATTGCCGATAACGCCAAGGTCGACAAGGGAGCCCTCGAGAATATCGACGGCGCCAAGGCCGTCTTTGAGGCCCAGGGCCAGCTCCAGATTATTTTTGGCACTGGCACCGTCAACAAGGTCTACGAGGAGTTCATCGCGCTCAGTGGCGTCGAGGCTGCCACGAAGGCCGAGGTCAAGGAGGCAGCGGCGCAGCAGCAGAACATCTTTATGCGTGCCATTAAGGTGCTCGGCGACGTCTTTGTCCCCATCATCCCCGCCATCGTGGCTTCGGGCCTGCTGCTGGGCATTATGAGCGCCCTCAACTTTATGGCCTCCAACGGCTTTATCGCGCTCGACACCAATAACTTTATTTATAAGATTGCCGACCTGGTCTCGGGCACGTCTTTTGGCATTCTGCAGATCCTGATCGGTTACTCCGCGGCTAAGGCCTTTGGCGCCAACCCGTACCTGGGCGCCGTCGTCGGCGGTGCGTTCATCAACTCCTCGCTGCAGAGCGCCTACACGGTTGCCTCCGAGGGCGTGCAGACCATGGTCACCGTCATCCCCGGCGTGTACAGCTTTGAGTGGGTCGGTTATCAGGGCCACGTTATCCCCATCGTTATCGCCTGCGCCATTCTCGCCTTCCTCGAGAAGCGTCTCCACAAGGTTGTCCCCGAGATGTTCGATCTCTTTGTGACCCCGCTTGTCTCGGTGTTCGTGACCGTGCTCGTGACGCTCGTTGCCGTCGGCCCCATCTTTGTCTGGGCCGAGAACGCCATCCTCGGTCTGATCCAGACCCTGCTGACCCTGCCCTTCGGCATCGGTTCCTTTATCGTCGGCCTGTTCTATGCTCCCACGGTCGTTACCGGTATCCACCAGATGTACACCGCCATCGACCTGGGCCAGCTCGCCCAGTACGGCGTGACCTACTGGCTGCCCATCGCCAGCGCTGCCAACATCGCCCAGGGTGGCGCCGCGCTCGCCGTTGCCTTTAAGACTCGCGATGCCAAGATCAAGGGCCTGGCGCTTCCTTCGGCTCTGTCCGCCTTCATGGGCATTACCGAGCCTGCCATCTTTGGTGTGAACCTGCGCTTCTTTAAGCCTTTCATCGCCGGCTGCATCGGCGGCGGTTGCGGTGCCCTGGTCTGTGCGCTCACCTCGCTGGCTGCCTCCGGCACGGGCGTTACGGGTATCTTCGGTATCCTGCTGTGCCTGGCCCAGCCCGTGCAGTACGCGATCATGTTTGCGGTCGCCGCGCTGGTTTCCTTTGCTATCTCGTTTGTCCTGTACAAGGACGAGCCCAAGGCTTCCGAGCAGGCGTAGGAGTCTTTGGTTGAGGGGATGCCCGCGGGTTGTATGCTCGCGGGCGTTTCCCGTATCTGGTGCCGATCTCTGGTGCCTTGTTACTTTCGATCCGTTAGGACTTTGATATGTCTAATGCACTTGGTCGCGACCTTGCAAAGTTGGTTGCCGCTGTTGACGCTGCCGCCTCTGAGTGCGGTCATGGCGTGTATGGCCAGCACTTCCATATTATGCCGCCGGCGGGTTGGCTCAATGACCCCAACGGTCTCTGCCAGGTGGGTGGCGTGTTTCACGCGTACTTCCAGTATGCCCCGTTTGATGTGAACGGCGGCGTAAAGATGTGGGGCCATGCCACAAGCCGCGACCTTATGAACTGGGAATATGTTGGCGCGCCGCTGCTTCCCGACGAGCCGTTCGACTGCCATGGCGTGTATTCTGGCTCCGCGCTTGCCGAGGACGGCCGCATCCGCGTACTGTACACAGGCAACGTTAAGCTTTCCGATGCGGACGGCACGTACGACTACGTCAATACCGGCCGCCGCGCCGATACTGCTTATGTCGAGAGCGTTGATGGCCTTGCCGGTCGGGAGTTCAGTCAAAAGCGCGTTGTGCTGGCGTCCGAGGATTATCCTGAGGATTTGACCTGCCACGTGCGTGACCCCAAGGTGTGGCGCGATGATGATGGGCGTTATCACATGGTGCTTGGCGCGCGTCGTCGCGTGGACGGGCCGCATGTCGATAGTCGATTTTGCGCCATGCACGGCGAGGGTGCCGGGCGCGATGTGGGTGAGATCCTGGTATACGGCTCGGCTGACATGTTTAGCTGGCAGCTCGAGAGCCGTGTGTCTACGCCCGAGCGCTTTGGCTTTATGTGGGAGTGCCCGGGGTATCTGGAGCTTGAGACGGATGGCGCCGTACCGGCGAAGTTCCTTTCCTTTTCTCCCCAGGGGCTCGAGGGCGGTCGTTGGGACCGCGGCAACGTATACGCTGCTGGCTACATGCCTGTATCGGGCGACATCACTGGTGGCAAGGACGCTTATGACCTGGGCGAGTTCCGCCTGTGGGACGCCGGTTTTGACTTCTATGCTCCGCAGGAGTTTACGTCCGAGGACGGTCGCCACATTCTGATCGGCTGGATGGGCATGCCCGATGAGCCGACCTATGGCAACGCACCCACCGTGGCGTGCGGCTGGCAGCACTGTATGACGGTGCCGCGTGAGCTTATAGCCGGTGCCGGCGGCGTAGTGCTGCAGCAGCCGGCGCGCGAGATCGAGCGCCATTATGCCTCGGTGCGTGTGGGGGAGGGCTCGTTGGAGGTTGCTGGCGATACCTGCTTTGACGTTGTTGTTGACGGTGTCGACGGCGCGTTTGCCGCGACCGTAGATGGCGAGCTGAAACTGGCGTTTGTGCCCGCCGAGGGCGAGCTACCCGCGCGCTTTGAGATGCGATTTACCGATGAGGGTCGCGCTTCTGCCGGCTGCGGTCGTACCGTGCGCTGGGAGCCCGTCGACGAGGTGCGCAACGTGCGCATTGTTGGCGATGTCTCGTCGGTCGAGGTGTTTGTGAACGATGGCGCGCTCGTGTTTTCGACGCGCATCTATCCCGAGGTCTATGGCGTGACCGTTGACGCGCCGAGTGCGAGCGTGAACTATCACACGCTCAACATCTAGGCGCGCGATCGCCTATCGGCGCTATACTGCAGCCGTTGCCCACGATGCGGGAAACATCCGCATCGTGGGTTTTTGTTTGTGAAGGGACGGTGCTGCGTGGATGTGCAACAGCTAGAAGAGACCTGGGCTGCAAGGGCCGGCGCGCGTGGGGCGCGACTGCTTACGGCCTCGCATGTGCCGGCGGCGCTGTCGATTCTGGGGGTCGTGCGCCCCGGCGATCGCCTGGTTGCGTTTGCTGATGACTTTGCCGATGCGTTTGCCCGCGGCTTTGATGGACGCAACGTTGTGCTCGTGGACCCGCCGTCGGTTGCGGCGTTTACCGCCGCGTCCAAGGGCTTTGATGCTTCGTTTGATGCCGAGAGTCCGCACCTGTGGTGGTTCGTCAACTCCATCGGCGGGTTTGGTCTGCGCGTGCCCGATCTGCGCGCTCTGGGCCGCGCGGCGCGTGAGGCCCGCGCACTGCTCGTGGTGGATAACACGGTGCCTGGCGTCTTTGGGTGCGATCCGCTGCGCTTGGGTGCCGTGCTGTCGCTCGAGGCGCTTGACCGCGTGTGCGCCGGTAGGTCTCCGCGCAAGCTCGTTGCTGCTTCGGTGGCGCGCTCGCAGCTCAAGCGCCATCGTGTGGATGCCGCGGCTGAGTGTGCGCATGCCCTGCTTGAGGGCTGTGGCTTGGCTAAGCTTGATATGCCTGCTGACGAGGCCGACGTGCTGGAGCGAGGGCTGGACTCGCTCGATGTCCGCATGCAGGCGCATTTCGACCGCGCACGTGCGCTGGCCGAGTATCTGGCCGCCAACGAGATGGTGCGCAACGTGCGCTATCCCGGGCTGAGCTCTCATCCCGACCATGCGGTTGCAACGGGAATCCTCGAGCACGGCTTTGGTCCGGCAGTTGAATTTGACCTTATCGAGCGTAGCTCAGGCGAGCTGTTCGATGCTTTGCCCGGGGAGTTTCGCACATCGCCCGCCGGTGGCGCAACGACGCGCCTTTCGGCCCCACGCGGCAAGCAGGGGAGCACCGTCCGCCTCTTCGCCGGCACCGACGACCCCTTGATCGTGGCCGCCACCCTAGACAACGCCCTCCGCAAATTAGCTACTCTTTGATGCTGGCGATGAGGGCGTCGGCTTTGGTGGCAATGACGTTGTTGATGTCGGCCTGCAACTCCTCGTAGACTGCTATGGCTCGCTCGCCGGCGGGGGTGAGGCTGGACCCGCGGGCTCCGTCGCGCTCGATGAGCTTGCAGCCCAGCTGGCCTTCGGCTTCGTTCACGATGCGCCAGGCCTTTGAATACGCCATGCCCATGCTCTTGGCGGCACGGTTGAGCGAGTGCTCTCGGGCGATACTCTGCAGCAGCAAGACGCAGCCGTGGCCGAAGACGCCCGGCAAATCCTTGTCGCACGCTTGAATGACCAACTTTGCCGTCGTCTTGTACTTCATACGCTCCACGTCTCCCCGCTAAAGTGTTTGCTGGGCAAACGCAAAGCCTGCGTCAAACCCTCGTGTGCTCTTCTTAAATCATGCATTGTAGCAGTCAAAGTGCGTTAAGATACTTCCCCAGTATTGGGCGCCCAAGGTTGGGCTGGGTCCTACGAGGCCTGCAGCCGACCGGTCGCATGGAAAAAGGAGAAACATGGCTACGTTCTTTCCCGGTGAGTCCCACACGTTTTCGGAGTATCTGCTGGTCCCTGGTTACTCGTCCTCGCAGTGCATCCCCAACAACGTCTCTCTTAAGACGCCGCTAACCCGCTTTAAGCGCGGTGAGAAGCCGGCAATCACCCTGAACATCCCCATGGTTTCCGCCATCATGCAGTCTGTCTCGGGCGTCGACATGGGTGTCGCGCTCGCTACCGAGGGTGGCCTGTCCTTCATTTACGGTTCCCAGAGCGCCGAGTCCGAGGCCGCTATGGTCAAGGCCGTCAAGGATCACAAGGCCGGTTTCGTTCAGTCCGATTCCACGCTGACCCCCGACATGACCATGGAGCAGGTCATCGAGCTCAAGGAGAAGACCGGTCATTCCACCATGCCGGTCACCGACGACGGCACTCCCAAGGGTAAGCTCTTGGGCATCGTCACCAGCCGTGACTATCGCCCCAGCCGCGATGACCACCAGACGAAGGTCTCCGAGTTCATGACCCCGCGTGAGCAGCTCATCGTGGGCGACAAGAATATCAGCCTCAAGGTTGCCAACGACGTCATCTGGGACAACAAGCTCAACGCCCTGCCCATCGTCGACGACAATGATCACCTTATGGGCATCGTTTTCCGCAAGGACTACGACAGCCACAAGACCAACCCCAACGAGCTGCTCGATAACGACAAGCGCTACATGGTCGGCGCCGGTATCAACACCCGCGACTATGCCGAGCGCGTGCCGCTGCTCATCGAGGCCGGCGCCGATGTCCTGTGCATCGACTCCTCCGAGGGCTTCAGCGAGTGGCAGAAGCGCACCATCGAGTGGATTCGCGCCAACTACGGCGAGGACGTCAAGGTCGGTGCCGGTAACGTCGTCGACGCCGAGGGCTTCCGCTTCCTGGCAGACTGCGGTGCCGACTTCATCAAGGTCGGTATCGGCGGCGGTTCCATCTGCATTACCCGTGAGACCAAGGGTATCGGCCGTGGCCAGGCCACCGCGCTGATTGACGTCTGCCGCGCTCGCGACGAGTACTACGAGGAGACCGGCGTCTACGTGCCCGTGTGCTCCGACGGCGGTATCGTCTACGACTACCACATGACGCTCGCCCTGGCCATGGGTGCAGACTTTATGATGCTGGGCCGTTACTTCGCCCGCTTTGACGAGAGCCCGACCGAGCGCGTCAACGTCAATGGCCAGTACATGAAGGAGTACTGGGGCGAGGGTTCTGCGCGTGCCCGCAACTGGCAGCGCTACGACCTGGGCGGCGCCGCGAAGCTCAGCTTCGTCGAGGGCGTCGATTCCTACGTTCCCTATGCTGGCTCCCTCAAGGACGGCGTGGGCGGCACGCTCTACAAGGTCAAGTCCACGATGTGCAACTGCGGCGCCCTCTCGATCCCCGAGCTCCAGGAAAAGGCACGCCTGACGCTGGTTAGTTCCACCTCCATCGTCGAAGGCGGCGCCCACGATGTTGTGGTCAAGGATTCGCAGCAGTCCGTATCTTATCGATAAGGTAAGAGCCTCACATAAAGGTTGAGCATCAACCACGTTATTTAGATAAAGCGAGATGCCTGCAAGTCGCAGGCATCTCGCTTGTCGTATTTGCTATCATCATGCGAGTTAACCTTAGGGTCGGGCGGCTTAGCTTTGTTCGCTACAAGTTCCGCACGCAAAGAAGAGCACTTAATGTGCTCTTCGTCTTGCGCAGGACTGTCCGCAGTAGCGAATAAAGCTAAGCCGACCGACCCCAGCTAAGATTAAAGGAGCTGATATGTGCGATTGCACAGATCATAAGGACGAGATCCCTGCCTACGACGCGCAGGCCATTGAGTCCAGGTGGATGAAGGCCTGGGAGGACTCCAACCTCTTTGCCGTCGACACCGACGACAGCAAGCCCAAGAAGTATGTGCTCGAGATGTTCCCGTATCCGTCGGGCGATCTGCACATGGGCCACGCGCGCAACTATACCATCGGCGATGCCATGGCCCGTCAGGCCCGCATGCGCGGCTACGACGTGCTGCACCCCATCGGCTTTGACGCCTTTGGCCTGCCCGCCGAGAACGCCGCCATCAAGCACAACACGCAGGCTGCTGCCTGGACGTATAAGAACATGGACCAGGCGCTCGCCACGATGAAGCGCATGGGTTTCTCCTACGATCTGGATCGCATGGTCAAGACCTGCAGCCCTGACTACTACCGCTGGGGCCAGTGGATCTTTGAGAAGATGTGGGAAAAGGGCCTGGTCTATCGTAAGAAGAACCCGGTCAACTGGTGCCCCACCTGCAAGACCGTTCTGGCCAACGAGCAGGTTACCGAGGGCAAGTGCTGGCGCTGCGGCACCGAGCCCGAGAAGCGCGACCTTGAGCAGTGGTACTACAAGATTACCGAGTACTCTCAGGAGCTGCTCGACGACTTGGAGAAGCTCCCCGGCTGGCCCGAGCGCGTCAAGCAGATGCAGGCCAACTGGATCGGTCGCTCCGAGGGCGCTGAGGTTGACTTTACCCTGTGCGACAAGGATGGCGAGCCCATCGAGGGCGACGAGGGCAAGATCACCGTCTTCACCACGCGTGCCGATACGCTCTTTGGCGTCTCCTTCTTTGTCCTGGCTCCCGAGTACGCCGGCCTGCACGAGCTCGTCGAGGGCACGGAGTACGAGGAGGCCGTTACCAAGATCGTCGAGGATTCCAAGCATATCTCTGCCGTCGAGCGTGCCCAGGGCACCATCGAGAAGCACGGCGCTTTTACCGGCCGCTACGTGGTGAACCCCGTGAACGGCGAGAAGGTCCCCGTGTGGGTTGCCGATTATGTCGTTGCCGACTACGGTACCGGTGCCGTCATGGCCGTTCCCTGTGGCGACCAGCGCGACTTTGAGTTTGCCCGTAAGTACGACCTGCCGATCGTGCCGATCATCCTGGACGATGACGATCGCGCTGCCGTCGAGGCCAGCGGCGAGACCATCGATACCTTCCATGCCGAGACTGTCGACTGGGATTGCGCCCACGCTGCCGAGGGCACGCTCGTCCAGTCCGGCAAGTACACCGGCATGCGCGGTGGTAAGCACTCCGAGGGCGAGGCTGCCATCGTGGCCGACCTCGAGGCCATGGGCTGCGGTCGTCGCAAGGTCGAGTTCCGCCTGCGCGACTGGCTCATTTCCCGCCAGCGCTATTGGGGCAACCCCATCCCGGCTATCCATTGCGAGCACTGCGGCATTGTGCCCGTGCCCGAGGACCAGCTGCCGGTGACGCTGCCCGAGAACCTTGACCTGGGCGCCGGCGAAACCCTCGCCGAGTGCAAGGAGTTCTACGAGACCACCTGCCCGGTCTGCGGTCGCCCGGCCAAACGCGAGACCGATACCATGGACACCTTTACCTGCTCCAGCTGGTATTACCTTCGCTATACCGATCCGCACAACACCGAGCTGCCCTTCTCCCGCGAGGCCGCCGACCGTTGGATGCCCGTCGATAACTACATCGGCGGCATCGAGCACGCCATTCTGCACCTGCTCTACAGCCGCTTCTTTACCAAGGCGCTGCGCGACCTGGGCCTGCTGAGTGTGGACGAGCCCTTCACCAACCTGCTGTGCCAGGGCATGGTCAAGGACGAGAACGGCGACACCATGTCCAAGTCCAAGGGCAATGTCGTGCCTCCGAGCTCGGTCATCGAGCCCTACGGCGCCGACACCATGCGTCTGGCGATCCTGTTTATCGCCCCGCCCGAGAAGGACTTCGACTGGGATCCCAAGGCCGTTGAGGGCGCCAACCGCTTCATCAAGCGCGCCTGGCGTATCGTTTGGCAGCTCGTCCAGTCCGGCGACGCCAACGTGGCCTTCGACAAGTCCGCGCTCGACGAGGTTGCGATGAAGCTCTATCGCGAGCGTCACCGCACCATCGCCAAGTGCACCGAGGACTTCGATCGCGGCCAGTTCAACACCGCCATCTCGGCCGTCATGGAGCTCGTCAACGCGGCGAGCGCCTACCTCAACGCCACCGAGGGTACCGCCCGCGACAAGGCGCTGTGCTACGGCGTGGCGAAGGATATCGTGAGCGTCCTTGCCCCCATCTGCCCGTTCTGGGCCGACGAGCTGTGGCACGAGGCACTCGGCTGCGAGGGCAACGCCTACACCGCCGCCTGGCCCGAGTTCGACCTGGCCGAGTCCGTTGAGGACACGGTGCAGATCGTGGTCCAGGTGCTCGGCAAGGTCCGCGGCCGCGTCGACGTTGCCCGCGATGCCTCCAATGAGGATATGCAGGCTGCCGCCGAGGCCGCCGTCGCCAAGTGGCTCGAGGGCAAGACGGTCGTCAAGGCCATCTGCGTGCCCGGCAAGTTGGTCAACCTGGTGGTCAAGTAGGCACTGCGCGCTTAACTGACGCATAAAAGACGAGGGGCGATCCGGTTGGGTCGTCCCTCGTTTTGTGTTGTATGCCCTGCTTAGTCATTGCGTCGCAACGTTTTCTATGGGATGTGTACCAGGTCCCTAAAGTAAACGTTGCCCGTTGCCTCTTCGAACATCCAGATGTTGAGGTAGATGTCGTTGAGGTCGTTGTTCACATCAAAGTTTGGGTCGTCGAAGGTGCCGACGAAGGTGAGCATGGCTTGCGTTTCCTCGCCCGCGGCGACCGGATGGCGCATGCGCACATCGCGGACCACGCCGTTGACGTAGGCATAGGAGTCCACATCGCCAAACATCATGTCGACACCGGTGTTGTTGGTCACTGTGAAGACGAGCGCGGCGTCGCCGTAGCCATCCGTGTCCTTGCCCACGCAGGTAACATGGACGTTCTCGTCCGACTCAAGATTGATGGGGAACTGTTCTTGGGGTTCGGGGCCCAGACTCTGGGGATCGACGATATCTTCGTCGATTTTGTCGAAGCTCTCCGATGGCGTCGTTTTCTCGATGGCTTTTGTGCTGCCAGGGTTCGGTTCGCATGTTCCGGTTTTGCCATTCGCGCTGCCGCAGCCCAAGAGGGCCAACGAGCACGTTGCGATGGCGAGTGCAGTCATGCAGAGGGTGCCTAGGCGTTTCATGGGTGACTCCTTGCCGTAGAGGATTTGGAAAGGTTCGTCGTTTCGCGACTTGTTGGCTGGCTTGTTGCAGAATGCCCCATAGCGTAAGTCTGATCGATAGGGGCTCGGGGAGGAATGCCCTTGGGGTCCGAACTGGCCTGTGGAATGGGACGCATGGCCCGTTCTTGGACCATTGGGCGCTTGCCTCATGGAGTCTTTAGTCCAATTGTCCTATTCTTGTGGAGAAGCTGTGCGCACGCTGACCTGCAGGTTCGTACTGTGCTTGCACGTTTCCGCAGCTATTGGTATAGTTTGCTTGCAAATGAAGTTGTAATTGAAAGAAGTGGGGTTTCGGCCCCGCTTCTTTTTTGTATGGATGGAGGTGCCGCAATGGTCAAGACCAAGACCGAGCAGGCGATCATCGACGCGCTCGAGGCCGTCGCTCCCCAGCACGATATCGACATCGTCGACGTCGAGCTCGTGGGTGCCACCAAGGCCCCCTGCGTGCGCGTGCGTATCGAGGGTGCCGAGGGTCAGAGCCTGTCGCTCAACGACGTCACGGCCAACACCAAGTGGGTCGGCGATGTGATTGAGGAGCTCGACCCCATCTCTTCGAGCTATACGCTCGAGGTGTCGAGCCCGGGTATGGCGCGCCCGCTGCGCCGCCCGAGTGACTTTGCCCGCTTTGTGGGCGAGAACTGCGAGCTCACCTCCACCGCCACCGAGGGCCGTCGCAAGTACGCCGGCAAGATTGCCGCCGCCACCGAGACGAACGTGACCCTCGAGCTCGAGGACGGCGAGTCCGTTACCCTCGATTTTTCTGATGTTAAAAAGTGCAAGTTGAAGCCCACCTACGACTTCAAGCCCGCGAAGGAAGGAAAGTAAGATGGCAGCATCCGACATGATGTCCGCCCTGATGGAGCTTTGCCAGGAGAAGCACATCGACCAGCTCTACCTGATCGACCGCCTGG
Source organism: uncultured Collinsella sp. (assembly GCA_902494345.1). GTDB lineage: Bacteria > Actinomycetota > Coriobacteriia > Coriobacteriales > Coriobacteriaceae > Collinsella. The sequence goes on from CABUSV010000004.1 coordinate 119,077, forward strand.
AGCAGTCGCTCGCCAAGAGCTATGCCGAGATCCTGCATCTTGAGTGGGGCGCCAAGGTGACCATCGACCGCACCACCGGCAAGATCTACGTCTACCGTCTGGAGCCGATCGACGATTCCATGGACGAGGAGGGCAACTTCACCGAGTTCGAGGAGATCGACGTCACCCCCAAGAACACGAGCCGCATCGCTGCCCAGCACGCCAAGGCCGAGATCAACGCCATCGTGCGTAACTCCGCCCGCGAGCAGATCTACGAGGAGTTCTCCGGTCGCATCGGTGACCTCATCAGCGGTACCGTGCTGCAGTCCACGCCCGACTTCACTATCGTCAAGATTCGCGAGGGCGTCGAGGCCGAGCTGCCGCACTTCGATCAGCGCCGTTACGAGAACGAGCGCAACGAGCGTCCGATGGGCGAGCGCTACCTGCACAACCAGCACATCAAGGCCGTGATCATCGACGTTCGCGACCCCAACTCCAACCTGCAGCCGGTTCGTGGCGAGCACAGCCGTCCGCCGATTGTCATCTCCCGTACTCACCCCGAGCTCATGCGTCGTCTGTTTGAGCAGGAGGTGCCCGAGATCTATGAGGGCACCGTCCAGATCAAGTCGATCGCCCGCGAGCCCGGCCAGCGCTCCAAGGTTGCCGTCCACTCGCTCGACGACCGTCTGGATCCCGTGGGCGCCTGCGTCGGCCCCAAGGGCAGCCGTGTTCGCGCCGTCGTGGGCGAGCTCCGTGGCGAGCGCGTCGACGTCATCCTGTGGGATGCCGATCCTGCCGTCTATGTCGCCAACGCCCTTTCGCCCGCTAAGGTCACCCGCGTCCTTATCGACGAGGAGAAGGCCTACGCCGGCGTCATCGTGCCCGACGACCAGCTGTCCCTCGCCATCGGCAAGGAGGGCCAGAACGCCCGCCTCGCCGCGCGTCTGACCGGCTGGCACATCGACATCAAGTCCGAGACGCTTGCCGCCGACATCCTCAAGAACGTTCCCGTTCACGAGGAGCCCGCCGCCGACCTGATCGGTGACGAGGAGGACGAGGACGTCCGCCGCTGCGAGTACGTGTCCGAGGACGGCATCCAGTGCCGCAACCAGGCTCGTCCCGGCTCCCGTTTCTGCGGTGTCCATGACACCGACGCCTTCGATGATGCGGAGGACCTGATCTAGCGCGCGGTCGCGCCGGGCGGGTCCTGGCGCGTCTCCCACGCTCGTTCAGTCTCTAGGCACCCAAGGTGCCAGAAAGGGTAGGTGAAGTCATATGGCAAAAGTCCGTGTGTCCACCCTGGCCAAAGAGTTCGGCATGACCTCCAAGGAACTGATGGGTCATCTCGCCGATATGAAGATTCCCGCTAAGTCCGCTTCCTCCACCTTGGAGGACGCCTATGTCGCCATGGTCCGCAAGCAGCTCGCCTCGGTGATCGAGGCCCGCGCCCAGGAAGTCGAGGCCGCCAAGCAGGCCGAGGAGCAGGCAGCTGCCGCCGAGGAGGCCGCTCGCGCCGCCGAGGCCGAGCGCGAGCGCATCGCCGCCGAGAAGGCCCGCGAGGAGGAGCGTCGCCAGTTTGCCGCAGCCCAGGCTGCCGAGGAGGCTGCCCGCGCCGAGGCCGAGGCCAAGAAGAAGGCCGAGCAGGAGCGCCTTGCCCGCGAGAAGGAGGAGGCTGCCCGCGAGGCCCAGCGCCGCGCCGTTCCCGCTTCCGACTCCGGTTCGCGCTTCCGTTCGCTGCTCGACCAGATCGCCGCACAGGAGACCGTGCTCAAGGAGAAGAAGGACGCCGAGGACAAGGCCAAGGCCGAGCGCGCCGCCGAGCGCGGTAACCGTCGTGGCGGCAACAACGACCGCCGCGGTGGCCGTCGCAACGATCGCAACGCCTCCGACAACAACTCCGAGCGCAACGCCTCCGAGAGCCGTCCGCACAGCCATCGCACCAACGCCAGCAACAACGTTGCTGCCGGCATGGACTTCCCCAACCCCGATAAGCAGGGCAAGGGCAAGAAGCGCAAGGGCGGTCACAACAACGAAGAGGACCACTACAGCCGCATGGCTCGCGAGGCCGAGGAGTACAGCCGCGAGAAGGTGCTCGAGGAGGCTCGTGCTGCCGTCGAGGAGGCCTCTCGCGAGTCCACCGGTCGCCGCAAGAAGCGCAAGGAGAAGCGCGAGCGCGAGGCTGCCAAGGCGCAGGAGGAGCGCAAGATAGAGGAGGCGCTGGCCCAGGGCGTGAACCCCGAGGACCTCGACGCCATCAAGGTCTCCCAGGGCGTTACCGTCCAGGAGCTTGCCGAGGCGCTCGACGTTCCGGCCAACGACATCATCAAGCGCCTGTTCCTGCTGGGTACGCCGCTCACCATGACGCAGTCCATGTCCGACGACCTCGTCGAGCTCGTTGCCGACGACCTGGGCCGTCAGATCAAGATCATCACCCCCGAGGAGGAGAACACCTTCTCGTTCTACGACGATCCTGCCGACCTTAAGCCTCGCGCACCGGTCGTCACCGTCATGGGTCACGTCGACCACGGCAAGACTTCGCTGCTCGACGCCATCCGTCACACCGGCGTTGCTGCCGGCGAGGCGGGCGGCATTACGCAGGCCATCGGTGCTTCGCAGGTCATGATCAACGACCGCAAGATCACCTTTATCGATACCCCGGGTCACGCCACCTTTACGGCTATGCGTGCCCGTGGCGCCAAGGTGACCGACATCGTCATTCTGATCGTGGCTGCCGACGACGGCGTCATGCCCCAGACGGTCGAGTCGATCAACCACGCCAAGGCTGCCGGCGTTCCCATCGTCGTTGCCGTCAACAAGATCGATAAGCCCGGCGCCAACCCCGACCGCGTGCGTCAGGAGCTCACCGAGTACGGCGTCATCCCCGAGGAGTGGGGCGGACAGAACATGTTCGTCAACATCTCTGCCAAGCAGAAGATCGGTATCGACGACCTTCTGGAGACCGTGCTGCTCCAGGCCGACGTGCTCGAGCTCAAGGCCAACCCGGACACCTTTGCCTCCGGCAACGTCCTCGAGGCCAAGCTCGACAAGGGCCGCGGCTCGGTCGCTACCGTGCTCGTGACCCGCGGTACCCTGCACGTGGGCGATACGCTGGTCGCCGGCCTTACCTACGGCCGCGTCCGTGCTATGCTCGACCCCAAGGGTCGCGCCGTCACCGAGGCCGGTCCCTCCGACGCCGTCGAGATTTTGGGCCTGCAGTCCGTGCCCAACGCTGGCGACGAGTTCCGCGTGTTCGAGGACGAGCGCGAGGCACGCGCCCTGGCCGACGAGCGTTCGCTGAAGGCCCGTATCGAGGAGCAGAGCCGCGTGAAGCACGTCACGCTCGAGAACCTCTTCGAGACCATCGCCGACGCCGAGGTCAAGGAGCTCAACCTGATCATCAAGGCCGACGTCCAGGGTTCCATCGAGGCTCTTCAGGACTCGCTCGACAAGATGGATCAGTCCGAGGTCCGCATCAACACGATCCACTCCGCTGTCGGCGCCATCAACGAGACCGACGTCGTCCTGGCCGACGCCTCCAACGCCATCATCATCGGCTTTGGCGTCCGTCCCGACGGTAAGGCTCGCTCCGCCGCCGAGCGCGAGGGCGTCGAGATCCGTTGCTACGACGTCATCTACAAGTGCCTCGAGGAGCTCGACGCCGCCCGTATCGGCATGCTCAAGCCCACCGAGGTCGAGGTCGCCACGGGTACCGCGACCGTCCTGGACACCTTCAAGGTGCCCAAGGTTGGTATCGCCGCCGGTGTCCGCGTCGAGGAGGGCGAGATCGCCGCGACCGATTCCGTGCGCCTGGTGCGCGACGGCATCGTGGTCTTCAACGGCAAGATCGCCTCGATGCGCCACTACAAGGACGAGGCCAAGAGCCTCAAGAGCGGCTCCGAGGGCGGCATCGGCCTGGAGAACTTCCAGGACATCAAGCCCGGCGACCAGATTGAGGGTTACCGCATCGACCAGGTTGCCCGTACCGAGTAGGGGGTAGCACTATGAAGCAAACGCAGGCAACCCGCCGTCTGGGCGAGCAGCTTCGCGAGAAGCTCGGTTATATCCTGCTCTTTGAGGTTTCCGATCCGCGTCTCGACCTGGTCACCCTGACCGCGGTCGAGGTCGCGGTGGACCGTTCGTTCGCGCGTGTGTACGTGTCGTGCGATGCGAGCCGCTACGACGAGGTCATGGAGGCGCTCGCCAGCGCCAAGGGCCGCATTCGCAGCTTGTTGGCCCGTTCGCTCGATTGGCGTGTCACGCCCGAGCTCGATTTTCGTATCGATCGCTCGACCGATGAGGCTGAGCGCATCACGCGTGCGCTGGAAAACGTTCCCGCCACGCTTGCGATCGAAAAGGACGAGGACGGCTATCCGATAGCGGATGCCGCCCAGGAGGCAGCTTTAGATGACTAATTCCGCCGACCTCGCTTCGTGCGAGTCTGCAGATATTCAGCGACGCATCCTCGAGCTCATCGAGGGTGCGTCCTCCATTGCGATTTCGGGACACACTTCTCCCGATGGCGACGCCCTGGGCTCCGTGTTGGGTCTGGGCCTCTCGCTCATGAAGTTTTTCCCCAGCAAGGACATTGCCCTGCTGCTGGCAGACGATGATCCGGTGCCGCGCATTTACCGTTTTATGGAGGGCTCCGATCGCCTGGTGCCGGCATCTGCGTACACTGGCAACCCGGATCTGTTCATCTCGGTGGACGTGCCGGTTGTCGAGCGCCTGAACAACTCCGCCGACGTGCTTCGCCGCTCGTCGCATGTGGTGTGCTTCGATCACCATCCTGCGCGCGAGGAGTTTGCCGAGCTGAGCTTGAGGTGCATTGATGCCGCGGCCTGCGCTATGATCATCGACCGCTTCTTGGACAATTGCGGCATTGTCGCCCGCGATAACATCGCGACCTGTCTGCTGTGCGGCCTGGTTACCGATACCGGCCGTTTTCAGTACCAAAACGCCGATGCCGCCGCGTTCCATGCAGCCTCGCGCCTGGTTGCCCACGGTGCCGATCCGGCGCGCGTTGCGCTTGAGGTCTACCAGAGCATGCGCGTCGAGTTTTTGCACCTCAAGTCCATCGTTATGGGCCGTATCAAGACGGTGGCCCACGGGCGCGTCGCGTATAGCTACGCTTACCAGAGTGACCTTGAGGCCTGTGGCGTCACCTCGGATGAGTGCGACGGCCTGGTCGACGTGGTGCGCTCAGTGATGGGCGTGGAAGTCTGCCTGTTCCTGAAGGGTATTGAGGGCGATACCAAGGTGCGCGGCAACCTGCGCTCCAAGGGTGACCTCAACGTGTCCGAGATCGCTGCAGCTTTTGGCGGAGGCGGACATCCCGCTGCCGCCGGTTTCTCCAACAACGGAACGATTCTCGAGACGCTCACCGCGGCACTTCCCATGCTGGCCGAACTGGTTGGGGAGGATCCCGCTTCGGTGACCGTCGAGCTTTAACTTTTTGGATGGTACATGGCTCGTCGTACGCCTTCTCAATTGAATATGCTGCTCGCCGTCGATAAGCCGGTGGGCTGCACGTCCCACGATGTGGTCTCGCAGTGCCGACGCGCTCTCCATGAGCGTCGCGTTGGTCATGCCGGTACGCTCGACCCTATGGCTTCCGGTGTCATGGTGGTGGGCGTGGGCCAGGCTACTCGTCTGCTGGGCATGCTCACCCTCGACACGAAAAGCTACGTCGCCGACATTTCGTTTGGCGCCGAGACGAGTACCGATGACGCGGAGGGCGAGGCCGTCCGCACGGTGGCTGTTGCCAACGAGCTCCGCGATCCTGCCTATGCTCGTGAGCGCTTGGCCGCCATGTTGGGTCCGCAGATGCAGGTGCCGCCGGCGTTTTCGGCTATCTCGGTCAATGGCGTTCGCGCCTACAAGTCTGCTCGCGAGGGCAATGCGGTGGATCTACCTCCGCGCCCCGTCGAGGTCTATGCCGCCGACCTGATCGCCGTGGGCGGCGAAGGTGATACGTGTGTGTGGACCGTGGCGTTCTCGGTGAGCAAGGGCACCTATATCCGTGCGCTCGCTCGCGACTTGGGCCGCGCCTGCGAGAGCGCCGCGCACATTTCCGCGCTGCGCCGCACGGCCTCCGGTGTTGTTTCCATTGGCGCCTGTCATGCGGTCGAGGAGCTTTCTCCCGAGTCTGCGGTTGGCTTTGCCCTGGATCCCATTGCGGCCCTGGGCGCCACGCGTGTTGACTTGCCGGGCAATCTTGCCGACGACCTGCTCTGCGGCCGACGCATTCCCGTTGAGCGTGCGCTTGCCGATTTCGATGCCTCGAAGGCGCCGTTTGCGTTGGTGCTCGATGGGGGACTCAAGGCGCTCGCTCGCATTGAGGGTGGCCGCTTTGTCATGGAGCATGTCTTTCCGCAGGCCATCGGCGGTGTTCGATGATGCTGGCCGCTCGCGAGCTCGCGCGTATCTTTTTCGCGGGCGAGTTGGACGAGGCTCGCATCGTTACTGCTGATGCGTTTGATGAGTGCGGGCACTTGGGTGCCGCATCGATTGCCATTGGCGTATTCGACGGCGTTCACCGTGGACACCAGGAACTCATCGAAGCGCTTGTCCGTGATGCCCGTGGCCATGGCTGTAAGGCGGTCGTGGTTACCTTCGATCCCGACCCGGACGTTGTGGTGAGCCCTTCGCCCGCTCAAAAATTGATGACGACGGCCGACCGTCTACATGCCTTGGCTCAGACCGGGGTCGATGCGGTGGTGGCCGTTCCCTTTACGCGTGAGGTTGCGGCGCTTGACCATGTTGATTTTCTCTCGCTGGTGTCGCGTCTGGTCGACATTCGATCGATTCGCGTTGGCTGTGACTTTAGGCTGGGTCGTGGCGGAGCTTCTGGTGTTGCCGAGATGCGCGCCTGGGGTTCCGAGCACGGCGTTGACGTGTATGGTCACGACCTGCTTTGCGAGGGCGGTGAGGCCATTTGCGCCACCCGCATTCGCCATGAGCTGGGACAGGGCCATGTGGAGCTTGCTGCTGAGTTACTCGGCCGTCCGTATATGGTGCGCGGCGGTGTTATTCGCGGCCGTCACGAGGGTTCTGGCATGGGCTTTCCCACGGCAAACCTACAAGTTCCCGATGGTATTCAGGTGCCTGCGGACGGCGTGTATGAGGGTCTGGTGCTGGTCGATGATACCGTGTGGCCCTCTGCCGTGAACGTCGGCCTGCCGCCAACGTATGCTGACGATGCAGCATCTGCGCATCTCGAGGCTAATTTAATTGGTTATTCGGGCGACCTTTACGGCTATTCTGTTTCGCTGGCGTTTACGCGTTGGCTGCGTCCCTCGCGTCTGTTCGATTCGCTGGATGAGTTGATCGCGACCGTCGAGGGTAATATCGAGGACATTCGTCACAACTTGGGTGAGCAGGGGGTGAGCATCCGTGATTAGCGATGAGGAGAAAGACCAGGTACGCGCTGCGTCCGATCTAGTCGCCATCGTGCAGGAAACGGTTGAACTCAAGCCCCGCGGCCACGAGTTTTGGGGTTGCTGCCCCTTTCATGGCGAAAAGACGCCGTCATTCCACATTATCCCCGCCACGCAGGTGTGGCATTGCTTTGGCTGCGGCGAGGGTGGCGACGTCTTCACCTATATCATGAAGCGCGAGAACCTGAGCTTTCCCGAGTCAATTCGTTATTTGGCCGATCGCGCGGGTATTGAGCTGCATGACACCGGAGATCGCCGCGAGCGCGGTACCAAGCGTGCCCGCATCTACGATCTGTGCGCCGAGACCGCCCAGTTCTACCACACCATGCTTATGCGCGGTAAGGACGGCCGTCCGCGCGAGTACTTTGCCAGCCGCGGCATGGGTGGTGACGTCTGCCGCCGCTACTGCCTGGGTTTTGCACCGGGCCGCAATATGCTGGTGTCGCACCTGTCTCAGGCGGGCTTTACCCCGCAGGAGATGATCGACGCCAATGTTGCTGTGAGCCGCGGGCGAGGGCAGCTTGCCGACCGCTTCTACGACCGCGTAATGTTTCCCATCTTTGACGAGCAGGGTCACAACATTGCCTTTGGCGGTCGCATCATGGGTGACGGCCAGCCTAAGTATCTTAACACCGCCGAGACGAGCGTGTTTCACAAAAAGCGAAACCTCTACGGCTTTAATTGGGCCAAGGAGTTTATCGTCGCGCAGGATACCGCCATTGTGGTGGAGGGCTATACCGACTGCATCGCCTGCTGGGAGGCGGGGATTAAAAACGTTGTCGCCACGCTGGGCACCGCGCTCACGGAGCATCACGTCAAGACGCTCACTCGCTTTGCCAAGCGCATCGTGTATATGTTTGACGGCGATGCCGCCGGTCAAAAGGCCGCTCGTCGCGCGATTCAGTTTATCGAGCAGGATTCGATGGACCTGCGCTGCGTGGTGCTGCCCGACGGCAACGATCCTATGGAGTTTATTACGGCACATGGTGGTCAGGAGCTGCAGACGCGCATCGACGCTGCCGAGCCGCTCATGGACTTCGTGTACCGTTCGCTGCAGGAGTCGAGCGACATCACTACGCCAGGCGGTCGCGCCAAGGCGCTGGAAGATGCGCTGACGCTTATCTATCCGCTGCGCGATAGCTATATGATCGACACGTACTTTATCCAGATCGCCGATCTGCTGGGTTTGGATTTGGAGACGGTGCGCGCGAGTTCGGGTCGCGTGTTTCGCGATGTCGCCAAGCGCGAAGATGCGGAACGACGTCGTGAGCAGAACTATGAACGCCAGCGGGCACAGGCTGAGCGGTCCAGCGGGACGGGCAGCCGGGCGTCGAGTTCTCGCGACGCCGGTCGTGGTGCTTGGGCGTCGGGCGCGACGCCGGCAGTAGCGGCACTGGTCGAAGAAGAGCCGTACGACTACGTCCCGCTCGATGCCTATGGCGCTGCACCAGTGGAGGTCGTTGACGACTTGCCGCCAATCGATGTGCCTGATGGTATGGGCGCTGTGTCTGTGGCTGATGGTTTGGGCGCACCGGCTGCGGCGGCGCCGATGGTTCTTACCGATCTAGAGCGCAAGTCTTTGGCAGGGGAGCGCGAGCTGTTGACGATGCTTACGAGCTACCCCGACCTGTTCCGCACGTATGCCGACCGCATCTGCTCCATCGAGTGGGTTGACCCACGTCACGAGTCCATCGCATGGGCCATTCTGGCAACGCCGCCGGGAACCGATCCTGCAGCCTGCATGGATGCGGCGCGCTCGGTGTGTCCCGATGCGGCAACGCTTGTGAGTGCCGGGCGCATCTCGGCGACGAGCAAGCACCCCACCGAGACGAACATCGTGTTTATGCTCGATACGCTCGAGCTCTACACCATCAAGCGCCGCATGCGTGCCGCACAGGCCAAGCTGCGCCAGGACCGTTCGCTCGATGATGAGGCCCGTCGTGCGCTGACCGTGCAGGCCGCGCAGGACTCGCAGCGTCAGCGCGAACTGCAAAAGTCGATCGGCGGCGTGGCGGACCCGTTCCGTTTGATCGGTCTGGAGGCCGCAGGCACCGAACAAGCCTAGATGTTGTGGTCAACCAGCGTATTCTCGCCTATATCCAGTCCTCTTTTTGGGTATAGACGTCAATGTGTGTGCTAAAGTATTGAGTCCTGTGGACTATGAAGGGAGAATCTGTGCCAAAAAAGACTGAGAGCACGGGTACTGGGCTGGAATCCTACGTTGCAAAGCTTATGGGCAACGGCTCAAACAGGACTTCGGTAACCGAGGACGAGATTCAGGTCGCCCTGAAGGATATCGATGTTTCTGACGAGCAGCTCACCGCGGTGTATTCCGCGCTGCGCAACAGCGGCATCCAGATAATCTCCGCGAGCGGTAACGACGACGCCCCCATGGACGTCGACGATGACGATAACGATACCGATACCGACGATTTCGATGACGACGACGAGCACGATTCCGGCTCGCTCGACGATCACGAGCTCAAGATGGCCCGTCAGGCCGACGCCGAGATGGGTTCTTCCAAGAGCAAGAAGAAGCGCACCGTGCGCACGTCTCGTTCGCGTTCGCGCGTGCGCGGCATCGATGCCTCCACGGTGATGCTGACCGGCGACCCGGTCCGTATGTACCTTAAGGAGATTGGCAAGGTCGACCTGCTGACCGCCTCCGAAGAGGTCGATCTGGCCATGAAGATCGAGGCCGGTCTCGAGGCTACCGAGAAGCTCGAGGCTGCCGAGGCAGGCGAGCTCGAGCTCACGCGTGCCGAGATGCGTCGTCTTACGCGCATTGAGAACGTGGGCCTCGAAGCCAAGCAGGCACTCATCAGCGCAAACCTGCGTCTGGTCGTCTCCATCGCCAAGCGCTATGTCGGTCGCGGCATGCTGTTCCTGGACCTGATCCAGGAGGGCAACCTCGGTCTGATTCGCGCCGTCGAGAAGTTCGACTACCAGAAGGGCTTTAAGTTCTCCACGTACGCCACGTGGTGGATCCGTCAGGCCATCACGCGCGCTATCGCCGACCAGGCCCGTACCATCCGTATTCCCGTGCACATGGTCGAGACCATCAACAAGCTCGTCCGCGTGCAGCGCCAGCTCCTTCAGGACCTGGGCCGCGACCCGACCCCCGAGGAGATCGGTGCTGAGATGGACATGAGTGCCGACCGCGTCCGCGAGATCCAGAAGATCTCGCAGGAGCCCGTTTCGCTCGAGACCCCCATCGGCGAGGAAGAGGATTCCCAGCTGGGCGACTTCATTGAGGACTCCCAGGCCATCGTTCCGCCCGATGCCGCCAGCTTCTCCATGCTGCAGGAGCAGCTCACCCAGGTGCTCGATTCGCTTGCCGATCGTGAGCGCAAGGTTATCGAGCTGCGCTTTGGCCTTGTCGACGGACATCCCCGTACGCTCGAGGAAGTCGGTCGCGAGTTTGGCGTCACGCGCGAGCGCATCCGCCAGATTGAGTCCAAGACCCTGGCCAAGCTTCGCCACCCGAGCCGCTCGAGCAAGCTGAAAGACTATATTGAGTCTTAACCTCGCAAGCAAGAAGCGCCCTCAAGCACATCTGCTTGGGGGCGCTTTCATGTAGTCGTTGGGGACGTTCTTGAATGACTAGTCGTTTAAGAACGTCCCCAATGACTAGGTCGGAAAAATTCTTAAAAAAGTTCTTGCCCTAAGCTGATTCGTCCGTATAATAAATTTCGTTGCTTGAGAGCACGCACCTATTCCTCGGTAGCTCAATGGTAGAGCACGCGGCTGTTAACCGCGCTGTTGTAGGTTCGAGTCCTACCCGGGGAGCCAGAATTTTCCAGCCCATTCCGTTGGGCTTTAAATTCCTCGGTAGCTCAATGGTAGAGCACGCGGCTGTTAACCGCGCTGTTGTAGGTTCGAGTCCTACCCGGGGAGCCAGGTTGTAAAACCCGTCGCTTATGCGGCGGGTTTTTTCATGCCGCGATCGCCGTTCGCGAACGTTACCGTATCAACATTTCGTGTCGAGGATGTAATCCCGAGGCCCGCCACCTCAACATGGCGCGGTCGTTGTAGAATATTGCAATGATTGCTCCCACGACATGGTGCCGCGAGCACCAAGAAAAGGAGATTCTTGTGTCTGAGACCATTAACGGCAGCCTGAGCGTCTCGAACGACGTTATTGCCGATATTGCCGGTTATGCCGCGATGACGTGCTATGGCGTCGTCGGTATGGCCGAACAGCTCCAGGGCGCTGAGAGCGTGCGCCTGCTTGCCGGTCAGCGCCTCCGCAAGGGCGTGCTTGTCTCCGCCGACGAGAACGGCCTTACGGTCGATCTTCACGTCGTGCTCGAGAACGGCGTCAACATGAAGTCTGTCTGCCACAATCTTTCGAGCTCCGTTGCCTTCACTTTGCAGGAGATCGCCCAGATCGATCCCGCCAGCCTTAAGATCGGCATCCATATCGACGCGCTCAAGAGCCGTCTGAACTAGCATCCGAAAACGGAGATTCAAATACCCATGATTGCAAAGACCATTCGCACCTGTTTTCCGATCGCTGCGGCTGCTGTTTCCGACAAGGCCGAGGAGATCAACAAGCTCAACGTCTTCCCCGTACCCGACGGCGACACCGGTACCAACATGTCGCTCACGCTCGCCTCGGTGACCAAGGAGCTTTCCGCCCTTCCCGCCGATGCCGACATGGAGGCCATCGCCGGCGCTATCACCCACGGCTCCCTGATGGGTGCCCGCGGCAACTCCGGCGTCATCACCTCGCAGATCCTTCGCGGCGTGGCCGAGGGCCTCGTCTCTGCCGATGAGCCCATCACGTCTGCCAACATCGCCTTCGCCTTCCGTCGTGCCGTCAAGGTCGCCTTCCAGGCCGTCCGCAAGCCCATCGAGGGCACGATCCTCACGGTACTGCGCGATGTCTCGACCAAGGCCGACGAGTGCGAAAAGAAGAAGTTCTCGGCCGAGGACGCGCTCGATGCCATCGTTGTCGAGGCCTACCAGTCTGTCGCCCGCACGCCCGACCTGCTGCCGGTTCTGAAGGAGAACGGCGTGGTCGACTCCGGCGCCTTTGGCTTTGCCATCTTCCTGGAGAACTTTGTTGCCGCTGCGCTCGGCCGTAGCACCGTTGTCGAGGATTTCTCCGCCACGTTTGATTCTGCCGGCTCTGCCCGCGATGCGGCCCTCGGTCGCGTTGAGATCGAGGCCAACGATGACTGGGAGGGCTCGGAGTTCCGCTACTGCAACGAGTTCCTCTTTAAGGCCGATGCCCCGTTTGACGAGGACGAGTGCCTTAAGTTCCTGGGTTCCATGGGCGACTGCGAGCTGCTCGTGGGTGCCTATCCCGACTACAAGATCCACGTGCACTCCAACACCCCCAACCTGGTGCTCGAGCACATGCTGCAGCTTGGTCAGATCTATGAGGTCTTTATCCACAACATGGAGATGGAGGCCCACGACCGTACCGTTAAGATCCACGAGGATCAGGAGAAGGCCGCCGAGCCCGCGAAGGCCCTGGGCTTTGTCGCCGTTGCCGCCGGTTCCGGTGAGGCCGACATCCTCAAGTCCCTCGGCGTTGACGTGATCGTCTCGGGTGGCCAGACCATGAACCCCTCGACCGCCGACCTGTTGGGCGCCGTCGACCAGGTCAACGCGACCTCGGTCATCATCCTGCCCAATAACGGCAACATCCGCATGGCTGCCGAGGCCGCAGCCTCTGCCTGCACCGACAAGAAGGTCGCCGTCGTTCCCACCAAGACCGTCCCGCAGGCGTTCTCCGCGCTGTTCGCCGTCCTGCCCGATTCTGAGCTCGAGGACGCCGTTGCCGCCATGGTTGACGCCATCAGCGAGGTCCGCGATGGCGAGGTCACCCGCGCCGTGCGCGACTCCAGCGCCTCGGACGGCTCTCCGATTCACTCCGGTGACGTCATGGGCATCATCGCCGGCTCCATCGACGTGGTCGGTTCCGACGTGAAGCAGGTCACGCTCGACTGCATCAACCGCATGCAGGAGGAAGAGGAAGGCGACGCGCTGACGATTCTGGCCGGCGAGGAGCTATCCGACGAGGCCTTCCAGGAGATCGTCGACGCCATCGAGGAGGCTCAGCCCGATCTGGAGATCGACGCCCATCGTGGCGAGCAGCCGCTCTATCCCGTGATCTTCTCGATCGAGTAGGCTCTGCCTATGTCCGAGCTGTGCTCCGTGCCGCGCGTCTCGGAGCGCTTTGCCCAGAGCAATGCGTTCGACGAGGATATCGCGCGACTCAAATATGTTTCGGGTAAACGTGAGGAGGCCCTTCGCCGTCTGGGAATTCGGACGGTGGGGGACCTCCTTCTCCATATCCCTCATCGATACCTGGACTTTACCCGTTCTTGGTCTATCGAGATGGCGCCCATCGGTACTGTGTGCACCATCATCGCCACGGTCGACCGTATCGTCCAAAAACAGCCGCGTCCGCGCATGCAGGTGACCGAGGTCTCACTCGTTGACGAGACGGGCGTGCTGCAGGTCGCCTTTTTCCGCCAGCCCTGGATTGCCCAGCAGCTTAAGCAGGGCGACCGCCTGGCCGTGATGGGCAAGGTTGAGTTTGCCTACGGTTTTAAGCAGATGGCCTCGCCGCACTTTGAAAAGCTCGAGGAAGGGCGTGCCGCGGGCACTATCCTGCCGGTCCATTACGTGAGTGATGGCGTAAGCCAGGCGTGGATGCGCCGCATCGTAAGCGGCGCGCTCGAGGTCGTCGGCAATCCCTTTGATCCCATTCCGGCACCGCTGCGCGTTAAGCGTCGCCTGATGAGCAATGCCCGCGCGCTGCGCTCAATCCATTTTCCATCGAGTATGGCCGAGCGCGATATCGCGCGACGTCGCCTTGCTTATGAGGAGTGCCTTTACCTTCAGCTGGCGCTGCGCCTGCGCAACGATGGCGGCCTAGTCGATGTGGTGCCCTATGCCCACACCGCGGGCGAGCACCTGGCCGCACTCAAGCAAGCCCTGCCGTTTTCGCTGAGCGACGAGCAGGAGGCCGCGTTCCAAGATATCCTGCGCGATATGTGCGATGGCGGGCGCGTGATGAACCGCCTGCTGCTGGGCGATGTCGGTACTGGTAAGACCGCCGTTGCCGCCTGCGCGCTGGCTTTGGCTGCCGATAGCGGCACCCAGGCCTGCGTTATGGCGCCCACGGGCGTGCTGGCGCGCCAATATGCCGATAAGACCGGCCCTCTACTCTCGCAGGCCGGCATGTCCTGGGCGCTTCTGACGGGTGCCACGCCGGCCTCTGAGCGCGAGCAGATCCATGCCCAGCTGGAATCGGGCGAGCTTGATGTGCTCTTTGGAACCCACGCGGTCCTTTCGGATGACGTTACGTTCAAGCATCTGTCGCTCGTGGTCATCGATGAACAGCACCGGTTTGGCGTCGGCCAACGCAACGCCCTGCGCGCGAAGGGCCCCGGTGCCGATCTGCTCGTTATGACGGCAACGCCCATCCCGCGTACGCTGGCGCTTTCGGTCTACGGCGATCTGGACACGAGTATCATCCGCCATCGGCCCGTCCCTGGCGCTGGCGTGACGACACGCGTGCTCACCGAGTCGAGCCGCGACCTCGCCTATGGCGCCATCCGTGAGGCGCATGCAAAGGGCCAGCAGGCCTACGTGATTTGCCCACTTGTGGAGCCGAGTGATTCGGCCGATGAGCTGGAAGACGTACCTGGTATCGCCCGCGACGACGAGGGCCGCGTGACGGTCCCCGTGCCGCTGCACGATACGGCAACCGAGCTCGATCGCCTGCGTCTGGCGTTGCCGGGTTTTGTCATCGAGCGCCTTCACGGCCGCATGCCGGCGGGGGAGAAGGATCGTGTGATCGACGCCTTCAAGCGTGGCGAGATCGATGTGCTCGTCTCGACTACGGTGGTCGAGGTGGGCGTCGACGTGCCTAACGCCACCGTCATGGTCATCGAGAACGGCGAGCGCTTTGGGTTGGCTGCCCTGCACCAGCTGCGTGGTCGCGTGGGCCGTGGCAGCGTGTCGGGCACGTGCCTGGTCATGACGCACTCCAAGGGCAACGGCGGCGCGTCGGCAGCACAAGATCGCCTGCAATCGCTCGAAAAAACTTCGGATGGTTTTACGCTCGCCCAGATGGACCTGCGTCTGCGTCACGAGGGCGAAATCCTAGGGTACCGCCAGCACGGCGGCGTGACCTTGCGCTTTGTGGACCTGGACGCCGATGAGGACCTTATCGAATGGGCCCATTTGGACGCGGTCGAGCTCTTGCGGTATGCTTGCACTCTTGACTCCGTGGCGACGCGCCCCCTGCGCGACGCGGTCGCCATGCGTTATCGACATATTTTTAAGGAGGTCAGCGGAGGATGAGAATCATCGGCGGCGAATGGCGCGGTCGTAAGATCGAGGAGCCCCGTGGTCGCGATGTTACCCGCCCCACGACTGATCGCGTACGCGAGGCGTGCGCATCTATGGTCATGTCGGCATTCGACTTCGATTTGGACGAGGTTCGTGTGCTGGATGCCTTTGGCGGCTCCGGCGCTCTGGGAATCGAGATGCTCTCTCGTGGGGCCTGCTCGCTCACGACGTTTGAGATCGATCGCAACGCCGCGCGGCTCATTACCAAGAATATCGAGTCGCTTTGCCGTGACCGTGCGCGTTGGCGAGTGGTCACGGGCGATATGCTGGCGAGTGCCTCGCGCGGTCGTGTGCCGGGCGGCCCCTTTGATCTGGTTCTGCTCGACCCGCCTTATGCTTTTGGTGCCGAGCCGGTCGAGGAACTGCTGCAGAACCTGGCTCAGCAAGGTCTGCTTGAGTCTGGCGCTTACGCCTTGTTTGAGCATGCCGCCGCCGATGCGGGCGCGCATCCGGCAGGCTTTGAGACTGTACGTGAGAAGCGCTACGGCATTACCTCGGTCGACCTGCTTCGTTGGGTCGGCGATGACGACGGTGAGGGCGATAGCGCCGGCACCGATGCTGATAACAACGATGCCGCGACGTTTCAGGAGGACGCCCATGAATGACACCATCAACCGCGTCATCGTCCCGGGCACCTTCGATCCCATCACGTTTGGCCATATCGATGTGATCCGCCGCGCCCGCCGCATCTTTCCCAGCGTGATCGTCGCTGTTGCCGAGTCGCAGGGTAAAAACGGTGTGGGCACCACGTTCACGCTCGATGAGCGCGTGGCGCTGGCCCGCGAGGCGCTCGGTGATATCGACGGCGTCGAGGTCCTGCCCTTTACCGGCCTCTTGGTCGACTTCGCTCGTGAGCAGGGGGCGGGGGCCGTGGTCAAGGGTCTGCGCGCCATGACCGACTTTGAGTATGAGCTGCAGCAGGCCGACCTTAACTATCGCCTGGATAGCGAGCTGGAGTCCATCTTTGTCATGAGTGCGCCGCAGTACGGCTATATCTCGAGCTCGGTCGTTCGCCAGATTGCCTCGCTCGGCAGCGATGTATCGACGTTTGTCCCGTCCAACGTGGTCGAAGCGCTCAAACATCGCTTTTCGTGACGTTTCTTATTGCCTGGTGGCATGTGGTAAACTAGCACGATGATATGTTACCTATGAAAGGAGACCGGATGCCGGGCGAGAATTTTCCTGGCGATAGGATCGTCAGCTTGGTCGATGAGCTCGAAGGGCTGATCGAGGAAGCCAAGCCGCCTTTCGGCAAGAACGCTCAGTTCAAGGTCATCGACGCCGACGTGTTCTTCAACATCCTCGACGAGATCCGCATGAGCTATCCCGAGGAGTGGCAGAAGTCCCGCCGTATCCTTAAGGAGCGCGAGGAGCTTATGGCTTCCGCCGCCGCCCAGGCCGATTCCATCATCGCCGACGCTCAGCAGCAGGCCCTCACCATTGCCGGTGAGCAGGAGATCGTCCGCCTTGCGCAGCAGCAGGCCGACGACATCCGCGATCGTGCCCAGCAGTACGAGCGCGAGACGCGTTATGCTGCCGAGGACTATGCAGAGCAGGTCTTTACGCACCTGGAGGAGAACCTCAAGAGCCTGACCGGCACCGTTACCCGTTGCCGTCAGCAGCTCAACGAGGGTGCCGCCCAACAGAATGGTCAGTGGTAATGGCTGAGTTCCCGAGCGTTACCGTCGATCTTTCCGAGCAGCTCGAGTTTCCTGGAGATTCGTATCCGCTGACCGGTAAGGTCGATGTCGCCACCTACACGGTGGGCGAGAAGGAGTACCAGCTTCAGGACGGCATCGACTACGACGTTGTCTTTACCAATGCCGGTACCGGTGTCTTGCTCACGGGCATGGTCCGCGCGCACGCCACCGGCGAGTGCGACCGTTGCCTGGAGCCCGCCTCGTTTGATATCGCCGGCGAGATCGAGGAGTTCTACCTCTTTGAGGAGCCCGAGGATCCCGAGGCCTACGAGGACGGCTACGAGCTCCTGGGTGAGGACCGTCTAGTCGATCTGGGTGAGCCCATCAATGACGCGGTCGTTATGGACACGCCGTTTGTAGTGCTCTGCAAGCCCGATTGCCGTGGTCTGTGCCCCACATGCGGTTGCAATCTCAACGTCGAGCAATGCGATTGCGCCGCCCAGGCAGAGGCGGAATGGGCCGCTGCCACGGAAAATCCATTTGCAGCATTGAAGAATCTCAAGCTCGATGAGTAAAACTGTGGTAGTATCGCTACTTGCGCGTAATCGCCACACTGGATAGTTCATAAGGAAGGTCACTATGCCCGTACCTAAACAAAAGCAGGGTCGTATCCGCACTCACACCCGTCGTTCCGCCAACATGAAGATCTCGGCTGCGGCTCAGTCCACGTGCCCCCGTTGCGGCGCTGTCAAGCTTCCGCACCACGTGTGCCCCAGCTGCGGTTTCTACAAGGACCGCGAGGTTATCGTTACCGAGTAACGGTATACTCTGGATGCGATGCCGTTCCAAATGGAACCACAATGGCCGGCTCAATGAGTCGGCCATTTTTGTATAAGGAGCATGTATATGAGTAACGTTCGCGTTTGTGTAGACGTTGTGGGTGGAGACGAGAAACCTCAGGTCGTTCTCGATGGTATCGAGGCTGCACTTGCCGCCGATCCCGATATCGAGGTCTTGGCAGCTGGCCCCGCCGAAATCGTCAATCCCTTTGCTGCTTCCCACGCACGTGTTGAGGCCCTTGAGGCACCCGACGTTATCGCCATGGATGACGATCCCATTCGCGCCGTGATGACTAAGCGCAAGTCCTCGATTGTGCTTTCTTGCCGCGCCATTAAGAAGGGCAACGCGGACGCGTTTTTCTCTGCCGGCTCCACCGGCGCCATGACCGCCGCTGCGACCGCCTACGTCACGCCGTTTAGATATATGGCCGAAGGTAAGAAGCAGCCGGTGCGTCCCTGTCTGACCAATGCGCTGCCCAATCGCGCCGGCGGTCTGACGGTGCTGTGCGATATGGGCGCCAACCCCGATGTCGAGGTCGATGACATGGTGCGTTTTGCTCAGATGGGTAGCGCCTATGCTCGCGTCGTCCTGGGCATCGAGCATCCCCGCGTGGGCCTGCTTGCCAACGGCACCGAGGACGAGAAGGGCTCCAACTTTACCAAGGCCTGCTTCCCAGCCATGAAAGCCGCCGTTCCCGGCTTTGTTGGTAACTGCGAGGGAACGGACATCACCTCCGGTAACTTCGATGTCGTCGTTGCCGATGGCATGTCGGGCAATATTGCGCTCAAGGCCACTGAGGGCGCTGCCAAGTTTTTGCTGCAGGAGCTCAAGGGCGTCTTTATGTCTTCGCTTGGCACCAAGATCGCCGCGCTGCTCATTAAAAAGCAGATGCGCGAGATAAAGGCCAAGCTTTCGGGCGACGCCAAGGGCGGCGCGATTCTTTTGGGCCTGCGCGGCGTGGTCCTGATCGGCCATGGCGCCACCTCGGTCGAGGCTGTTAAAAACGGTACGCTCGCGGCGGCCGAAGCCGTGCGCGCCGGGCTGGTCGAGAACGTCGCCAACTCCATGGACGGCATCGTTTTATAACAGCGGCGTTATGCGTCTCGGGGCGTGCGTCGTGGGGTAGAATCAGAACCGTGTCTTGGTACCGCCCGGGCGGTACCATTCTTTTGGTATTCATGCACTATGAGAGGAAGCGCTATGGATCGCTCCGAAATCTTCGACAAGATCGCCGAGGTCGCTGCTGACGTTCTGGGCGTCGATGTTGCCGAAATTAGCGATGAGACCACCTTTGACGACCTCGATGCCAACTCGCTCGAGCGCCTGCAGCTGGTTACGGCTATCGAAGACGAGTTCAACCTCGAGATCGATGACGAGACCCTGCTCTCGCTCAACTCTGTCGCCGACGCCGTCGACGCTATCGAAAACGCCAGGGAGGCCTAGGTCTTGGCTTTGTCTGAACGACTTACGCGCGCCCAGGAAATTCTGGGCCACGAGTTCAATAATAAGGTGCTGCTGCGCGCGGCCCTTACGCATCCCTCGGCAGTCGAGGGCCAGCCGGTTTCTGCCAGCTATGAGCGCCTTGAGTTCTTGGGCGATTCCATTTTGGGCGCTGTGGTCGCACGCTCCCTGTTTGAGTCCTATCCGGAGTTTGACGAGGGCAAGCTCACGCGCCTGAAGGTGTCGCTTGTCTCGGGCGCTACGCTGTCCGAGGTTTCTCACGAGCTGGGCATCGACGACATCATCATCTTTGGTGCCTCCGAGACCGGTACCGGTGCGCGCGGCCTGCATTCGGCGCTCGAGAACGTCTACGAGTCGCTCGTGGGCGCACTGTACCTGGATGCCGGCTGGGATGCCGCAGCGGAGTTTATCCATCGTACGCTTAAGCCGCATTTGGCTTCCGAGCGTGCCGAGCATCCTGCGAACCCCAAGTCGTTTTTGCAGGAGTGCGTGCAAGCCGACGGTCACGAACCCCCGGCTTACAAGCTCGTCGGCTCCGAGGGCCCGGCGCATGCGCCCACCTTTACCGCCGTGGTTTTGATCGATGGTATTCGTCAGGGTCGCGGCTCCGGCTCCTCAAAGAAGGAAGCCGAGGGAGCCGCCGCGCTCGAAGCGCTCGACCGCATGGGTTACACCACCAATGGCGTGATTCTGAACAAGAAGCACGTGTAAGCGAGGAACCGTGTATCTCAAGTCCCTCACGCTCAAAGGGTTCAAGTCGTTTGCCGACCGCGCCCATATGACGTTTGAGCCGGGCCTGACCGTCATCGTCGGTCCCAACGGCTCGGGAAAATCGAACATCTCCGACTCGATTCTGTGGGTCCTGGGCGAGCAGAGCGCCAAGCAGCTGCGCGGCCAGGCCATGGAGGATGTTATCTTCTCGGGCTCGTCGGCGCGCAAGCCGGTGGGTGTTGCCGAGGTCACGCTGGTGCTCGATAACTCGGACCATATGCTGCCTGTCGATTTTGACGAAGTCGCCATCACCCGTCGCATGTACCGCTCGGGCGAAAGCGAGTACCTCATCAACTCGAGTCCGTGCCGCCTGATGGACATTCAGGACATCCTGCACGATTCGGGCCTGGGCAAGGATACGCATTCCATCATCAGCCAGGGCAAGCTCGACGCCATTTTGCAGAGCCGCCCGGAGGAGCGC
This sequence comes from uncultured Collinsella sp., assembly GCA_902494345.1. Classification (GTDB taxonomy): domain Bacteria; phylum Actinomycetota; class Coriobacteriia; order Coriobacteriales; family Coriobacteriaceae; genus Collinsella. The sequence continues at coordinate 140,001 of CABUSV010000004.1, forward strand.
CGCGCCCTTATCGAGGAGGCCGCCGGCATCTCCAAGCACAAGCGCCGCAAGGAGCGTGCGCTCAAAAAAATTAAGTCGATGGACGAGCACCTGATGCGTGCCCGCGACATCAATAAGGAGATCGCCCGTCAGCTGCGACCGCTGGAGCGTCAGGTCGATCGCGCGCGCAAGTACAAAGAGCTGTCCTCGCGCGCGAACGAGCTTACGCAGATGCTGGCCGTCGACGAGCTGCGTTCGCTGCAGTCGCAGTGGAACGACCTGGAGGGCCGCTCCAAGGAAGGTGCCGCCGAGCTTGAGCTTGCGCAGTACCGCTTGGGCGAAAAGGAGCGCGAGCTCGAGAAGCTCCAGGTCATGCTCGAGGAAAAGGGCCTGTTTGTGGGCGACCTGGGCGAGCAGCGCCGTCATATGCAAGATGTGGTCGGCCGCATTAACTCCGACATGCGCCTGCTCGAGGAAAAGGGCCACAACATGGTGTCGCGCCTGTCTGACATGCGCGGACAGATTTCGAGCTCCGAGCATCAGCGACGTCGCGTGGTCGAGGAGCTCGAGGACGCGCGTGCGCAGCTTGAGGAAGTGACCGGTGCGCACATGCAGGCCCAGGAGGACGTTGACGCCGCTGGCCCTGCCTCTGCCGAGCTCCACGAGCGGCGCGTGGCGCTCGACAATCAGATTTCGCAGCTTACGCGTGAGCAACGCGATGTGCAGCGGGTAGCCGATAACGCCGCGCTCGAGCTCGCCAAGGTGAAGGATTCCTTGAGCAATGCCGAGGTCGAGGACAACATGTATGCCTCGCGCCTGGAGCAGATCGGTGAACAGCTCGAGGAGGTCACGGCTTCGCTCGAGAGCCGTCGCGACCGCGCCGAGGAGCTTGAGGGCGCTCTTGAGGAAGCGCGCCAGGCTCAGGTCGATGCGCGTGAGGCCACCGAGGCGGCACGCGCGGCCCTGAAGGACCTGCGTGCCCGCGAGAGTGAGGCGCGCAACAAGTTATCCGAGGTGCGCTCGGAGCTTGCCAGTCAAAAGAAACTCGATGCCCGCATGGCCGACAGCTCGCCGCTCGTGAGCCGTCTGATGGGTGCGCTCGGCGATGATGTTTCGGCTCGTCTGGGCGACGTGCTCGAGGCTCCTCGTGAGCTCGAGGGCCTGGTCGACCAGCTGCTTGCCGGCGATATCGATGCCTTGCTGTTTGATGACGACGCTGCGCTTGAGCGTGCCAGCCGCGCCGCCCTGGATCAGAAGAAGGCCTCGGGCGAGGCGTTGCTGGTGGCATGCGGCGTGTGTGGCCGTGCCGCCGCCGAGGGTGCCGCCGGTACCCGCCTGGTTGATCGCCTGTCCGTGCGCTCGGGCTATGGTCCGGTCGTCGAGGCGTTGCTCGGCTGCTATTACGTGGTCGACGATTTGGCTGCCGCACTGTCCGCGCCAGTCGTTGACGGCGTGACTTATGTGACTCCCGATGGCGCACGTGTTGCCTGCGGCTGTCTGGTTCGTGTGGGCCTCGATGCCGGTGAGGCTTCGGGTGCCTTGGAGCTTAAGCGCCGCATTCGCGAGCTCGAGGGCCTGGAGCCCGATCTGGCTGCCGTGTTTGAGCATGTGTCGGATCAGGTCGTGGAGGCCAATGCGGCCGTCGAGGAGGCTCGTGCCGCCGAGGGCGATGCCGCCGGAGAGATTGCCCGCCTTGAGGGTGAGCGCCGCTCCCTGCTGTCCGAGATCGGCCGCCTAGAGCAGAGCGCCAACAACGCCGAGGTCGAGCGCGTGCGTATTTCCAAGCGCCGCGAGCAGGCCTCAGAAGCCGTTCGCGCCGCGCGCCCGCGCGTGGACGAGCTCACCCGTTCGCGTGACGAGGCCCGCGCGCAGGCAAGCGATCTGGGCTTGCAGATTGCCGAGGCCAACGACGAACTCGACCGCGTTCGCCGTGACGATTCCGAGGCTGCCGGCAAGCTCGCTGACGCCAAGGTTCGCCTAGCCCAGACGAGCGAACGCCTGCGTTCGCTGAAGGGCCGCGTGCCCGACCTGGAGCATCGTCTTGAGGGCATCGACCGTCGTATCCGCGGAACACGCCAGGCTTCGCGGTCGCTCGAGCTGCTGCGTCTGCGCGTCGACCCCATGCACGAGCGCTATTCGGCCCTGCTGGAGCGCGCGTCGGATTGGGCCGCGCGCCTGCGTGACCAGGCCTCTCTGGAGGAGGCGGACTCCGCTTCGCTCAAGAAGACCATCGAGGATGCCAAGGCAGATGTTGCCCGCGCTAAGGAGCGAGTCGATACCGCCTCTGCCACGCAAAACGAGTTCAAGGTCGCGCGTGGCAAGCTCGAGGTGCAGGTCGAGGCTGCCTTCAAGGCCATTACCGCCGATGGCACGACGGTACTCGAGGAAGCGCTCATGCTTCCGGCGCCCACGGACCGCGATGCCGCCGATCGCGAACTCAACCAGCTCGTGCGTCAGATCAACAACCTGGGCCCTGTGAACCAGGTTGCCATGGAGGAGTACGAGCAGCTCAAGCGCCGCGCCGATTACATCGAGGAGCAGCTGGCCGATCTGGAGAGCGCGCGCAAGGCGCTCACCAAGATCACGGTGGCCATTGATCGCAAGATGCGGAAGGCCTTCCTGGTGACGTTTGAGAAGGTCGACGCAAACTTCCGCGAGATCTTCGCTATGCTCTTCCCGGGCGGTCAGGCTCATCTGGAGATGACCGATCCCGAGCATCCTGCCGAGACGGGTATCGAGGTCGTGGCGCAGCCGCGCGGCAAGCGCATCACCAAGATGATGCTCATGTCGGGCGGCGAGAAGAGCCTGACGGCGCTCGCCCTGCTCTTTGCCGTGTACCGCACGCGCACGGTGCCGTTCTATGTGCTGGACGAGGTCGAGGCGGCACTCGATGACGCCAACCTGTCCAAGCTCATCGGCGCGCTCGATGTGTTGCGTTCCGATACGCAGCTCTTGGTCATTTCGCATCAGCGCCGTACTATGGAGGACGCTGACGTCCTCTATGGCGTCTCGATGCAAGCCGACGGCGTCAGTCGCGTCGTCTCGCAAAAACTCGATCGCGAAACCGGAAAGGTCGTGAATGCATAATGGGATTCTTCGATGCTCTCTCGCGCGGACTTGAGCGCAGTCGCGAGGCCCTCAACGAGGTCTTTTACTTTGGCGGCGAGGTCGACGAGGATTTTTGGGAGGACCTAGAGGACACCCTCGTTATGGGTGACATGGGTGCCGAGGTCGCGATCAAGGTGTCCGATGACCTGCGCGATGCCGCGGCCAAGAAGAACCTCAAGACCGCCCCACAACTCCGTCGCGCCCTGGCCGAGCAGCTTGAGCGGCACTTTGTGCCCATCGAGCGCGATCCGTTCTCCGATACGCCGAGCTGCGTGCTGTTTGTGGGCATTAACGGTGCCGGCAAGACCACTACGGTCGGTAAGATCGCGAGCGCCATGGCCGCCCGCGGCAAGAACGTCGTGATCGGTTCGGCCGATACCTTCCGCGCCGCCGCCATCGAGCAGCTCGATGTGTGGGGCCAGCGCGCTGGCGTCCCCGTCATCAAGCGCGACCGCGGCTCCGACCCGGCAAGTGTTTGCTACGACGTGCTCGACGAAGCCGACAAGCGCGGCAGCGACCTGGTGCTTATCGACACCGCCGGTCGTCTGCACACGAGCCCCGAGCTCATGCGCGAGCTTGCCAAGGTGGTTAACGTGACGCGTAAGCGCGCCGCCAATATGGCCGCCGGCCCCATGCCCGTCTCAGTCGTGCTCGTGATCGATGCCGTCACCGGCCAGAACGGTCTGAACCAGGCGCTCGAGTTTAACGAGGCACTGGGCCTGGACGGTATTATCATGACGAAGCTCGACGGCACGGCTAAGGGCGGCATCGCCATGGCCGTGGCCGAGAAGCTCAAGCTCCCGATCCTGCGCGTGGGCGTGGGCGAGCAGGTCGATGACCTGCAGGAGTTCAATGCCAAAGATTTCTGCCGCGCCCTGGTGGGCGAGTCCAATTAAGGAGTGACTAGTGTTTGATTCCCTGAGCGATCGCCTCAACGACACATTTGACCGCCTGCGCGGCAAGGGCAAGCTGACCGAGGCCGATATCACCTCGGCCATGCGCGACATTCGCATGGCGCTGCTCGAGGCCGACGTCAACTTCAAGGTCGTCAAGGAGTTCGTCGCCAAGACCAAGGAGCGCTGCATGACCGCCGAGGTCATGGAGTCGCTGTCGCCAGCACAAAACGTCGTCAAGATCGTGCTCGACGAGCTCACCGAGATGCTCGGCTCCACAGAGAGCAAGCTCGTCTTTAGTAACCGCATTCCCAATGTCATCATGCTCGTGGGCCTGCAGGGCTCCGGTAAGACCACGGCGGCCGTAAAGCTGGCCTACCTGCTCAAGAAGCAGGGCCGCTCGCCGCTGCTCGCCGCGTGCGACGTCTACCGTCCCGCCGCTGCCGACCAGCTGGCCACGCTTGGCGGCGAGATCGGCGTCCCGGTCTTCCGAGGCGACGGCGCGCACCCGGTTGACATTGCCAAGGGTGCCATCCAGGAGGCCGTCGACCACCTGCGTGACGTGGTCATCGTCGATACCGCCGGTCGTTTGCAGATCGACGAGCAGATGATGCAGGAGGCCGTGGACATCAAGAAGGCCGTCAAGCCTGATCAGGTGCTGATGGTCGTCGATGCCATGACCGGCCAGGATATCGTCAACGTCGTCTCGACCTTCGCCGAGCGCACCGACTTTGACGGCGTGATCATCTCCAAGCTCGACGGCGACGCCCGTGGCGGCGGCGCACTTTCCGTGCGCCAGGTGACCGGTAAGCCCATCAAGTTCGTGAGCATGGGCGAGAAACCCGATTCGCTGGAGCCGTTCTATCCTGATCGTATGGCCAAGCGCATTCTTGGCATGGGCGATGTTGTCGGCATTATCGAGAAGGCCCAGGAGGCGGCCGACGCCGAGCAGCTCGAGGCTGCCGAGCGCATGCTGCGCGAGGGCTTCACCATGAACGACATGCTCGACCAGATGAAGGCCGTCAAGAAGATGGGGGGCATGAAGGGCATTCTGGGCATGCTCCCCGGCGGCCAGCGTGCGCTCAACCAGATGGGCGGCAACCTGGACGAGGGCATCTTCGACAAGAACGAGGCCATCATCATGTCGATGACCAAGGAGGAGCGTCTGCGTCCTTCCATCATCAACGGCCAGCGCCGTGCCCGCATTGCCAAGGGCGCCGGCGTGACTCCCACAGAGGTCAATAGCCTTATGAAGCAGTGGGGCGAGATGAACAAGATGATGGGCCGCATGCGCACGATAGCCAATCAGGCACAGGCCGGCGGCAAGAAGGGCAAAAAGGGTAAGAAGGGCAAAAAGATGCGCATGCCCAATATCCCTGGCTTGGACGCTATGGGTCTGGGCGGCATGGGCGGCCTGGGCGGCCTGGGAACGGGTGGTCCCAAGTCCGATATGGACCTGCTGCGTCAGATGGAAGCGCAGATGCGCAATAAAAAGTAGCGACTGGCAGAGTCGTGTATGACGAAGGCCGCCTGGATGGTATTCCAGGCGGCCTTCGTCGTTTGTTCGCTGGTTGTCGCACGCGTGGAAGCGCGTTCTCGACGAGGTGCTTGCCGCTAGTGGCAGTCGCAGCCTTCGTGCCCGTCACGGTCGTGGTGGCCGTGGCAACCGCAGGATCCGCCGTGCTCATGGATGTGCTCGTGGTCGTGGCTATGGCAGTCGCAGGTGGCCTCGCCGGTCTGCGCGAGCGTGCCGGCAATGAGGGCCTCGACGCAAGCGTCGCAGCTGCCCTGGGCACCTGCGTATACCGTGATGCCGGCTTGAGCAAGCGCGTTGATGGCGCCACCGCCGATGCCGCCACAGATGAGCGTGTCCACGCCGCCGTTGGCGAGCAGGCCCGCCAGGGCGCCGTGGCCGGTACCGCCGGTGCCCACAACCTGCTCGTTGAGCACCTTGCCATCCTGAATGTCATAGATCTTGAACTGCTCGCTGCGACCAAAGTGCATAAAGATGTTGCCGTTGTCGTACGTGGTTGCCACCCTCATGGTGCCGACCTCCTTTGCTGGCCATGCGGCCGTTGTCGTGGTGATGGGGGAGTACGCGATGTTGCCGCCTTCGATGACGATCGCCCGTCCATTGACCAGTGCGTTTGCTACCTTGCGATGCGCACGGCTGCAGATTGCCGCCACCGTGGCGCGGGCAATGCCCATGCACTGGGCGACTTCCTCCTGATTGAGTCCTTCCAGGTCGCACAGGCGCAGCACCTCAAGCTCGTCGACGGTCATGTCGATGGCATCACCGCTGGCCAGGCCATCGGGGGTAAAGCCGCGGTATTCGGGGATGATCCCGACGCGGCGCAGTTTTTCGCGTCTTCCTGCCATTCACTCTCCAATTCTGACATATGTCAGTAATAGGATAGTGCGCATGCGGAAGCGCACAAGCTATTTTTGGCATAAGTCAGAAAAAGGCAAAGGAGTTCCGCTTGCGAATGCGGAGCCGTGCTGCCGTGCATTGCGTGTGGCCGTCCAAGTGTCCAATCCGACACTGTGCGCCTGGGCTACAATAAAAATCGCTTATAGGCGACTGACAGGAGGGTCAATGAGCAAGGCTGATCAACAGTTTGTAACCATGTGCCGAGATATCTTGGACCATGGCACCACCACCGAGGGCCAAAAGGTCCGCCCGGTGTGGGAGGACGGCACCCCTGCCTATACCATTAAAAACTTTGGCGTTACGGCACGCTTCGACCTGCGCGAGGAGTTCCCTGCGCTTACGCTGCGTCGTACGGCGCTCAAGTCCGCCATGGACGAGATCCTGTGGATCTATCAAAAGAAGTCTAATAACGTGCATGATCTCAACAGCCATATTTGGGACGAGTGGGCCGATGAGACCGGCTCCATCGGCAAGGCCTACGGGTACCAAATTGGCCAGAAAAGCCATTATGCCGAGGGCGATTTCGACCAGATGGACCGCGTGCTGTACGACCTCAAGCACACGCCGTATAGCCGTCGCATTATGACGAACACCTATGTGTTCAGCGACTTGTCCGAGATGCACCTGTATCCGTGCGCCTACAGCGTGACGTATAACGTGACGCAGCGCCCGCAGGATGACAAACCGACGCTCAACATGATTCTCAACCAGCGTAGCCAGGACATTTTGGCCGCAAACAACTGGAACGTGTGCCAGTACGCCATTCTGCTCATGATGGTTGCGCAGTCGGTCGATATGATTCCCGGCGAGCTGCTGCACGTGATCGCCGACGCCCATATCTACGACCGTCATGTCGATATCGTCCGCGAGCTTATCGAGCGTCCGCAGTTTGCGGCTCCCAAGGTAACGCTCAACCCCGATGTGCATGATTTCTATGCGTTTACGACCGATGATCTGATCGTCGAGGGCTATGAGCACGGCCCGCAGGTTAAGAACATCCCCATTGCGGTGTAGGTGGCGCGCATGACGTGTAAGCTTTCTGCTATTGTCGCCGTGTGCGATGACTGGGGCATTGGTTGCGAGGGCGACATGGTCGTGTCCAATCGCGCCGATATGCGCCATTTTGTGGCGTGTACCAAGGGGTGCCCGGTCATTATGGGACGCAAGACCCTGCTGAGTTTTCCCGGCGGGCGTCCGCTCAAGAACCGCCGCAATATCGTGCTTACCCGCGACGAGAGCTTTGCCCCCGAGGGCGTTGACGTGGTGCATAGTATCGACGAGGCGCTCGCCGCGGTTTCCGATGAGCCCGTTGCCTGGGTGATTGGTGGCGGCGAGGTGTATCGGCAGTTTTTGCCGTATTGCGCCGAGGCCGAGGTCACGCATAACCATTGCACCCATGCCGTGGACACGTACTTTCCTGACTTGGACGCTGATCCTGCGTGGGAAGTTGCGCGGCGCGAAGGGGTTGCCACGATTGCCTCGGGCGAGGGCGATGAGGGCGTCGATTATGAGTTCGTGACGTATCGTCGCGTTGAGGCATAAATCGCCTGGCGTGAACGGTATCATCGGGTTGATTGAATGCATGGGGCGGCGCTTGGCGTCGCCTCGTTTGGTATAGATGTGCTGTTAAGAAGGGTGCGGGCTGGCTGCCATGACTGATGCCGTTGAGGTTCTGCGAATTGATTCGCTCGAGGACGAGCGGCTCGATGCCTACGTGCGACTGACCGAGCGCGAGCTGCGCTGCGTGCTGGAGCCGCAAAAGGGCATCTTTATCGCCGAGAGTGCCAAGGTTATCGAGCGCGCGTTGCGTGCCGGTTACCAGCCGGTGAGCTTTCTTTTGGGTGAGCGCTGGCTCGATCAGATGATGCCGCTGTTTGAGCGCCTGGTTGTGCGCGAGGGCGCCGGCCCGGTTCCTGTGTTCGTGGCCTCCATGGAGCTCATGGAGCAGTTGACGGGCTTCAATGTGACGCGCGGTGCGCTCGCGGCGTTCCGTCGCCCCCGACAGATTCCGGTTGATGAGTTCTTGGGCGGCGTCGTCGAGACGGCGGGTGAGCGACCGGTGCGCGTATGCGTGCTCGAGGGTATTGTCGACCACACGAACGTGGGCGCGATTTTCCGCTCGGCCGCCGCACTCAATGTCGACGGCATTCTGGTGAGCCCTACTTGCTGTGACCCGCTGTACCGTCGCTCGGCCCGCGTGAGCATGGGAACCGTGTTTCAGGTGCCGTGGACGCGTATTGGCAGTGAGGCGCGCGTGTGGCCGCATGACGGGTTGGCGGCGCTGCACGATGCCGGCTTTTCGTGTGCCGCGATGGCGTTGACGGATGATTCGGTGTCGTTGGACGATCCCGCGCTGCAGGAGATTGACCGCCTGGCAATCTTTATGGGCACCGAGGGTGCTGGCCTGGGCGCCAAGACCATTGCAGGCTGCGACCGCGCCGTGCGTATTCCGATGGCGCATGGGGTCGATTCGCTCAACGTGGCCGCGGCAAGTGCCGTCGCCTTTTGGCAGCTGTGCCCGCATGTGAGCAACGAGTACCACTACCAGCCGGGGCTGTATCACTAGGCAGATATTTCGCACCGGGCTCTGATTCGGGGTGTATCGGTCGACGCCGGTCGGTGCTAAGCTGGTATTGCTTTTGGTCTTAAATTGCCGTTTTGTTGTTTGACGTACGCTGGCGGGGAGGGCGTGTGGCTAAGAAATCTACGGCTATCGATGTAACGCAGGGTGTCATTTGGCAACAGCTGCTGTCGCTGTGCGTCCCTATCTTCTTTAGTTCGTTCTTTCAGCAGGCATACACGCTTATCGGTACCTATATCGTCGGTCAGTTTGGCGGCAAGCTCGCGCTGGGTGGCATTCAGGCCACGATGGTGCTTACGGAGCTCTGCATTGGTTTTTGCGTCGGTGTGGGTGCTGGATGTGCCGTTATTACCGGTCAGTATTTTGGCCAGCACGATGACGAGCGCCTGAGCCGATCGGTCCATACGGCCATGACGCTCGCGCTGGTGGGCGGCATCGCCTTCTCGATTCTTGGCATTGTGTTCGTTGAGCCCATGCTGGTGCTTATGAACACGCCGCATGAACTATTGGCAGAGGGCGTGGCCTATGCCCGTTGTTATTTTGCCGCCATGGTTGCGGCACTGCTGCTCAATATGGGAACGGCATTGCTGCGCGCCGTGGGCGACACGCGCGGGCCTGCTGTGATTATCGCTTCCGGCTGCCTTGTTAATGCGGTGCTGGATGTCATCTTCGTTGCCGTGCTTCATATGGAGGCTCTGGGCTGCGGCATCGCGGTGGCGCTGACCATTTGCTCCAACGCCACGATGATCGTGATTCGCATGATGCACGCACCGGGTGCGTGGCGGCTTTCGCTGTCCAAGCTCGGCATCGATCGCGGTATTTGTAAGAGCATGATCTCGTGTGGTCTGCCGCTTGGCTTTCAGTCTGCTGCGTATTCGATTTCCAACGTTTTGATTCAGGTGTCGGTCAACTCGTTTGGTGCCGATGTCACTACGGCGTGGGGTCTTTCGGGCCGTTTGGATGGCATTGTCTGGATGGTTACCGAGGCGCTCGGCGTGTCGATCACCACGTTCTCGGCACAGAACTTTGGCGCGCGCAATTACGAGCGCATGCGTAAGGGCTACCATACGTCGCTCGTGCTGTCGTTTATGCTCATTGGTGGCCTGTCTGCCGTGCTGCTGGTGTTCTCGGGCCCGTTGTCGCGTCTGTTTGTCGACGATGCTTCGATTTCGGCGTACACCACGACGATTCTTCATTTTATCGCGCCGTTCTACGCGATCTTCTCGATTATCGAAAACGCGTCGGGCTCCATTCGCGGTGCCGGCGTGAGCTTGCAGCCCATGCTGCTCACGATTTTTGGCACCGTCGTGCTCAGGGTGATCTGGGTGTTTGCGATCATGCCGTTTGATCCGTCGCTTGAGCACCTGCTGCTGGTTTACCCCGTAACCTGGCTCATCACGGCTACGATGTTTACCATCTACCACCACAGCGGCAACTGGCTAGGCCGCGCCACCGCTTAGTCATTGGGGACGTTCTTAAACGACTAGTTCTTGGGGACGTTCTTAAATGACTAGTCGTTTGGGACACTCTTTGCGACACGATTTTCGGGTTTTCATCCAGTTTGTCATGTATGCCCTTGTAAACTGTCAAAACGGGCTCAGCAAATTAGATCGTCCGCGCCTATCAGATGTTGCCCGGTGGGTTTTTGATGGGAGGGCGATATGCCAAGAACGGGTCGAGTCGTTTCGTTAACGGGCTATAACCATATTATCGCGCGTGGAAATGGCGGCATTTGCATCTTTGAAGACGATGAAGATCGATATCGGATGCTCACTTTGTTCGAGGGCAAGCTTGTCGGTAATGGCATTGGCGTTACGGCATGGTGCCTCATGTCGAATCACTTTCATCTCATGGTTGATGACCCTCATGGGAGAATTTCATCATGCATGAGCGGCATCCTTACCTCGTATGCTAAGTATTTCAATCGCAAAACTGACCGTGTTGGTCATTTGTTTCAGGATCGATTTAAGAACATTCCAGTTGAGAATGATATTCAGGTAATTGCGCTCGCTGACTACATCCATATGAACCCAGTTAAGGCGGGTGTTTCCGCTGTCGATACATATCGCTGGTCTAGCTATCGAGCATATGCGTATGGTTATGACGGATTTGGGTTTTGCGATCCAGGTATAGTGCTGGACCTCGTGGGCGGTTCGCTGGAATATCGGCATTATCTTGATGATAGGCTTGAGAACGCGCCTTATGATGCCGAGCCTCATCCTCGTGTTCTCGACGACAAAGTACTCGAAATCGCAAAACAGATTGCAGCTCCTGTCTCTCTTTCGGATATCAAGGCGATGACTCCAACCGAGCGTAGACCTGTTCTTTGCAAAATGCGCAAATCGGGTCTCACGGTCAATCAAATTGTGAGAGCTGTTGGCCTTGGTCGGGCAACGATCGCAAATGGCACGAGCGGTTGGCGTGATATGTAGGTCGTGGCTTGTTGCTCTTCATCAATAAGACTGTCCCCAATGACTAGTCGTTTAAGAACGTCCCCAATGACTACTCTTCGGTTCAATTAGTATTCGATGCCTTGGCGGGCCAGGAGGCCTTCGTCGAAGTAGTGTTTGACGGGGCGCATTTCTGTGACCAGGTCGGCGAGGTCCGCGAGGGGCAGCAGGCCGCGGCAGGTCAGTATGAGCTCTGTGGTGTCGGGTTTCATCGCGATTAGTTCCTCGACATCCTCTCGCGCCACAAAGCCGCGGCGCATGGCCTCGCCGAGTTCGTCCAAAATCAGAACGTCGACCTGTGAGATCTGCTCGCGTGCGAGCTCCATGATCTGTGCGGCGCAAGCCTCGGGCGTGTCGCGGTCGGCCTGTGCAATTCGTAACCCTAGGCGTGGTGCCGCATCATGCTCGGCGCAGTGCAGCTTCTTGGCAATCTGCAGCATGAGTACGTCGAGCCCATAACCTGTGGCGCGCATCGCCAATCCCAGCGCAGCCGTGGTTTTGCCCTTGCCATCGCCCGTATAGATCTGAACCTTGCCGACTTCGAGTGATGCCATCTCTATCCTTTCGTGCCCGGCGTCGGTTTATCGCCGGCCGGGTTGGGTATTCTAGTTAGCATTATCAACCCCAGTAGATGGAGTTCAAGCAGATGGAGATGGATGACAACAAACGTAGACGGAATATGATCCTCTACGTGCTCATCGCCTTCGTCGTCTACCTCGTGCTCTCGACCGTTCTGTTCCCTAACATCGGTCACACGCAGCAGATTACGAAGACCGATTACTCGACGTTTGTCAAAGCGCTCGATAAGAAGAGTGTCGACAAGGTCGAGTACAACATGGACGATTACTCGATTTATTACACCAAGAAGGGCGAGGACGAGAACATCGCCTATAAGACGACCGGTGTGCCGAACGATGCGGGCTTTACCGATCGCGTGCTTGAGTCTGGCGCTTCGCTGGAGTCGGTCGTTCCCGATAAAAACTCGGGTTTGATGACCTACTACCTGCTCACGCTCATTCTTCCCATGGCGATTTTCTTCCTCATCGGTTGGTGGCTCAACCGCCGCATGAAGAAGGCTATGGGCGATGACGGCCCGTCGATGAACTTTGGCGGCGGCGGTTTTGGCGGCGGCGGACTGGGTAAGTCCGGCGCGCGCGTGATCGCCTCCAAGGACGTGGGCGTGACCTTTAAGGACGTCGCCGGCCAGGAAGAGGCCAAGGAGTCCCTCAAGGAGGTCGTCGACTTTCTGGAGAAGCCGCAGCGCTACGAGGAGATTGGCGCCAAGCTGCCGCGCGGTGCTCTCCTTGTTGGCCCTCCGGGTACCGGTAAGACCCTGCTAGCCAAGGCTGTTGCCGGCGAGGCTGGTGTTCCGTTCTTTAGCATTTCGGGTTCTGAGTTCGTCGAGATGTTCGTCGGCCGTGGCGCCGCCAAGGTGCGTGACCTTTTTAAGCAGGCCAAGGAAAAGGCCCCGTGCATCGTGTTTATCGACGAGATCGATACCATCGGTAAGAAGCGCGATGGCGGCGGTTTTAGCGGCAACGACGAGCGTGAGCAGACGCTCAATCAGTTGCTGACCGAGATGGATGGCTTCGATAACCACAAGGGTATCGTTGTCCTTGCCGCAACCAATCGCCCCGACAGTCTCGATCCGGCGCTGCTGCGCCCCGGTCGTTTTGACCGCCGCATCCCCGTCGAGTTGCCCGATCTGACCGGCCGTAAGAACATCCTTGAGCTTCACGCCAAGAGTGTGAAGACCGAGCCGCCGATTGACCTGACCGCGATTGCCCGCGCCACGCCCGGTGCCTCTGGCGCCGACCTGGCCAATATCATCAACGAGGGCGCCCTGCGCGCCGTTCGCGAGGGTCGCAAGCGTGCAACCCAGGACGACTTCGAGGAGTCGGTGGAGGTCGTCATTGCCGGCCAACAGCGTAAGTCCACGGTGCTTTCCGACCACGAGAAGCAGGTCGTTTCCTACCACGAGATCGGCCATGCTATCGTCGCTGCTCGCCAAAAGGGTTCCGCGCCGGTTACCAAGATCACCATCGTGCCGCGCACGAGCGGTGCTCTTGGCTATACCATGCAGGTCGAGGAGGACGAGCGCTTCCTGACGACACGCCAGGAGGTCTTGGACAAGCTCGCCGTCTACTGCGGCGGCCGTGCGGCCGAGGAACTCATCTTTGGCGAGATGACGACCGGTGCCGCCAACGATATCGAACAGGCCACCAAGCTTGCCCGTAATATGGTGACGCGCTTTGGTATGTCCGACGAGTTTGGCATGATGGCGCTCGGTACCGTGCAGAACGCGTATCTCAATCAGGACACGTCGCTCACCTGCGCCCCTGGTACGGCCGAGCGTGTGGACGCGATTGTCGCTAAGCTGATCGAGGACGCGCACGATCGCGCCCTGCAGATCCTCAAGGAAAACAAGTTCAAGCTCCATGAGCTGGCTCGTTATCTGTACAAGAAGGAGACCATCACGGGTGAGGAGTTCATGAACCTCCTCACGCGCGAGAATCCGCTGATGCCCAAGCAACAGTAAAGCCGCGGTCGAGCCAGTAAACGTCGACGCCCCATTTGAGCAGCTTTCTCAAATGGGGCGTTTTGCTTGAGAGGGATGGAAATGAAGATCGTGGTGAGCGCCTGCTTGATGGGCGAGAGCTGCAAGTATAACGGGCTTGACAACTATCATCGCGAGTTGGTCGAGGCCTGCGAGCGTACAGGGACTGAGGTCCTCTTGGTGTGCCCTGAGGTCTTTGGCGGCCTGCCCACGCCGCGCAGGCCGTCCGAGATTGTGAACGGCGAGGTCCGTACCTGCGAGGGTACCTCGGTCGATCGCGAGTTTCGCCTGGGCGCTCAACGTGCGCTCGACATGTGCGAGCAGGCGGCCGGGTCGGAAGAGATCGCCGCGTGCATCCTGCAGGACCGTAGTCCCTCGTGCGGCGCGGGCCGCGTCTACGACGGCACCTTTAGCGGTACGCTCACCGCGGGCAACGGCGTCTTCGTCGACATGCTCTTGCGCCACGGCTACCGTGTGATCCCGGCAAGCGAGTTCGACCCCAGCATGTTGGAACATTGTCCACAGCACTCGAACCGAACACTTCCTCACGGGTGACCGTTTTGGCATCATCCGTGAAGTTGATATTGAGTTCGACCCGGTCATCAAAGACGTAGACCGAGTTGACAGGCGCCGTACCCAGGCAGTCCCTCCCCGCAGCCCTCGCGCAGGAACGCGTACACGGCCCTCCCGTCTCTTGCGCCCCTCCCGGAGCTGTTCACATCAGTGTAGCCAATCCAGTCCGCCAAGGGCTGCAGCCCGGACAACGCGGCGATGGAGGGCTTCTTCGGCCTGCTCAAGAAGGAGTTCTGGCACGGCAGGGACTGGTCGGAATGGACCCCGCCCGCTTCATCGAGGAGCTCGGGGGGCTGGATCGGCCGATACAATACGGAGAGGCGCAGCGATGCGCTCGGTGGCCGCACGCCGGCCGAGTTCCGCTCCGCGCTGGGAAGGGCCGCGTAACGGTCCAAAAAATCGTCCGCAGTCTCCATTCTTGCCCCTTTGGGACGGCTTCTTGTTGGGGCGTGCCTGCCCCGGACCCTGCTAGGAACGAGTGCAGCAAACTGGAATTTTAAATTGGTCTTTGCAAATAACCTTTGAACCTTCACCATCAATTACAATTCCCTGACGATTGTTAATTGGGCATAGATTCAAATCCGAAAACTCAGTTATTATTTTCTCGATAACTTTCTTAAATGGTGCTGTAAGAAAATGCGGAAGAACATAGAAATCAATCAAATTAAGCCCTGCATCATCTTCTTGTGAGTAGTCCTCCGGCTTTTCATCCATTTGCTCGATATATTGGATGCTTGGAGCGCATACAATCGCACCTGCCGATTCACCAATCATCAGTTTTCCCTTTGCCAATTCTTTCTTCAACAGCTCATCCGTTCCCGTTTTACGGAGCTGGTCTATAAGGAAAAAAGAATTTCCGCCGGTAA
>CABUSV010000005.1 GCA_902494345.1 uncultured Collinsella sp.
GACACGCCGAGGTCGCCGCGGACGGGTTGATATAGGGAGAGGGCCTGACCCCATATCGTTGGGGCCAGGCCCGATTTTGCCTCTTGACAATGTCCTGCTCATATTAAAAGGAACGTCCCCAAGTGCCAACAACGGAAGCGGCGATGTTTTGGCAACGACAGCGAGCGGGCCGCATTTGAGACAAGGTGACGTGAAACGAAAGGGCGCTGACCTTCTGGTCGCGCCCTTGAAGTTGAACGTCAGATTGTCCAAATGCGGCCCGCGCAGCGTCGGCCGGTCCGCCGTTCGTTAGAACGGCGGAACTAAATCAACTTGAAACCCTTGCGCTTGCCCACGGAGAGGGTGTCGCCCAGCTTGAGGGCGCTGGGATCGATGTTATAGCTCTTGGGAGCCACGGCCTTGCCGTTGATCTTGACACCGCCGCCGTCGATATCGCGACGGGCCTGGCCGGCGCTCGCCGAAAGACCCAAGTCCTTGAGCAGGCCGGCGAGGTAGATCTGGCCCTCGTCGTTAACAGTCAGCTCAACGTGCTTCTCGGGGAAGTCGGCGAGCTGGCCCTCCTTGAACACGCGGTCGAACTCGGCCTGAGCCTCGTCGCCGGCACCGGCGCCGTGGTAGGTGTCACACAGGTCACGGCCCAGAGCGCGCTTGAGCTCGTAGGGGTCGGCAGAGCCATCGGCCAGGGCAGCGTCGATCTTGTCGACCTCGGCCGGAGTGAGCGAGCTCGCCAGGCGGTAGTACTTGCCGATCATCTCGTCGGGGATGGACATGGTCTTGCCGAACATATCCTTGGGCGCGTCGGTCAGACCGATGTAGTTGCCATAGGACTTGGACATCTTACGTACGCCATCGGTGCCCTCGAGCAGCGGCATGGTGAGCGCGATCTGCGGCTCCATGCCCATCTTCTCCATGAGCTCACGGCCGGCGAGCAGGTTGAAAAGCTGGTCGGTGCCGCCCATCTCCACGTCAGCCTTAATCATGACCGAATCGTATGCCTGCATCACGGGATACAGGAACTCGTGCAGGGCGATCGGCGTCTGGGACTGGTAGCGCTTGGTAAAGTCATCGCGCTCAAGAATGCGGGCGACGGTGAACTTGGAGCACACCTGCAGCAGACCGGCCAGATCCATCGACAAGATCCAGTCGCCGTTGTGCACGATGGTGGTCTTCTCGGGGTCCAGGATCTTCATGGCCTGGCTCACGTAGGTCTCGGCGTTAGCCTCGATCTGCTCCTGAGAAAGCTGCGGGCGGGTGGAATTCTTGCCCGAGGGGTCGCCGATCAGTGCGGTACCGTTGCCGATGATGAGGGTGACGTTGTGGCCCAGGTCCTGGAACTGACGCATCTTGCGCAGCGGCACGGCGTGGCCCAGGTGCAGGTCGGGGCTGGTGGGATCGACGCCGAGCTTGATGTTGAGGGGCTCGCCCTTCTCAAGCTTCTTGCGAAGGTCGGCCTCGGGGACGATCTTCGCAGCGCCCGAGGTGATGATACGCATTTGCTCGTCAACAGACAGCATTGGGTATCCTCCTTTTGCTATAGCACCCTCGCCGAAAACGGCGGTGCTGGAAGTCCATAAACTCTCATATGATAACAAACTGACGCGACGCAGCACCTACGACAGGAAAATCCTCGTCCTGCCGCATGCGTCGATGGCAACTGGCAGACGTGTACCGTCACGCTCGACCAGATAGCGCACCTGCCGACGACGCAAGCAGTCGCGGCAACGGACCTGTCCCGTCGCATCGGTGGCACAGACGCCCTCGGCGGTCAGCAGGCAGTGCTCGCACACCATAAGCTCGGGACGGGCGGCGTCGACCGGACCCAAGACGCCGGGTTCAGCGGCCAGTTCGGCAATACGCTCCGCATCATTGCCGAGCAACTCGGCCGGCAAGTACACCCGCCCCGCACCGAGTCCGCGCAGCCAGGTAAGCGTGGCCCGATTCGCGCAGAACACCGGCGCCGCCACGTCAAACGTCACGCCCAGCTCGCGAGCGATCACCACCTGTCCCAGGCTGCGGCAGACGACACGCCTGGCACGCTGCATCAGTGAGCGGGTCCAGTCAGCGTCACCCGTGCGGCACACTTCGTCAAGCACCACAACGGCGTCGGACAAATCGAGTTCTCCGCGCGGGTCGGCATCCATCAGCTGCCAAGCAAAAACCATGCGAGCGGGAACCGCGCACTCCACCAACTCCGTCGACGCACCGCCATCCACCGCAACGCCCTCAAAGGGCAGCACCTCAACGGCACGCGCAACGGGCGCAATCGCATCCGCCTCGGCCCGCATGCGCTCCAACACCGCCGCCGTCTGATCCAACACGCCGGCGCTGCGAATCAGGTATACCTCGCAGCCCGCGTCGACCTTACGCTTGCAATGGACAACGATGCGCTCCCCCGCCGCGGCATCCACCGGGCAGGGAACTTGCGGCCAGCGTTTAGGTACATCGGGACGCGCGTCGGCACCCGGGTAAAACCTGATCTCGAGCGTATCGCCCGCCGCCACGGCGGCGTCGAGCTCAACGGTCACCTCTTCGTGGCCCACAGCGACCAAGCGCCCCACACGCACGCCCTGGTTGATCGCGCGTTCAAAACTCATAAGCTCCGCACCCGAGCGGCCTCGCAAATACGCGTCGGTAAACCCGCGGTTAAACGACCTTCCCAGTTCACGCTCGAGCGCCAGCACGGCATCGGGATCCCACGCGCCATCGCGCAGCATATCGAGCGCCCGGCGCCACGCCCGCACCACGTTGTAGACGTAGTCGGGGTTTTTCATACGCCCCTCGATCTTGAGCGACGCCACCCCGGCAGCAACAAGCTCGGGTAAATGAGCAATGCCCAGATAGTCACGCGGGCAGAGCAGACGATCGCCTTCGACGGCAACGACGCTCTCCCCAGCCTCATCCACCAAATCGTACGCCAGACGGCACGGCTGCGTGCAGTCGCCACGCATCGCCGACCGTCCGCGCCGCAGGGCCGAAAACTCGCACGCACCCGAATAGCCAATGCATATGGCGCCATGGCAGAACACCTCGATGGACACACCGGTAGCGCAGAGCGTCGCAATCTCTGCCACGGTCAGCTCGCGCGCCGTCGTCACGCGCTCGACCCCCAGCTCGTCAGCCGCCAAACGCACGGCGCCCTTGCTATGGACGCCCGCTTGGGTGGACAGATGAATCTCGACCCCCGGAATTGCCGCATGCAGCGCGCAGGCCAACCCGGCATCGGCCACAATCAGAGCATCGGCGCCCAGCTCCAGTGCATGAGCTCCCAGCGCCACCGCATCGGACAGCTCATCGTCAAACACGAACACGTTGAGCGTCACGTACACGCGCACGCCATGGGCATGCGCCACGGCGCAGCCGCGCGCAAACTCGTCATCCGTAAAGCCATGCGCGCTCACGCGGGCGTTAAAGCCGCCCAACCCCGCATAGATGGCATCGGCACCCGCGGCAATGGCCGCAAGCATCTGGTCGAGTCCGCCCGCCGGCGCCAGCAGCTCGGGCAGCGCCGCACCGGCAGCATCCAATCCAGTCTCGTATTGTCCGCTCGGCCCCATCGCCCGAATCGCCATCGGCAAACTCCTTACCAAGGTATGCATTCACTCTGAAAAATGCCGTCTTCCAGCATACACGAGGCCTCGCGCGCCCCGTTTGGTTTATCGTGTAATAACTTATGTCCATCCTGCCCCGACGGCACATCCGCCGTCCGGCACGACATACCTGGAGGTCAATATATGGGTCCTCGCCAACGACAGGGACGCAGCCGTTCAAAGACGCATGCCCTGCCCATAATCCTGCTCTCGTTTTTGGGCTTTTTGCTTATCGCGGGCGTCGCGTTTGGCATCGGCATGGTCGGCAACGTCAACCGCTGGCTGTCCGATCTGCCCGACTACACCGACGCCAACGCGTATCTGGTGAGCGAGCCCACCGAGATCGTCGACTGCAACGGCAACAAGATCGCGAGCTTCTACACGCAAAACCGTAAGTCCATCACCAAGGACGAGGTCTCCCCCTACGTGCTGCAGGGCACCGTTGACGTCGAGGACGAGCGCTTCTACGAGCACGGCGGTATCGACCTGTGGGGTATCGCGCGTGCTGCGGTGGCAACCCTCGGCGGCGGGCACGAAGGCGCCTCGACTATCACCCAGCAGCTGGTGCGCAACACCATCCTGCAGGAGGAGCAGTTCGACTCGACCATCGAGCGTAAGGTGCGCGAGGCCTACATCGCCGTCAAGATGGAGGACATGTACTCCAAAGACGAGATCCTCATGATGTACCTCAACACCATCTATTACGGCCACGGCGCCTACGGCATCGAGGCCGCAGCCGAGACCTATCTGTCCAAGAGCGCCGCCGATCTCACCCTGAGCGAGGCCGCACTGTTGATCGGCCTCCCCAACTCGCCCTCGCAGTACGACCCCACGGTCAACCCCGACCTAGCGCTGTCCCGTCGCAACAAGGTCCTCGACAACATGCTGCGCCTGGGCCACATCACGCAGGAGGAGCACGATGCCGCACAGGCCGAGCCCATCACCCTCAACGTGACCGAAATCTCGGGCAGCGGCGTTGACGTATACTCGCAGCCCTACTTTGTCGCCTATGTTAAGCAGCTGCTGGAGCAGGAGTTCTCGACCGACGTGCTCTTTAAGGGCGGCCTGACCGTCAAGACCACCATCGACCCCACGATGCAGCAGGTGGCAGAGAATGCCGTCCGCGAGCAGCTCGACACGCTCTCACTCGACGGCCTGGACATGGGCATGGTCGTCGTCGACCCCAAGACCGGCTACATCAAGTGCATGGTGGGCGGCTACGACTACAACGCCGACGAGAACCACGTAAACCATGCCACGGCCAAGCGCCCCGTCGGCTCCACCTTTAAGGCCTTTACGCTGGCAACTGCCATCCAAAACGGCATGAACCCCAACGTCACCCTCAACTGCAACTCGCCGCTCAAGGCCAAGGGCACCACGACCGAGGTCCAAAACTACGCCAACCATAGCTATGGCAACATCACGCTTAAGCAGGCAACGGCATACTCCTCCAACACCGGCTACATCCAGGTGGCGGAAGCCGTCGGCAACAGCAAGATCATCTCGCTCGTCAAAAAGCTCGGCATCGATCCCGCCAAGGACAACATCGAGGACGTTCCCGTCATGACGCTCGGCACCGGCTCGATCTCGCCGCTCGAGATGGCCGCCGCCTACGCGACGTTTGCCAACGGCGGCTACTATCGCCAGCCGATCGCCATCACCGAGATTGACTCTCGTACCGGTTCGGTGCTGTACCAGCACACGGACAATCCCTCACAGGTGCTTACCGAGGGCGAGGCCGCCGCGGTCACCGATGTTCTGTCCGGCGTCATGCAGGGCAGCGGTACGGGTGCTGCCGGCGCCTTGAGCGTCAACCAGCCCTATGCCGGCAAAACGGGCACCACCGACAACACCACCAACCTGTGGTTCTGCGGCTATACCCCGCAGCTGGCGTGCGCCCTGTGGACCGGCTATTCCGCAGGTGAGATCCCCATCCAAAAATACGGCACGGACCTGCTGGGCGACAGCACCAACCTGCCTGTCTTTAAGCGGTTTATGAACACCGTTCTGACCGGTACCGAGCGCGAGGAGTTTGCGACCGGAACGGCGCCCACCTACAAGAACAACAGCGTCTGGAAGTTCTACGGCACCAACAACGCCAAGAAGACGGAGAACGACGACAAGGACGAGAACGAGGACGAAGAGGAAACTACCACAACGACTACCACGACGACCACGACCACCGAGACCACGGGTGGCGACACCACCGGCGGCACCGGTACGACCGGTGGCTCGACGGGCGGCTCAACTGGTGGTTCGACCGGCGGCGATGGCGGCACGCCTACGCCTACGCCTACGCCTACGCCCACTCCCGACCCCTCGCCCACGCCTGACGATACGGTCGGCTAGAAATCATCCGGCCATAAGCAACAAGGCCCCCGAGCAGCTTATTAAACTGCTCGGGGGCCTTTTAGTTTAAAGCGACCTGGTGGGCGGTCTTTATACCGGCAAACAAAAAAAGGGGGTACCGACCAACGTCGATACCCCTTACAAGCCACTATGTCACGCACACAGTGCCGAGCGCACGACCCGCACGCCTACTTGCGAGAATTGCTCAGCTTATTGATCAGCGCCTCAAGACGCTCGCCGTCCTCGGCCGTCTGGGCAATAACCAAAATCGTATCGTTGCCGGCAAGCGAGCCAAGCACATCGGGCAGCTCTGCCGCATCAACGGCGGCGGCGATGCCGGAAGCCGTGCCAGGCTGAGCCTTGATCATAACCAGATTATCGGTGCGCAGAACGCCCGTTACGAGCTCGGAAACCATACGCTGCAGGTGCAGGTCCTCTGCCAGAACATAGATGCCCTCAGGGAGCTTACGCAGCCCCATATCGGCAATATCGCGAGAGACAGTCGCCTGCGTGCAATCAAAGCCCATAGCGCGGAGCTCATCGACCAGCACGCGCTGCGTGCGGACGTCCTTATTGCGCACAATATCTCTAATGGCATCCTGGCGCCCATTGCGTTTTTTAGCCATACAAACCCTCTCTCCAAAAGATGGCGGAGACAATCAATCAGTGATTGAATAGTTTAACGCTATTTGAAGGCTTTTGTGTATAAGAACGCATTTCGAAACAATTCTATGCAAATTTGTTTCGAGATGAGCCGTTTAGGCGGTTTTTGCGCCCGTCCGGTTAAGAAAAGCCGCCAGATGCGTACACATCACGCAGCGCGCGGGCTTGGCGCTGGCGATCGGCCCAAACAACAGACCGAGCCCCCGATGGTTATCCTTGAGCGCGGCGACCATCTGACGGGTTCGAGGCGCCTCGAGCATATCACGCATACGGGCGGAACGCTCGATTGACGACACCCCATGCGGGCTCAGACACAAATTCTCGATGCAGGCGACCAGTCCGGCAAAGTAGAACTTTTGGGTTGCCAGCTTGAGCCGACCACCGCTATCTGCTTCCGAGAGTGAGTCCGTAAGCTCGTCGAGCGCCCGGGTGTCATCGGATACCTTGGCATACATGGTGGGATCAAAGGCATCTGTAAGCTTAGGTGCCGCCGCGTGGAAACAAGCGTCGCCGCATCCGGAGACGCGCTGCGCCCGCGAGAGCGAGCACGCCATAAACCCAACTGTGCGAAACGCCTTGTCGTACAAAAGGCATGCCTCAAACAGCGGACGGCTATACATCACGCCAGAGGTCTGAACGACTAGGCCGCCTAAAATCAACTGGGACAGCCCGGTCACCATCGAAGATTTGCTATCAATGGAAATATGAGCAGCATCCAAGACGCGCGAATGGCGCTCTCGATGTGCATCATAGCGGTCGAGCGACACCGTGGGGAGCACTATGTCTGCCGTAGTATCGCACGCGATATCGACCATCTTGGAAAGAGACTGCGGAGCAAACCACTCATCGGCGTTCATGGCGATGATTTGAGAGCCGCGCGAGGCAGCAAAACCGGCACGAAGACAAGCGCCGCGCTTCGCGTCCTCGACGTCAATCAAATCAATATGGATGTCCCTGTCGGCAGCAACTTGAAGCGAATGGCGCACACCGGGCGCAGCATCGCGGCAGACAACGACAATCTGCAAATCGTAGAGGTCTTGGTTCTGGATACTCTCGAGCGCACGCATCGCATAGCTGGGCGAACCTTCTACCACAAGGATCACCGAAAGTCGCGGATGCGAGCCACGTCGAACCAAGTTATCCGTCCTCTCGACAGCAGTGAATCAAACTGTCGTTCATGGTACACCCCGGCAATAAAAGCAATGAGACACCGGTTGTATTGCACGCCAAGAACAGATGTTGCACACGCGCAGCCCACAGATGACAGGTGCCGACGCACGACGCGCCGAGCCCTCCCCTAGTCGAGCACGACAAGCTCGGCGGGATCGTAATCCACGCCCATAAACGTAAGGCCGCAGGCAGGAGCCGTGGGGCCCGCAGCGGTACGGTCGCAAGCATCGATGACCTCGCGCATCCACTCGGGTTCACGGCGATGCATGCCAATCTCGACAAGCGTGCCCACGATCGTGCGGACCATCGAATGCAGAAACGCATTGCCCTCGATGGTAAACGTCAGGATGTCCTCGCCAAACGCAACCTCATGGCCAAACTCGGCACGCATCACGCAGCGGTGCGTGGGCTTGCCCACGGCAGACGCCACCTTGCAAAAGCTCTTGAAGTCCTGCTCGCCCAGCAGCGCGGGACAGGCCGCAGACATCGCCTCAACATCCAATGGGTAGCGATGCCACCACACGGCACCGCGGGACAGCACGGGGCGCGCATCTCGATCGGCAATACGGTACGTATACGTACGGGAACGCGCGTCAAAACGTGCAGAAAAGCCTTTACGGGCCTTGTAGACCTCGTTTATGGCGATATCTTTGGGCAGCAGGGCATCCATGGCCCGCAGCCACCTACGGCGCGTACAAGCGAGCTCAGCGTCCGTTACGGGCACGCTGATGTACTGAGCCACGGCATGCACGCCGGCATCGGTACGCCCCGCGCACGTCAGATCGATCGGACGGCGAAGCAGCGTCTCGATAGCGCGGCGCAGCTCACCCGCAACCGTCGTCTGTCCCGGCTGCTCGGCAAATCCGCTATACGACGAGCCATCATAGGCCACGCGAAATACGAGCGTGGCGTCAAGCTCGGGGGTCGAATTGAAATCAGACGGCGCAGTCATGGGCGCTCCCAACAAACAAGTAACGGTATCGCGACAAAAAAGAGGGGTACGCGAACGTACCCCTCGAATATAGCCTATGCAGACGGAATGTCTACTCAGCGGTCTCCTCAGCAGGAGCCTCCTCGACAGCCTCGACCTTCTTGGGAGCAGCGGCCTTCTTGGGGGCCGGAGCAGCCTTCTTGGCCTTAGGCGTGCAAGGCTCGGTGACGAGCTCCATGATAACGATGGGAGCGTTGTCGCCCTTGCGGTTGCCGAGCTTCATGATGCGGGTATAACCGCCGTTGCGGTCCTGCCACATGCCCTGAGCAGCCTTGTCGAAGATCTCGGCAACGAGCTGCTTATCGCCGAGCTTGGCGATAGCCAGACGACGAGAGTGCAGGTCGCCCTTCTTGGCCCAGGTGATGATCGGATCGACGACCGAACGCAGCGCCTTAGCGCGGGTCTCGGTGGTCTTGATGCGGTCGTTCTCGAAGAGGGCCTTAGCAAGGCTCTTCTTCATGGCCTTGGTGTGGCTCGCATCGGTGCCGAGCTTCAGGCCCTTCTTAACGTTGTGACGCATGGTCTAGTTTCTCCTCAAATATGCGAAGCATTAAGCCTTCAGGCTCAGGCCCATGGACTCAAGCTTGTCCTTCACTTCCTCGATCGACTTAACACCGAAGTTACGGATGTTGAGCAGATCATTCTCCGAGAACTCAACGAGCTGACGGACCGAGTGAATGCTGGCGCGCTTAAGGCAGTTGTAGGAACGGACGGAAAGGTCCAGATCCTCGATCTGCTTGTCCAGCTCGGCGTTGTCGTTGGTGACCTCGGGAGCGAAGATCGAAGCCTCCTCCTCGACCTCGGGGGTCTCGGCAAGGTTCATAAAGGCGGCCATATGCTGGTTGATGATATTGGCAGCCTGGACCACGGCGTCGCGCGGGGCGATGGAACCGTTGGTCTCGATCTCGAGGACAAGGCGGTCGTAGTCGGTATGCTGGCCGACACGGCAAGCCTCAACGAGCTTGGCGCAACGGGACACCGGCGAGTACAGCGAGTCGACGTGGATCACACCGATGGGATCGTTGTCACGCTTGTTAGCCTCGCCAGAAACATAGCCGCGGCCATAGCCGATGCGCATGCTCATGGTGAGATGGCCACCCTCGGTGAGCGTAGCAATGTGCTGCTCGGGGTTGACCAGCTCAAACTCGGACGGAATAAAGAAGTCCGCACCGGTGACCTCGCAGGGGCCGTCAACCGAGATGGTTGCGGTCGCCTCGTCGGTCGTGCCGAGAGCCCTGAAGACAAGACCCTTGACATTCAGGACGATGTCGGTGACATCCTCGACCATGTTAGGGATGGTCATGAACTCGTGCTGCGCACCATCGATCTGAATAGCCTCGACGGCGGCACCCTCGAGCGAGGACAGAAGAACGCGACGAAGGGAGTTACCCAGCGTATCGCCGTAACCACGCTCGAGCGGCTCGACGGAGACACGAGCAGACGTCTCGTTGATCTCTTCGACCTGAACCTGAGGCCTAATGAATTCTGACATGTATTACCTCCAGCCTCAGCAGCCCGGATGGACTACTTAGAGTAGAGCTCGACGATGAGCTGCTCGTTGATATCACCGCTGATCTGCTCACGCGTCGGCAGAGCGAGCACGTTACCAGACAGCTTCTCGATATCGACCTCGAGCCAGCCAGGGACCTCAAAGCGCTCGGAGGAAATCAGGGCCTCCTTGATGGGGAGGAGGTCACGGAACTTCTCGCCGACAGCGACGACGTCGCCGGCCTTGACGCGGTAGGACGGGATGTCCACGCGCTTGCCGTTCACGGTGAAGTGACCGTGACGGACGGACTGACGAGCCTCTTTGCGGGTGCGGGCGAAGCCAAGACGGAAGACGACGTTGTCGAGGCGAGACTCAAGGATGATCATGAGGTTCTCACCGGTGACGCCGTTCATCTTGCGGGCCTTGTTGAAGTAGCCGTGGAACTGCTTCTCCAGAACGCCATAGATGAACTTGACCTTCTGCTTCTCGCGCAGCTGCATGCCGTACTCAGATTCCTTGCGACGGCGCTTGGGCTGACGGATAGATTCCTTCTTGCTGCTGTAACCGAGCTCAGCGGGATCGATCCCGAGCTGACGGCAGCGCTTAAGAACAGGAGTCCTGTCGATTGCCATATTGATACGATCCTTTCAGTTACACGCGGCGACGCTTCTTGGGGCGGCAGCCGTTGTGCGGAATGGGGGTCTTGTCCTGGATGCTCGAGACCTCGAGGCCAGCAGCCTGGAGGGAGCGGATGGCGGTCTCACGACCGGAGCCGGGGCCCTTGACGAAGACGGAAACCTTCTTCATACCGTGCTCCATGGCCTGCTTGGCAGCAGCCTCGGCAGCCATCTGGGCAGCGAACGGCGTGGACTTACGGGAGCCCTTGAAGCCCACCTGGCCAGCCGACTTCCAGGAAATGACGTTGCCCTGGGGATCGGTGATCGAAACGATCGTGTTGTTGAACGTAGAACGAATGTGAGCCTGGCCCACGGAAATGTTCTTACGGTCCGCGCGCTTCAGACGGGCAGCGCGAACGTTCTTCTTAGCAGTAGCCATCTATCTAGCGCTCCTTATTTCTTCTTCTTAGCACCGATCTGACGCTTCGGGCCCTTGCGGGTACGAGCGTTAGTGTGGGTGCGCTGGCCGCGGACCGGGAGGCCCTTGCGGTGACGAAGGCCGCGGTTGCAGCCGATGTCCATAAGGCGCTTGACGTTCTGGTTGCGCTCACGGCGGAGGTCGCCCTCAACCATGATCTGGTTCTTATCGATATAATCGCGGATGGCGTTAACCTCATCCTCGGTGAGGTCCTTAACGCGCGTATCCACGTTAACGTTGCACTCGACGCAAATCTTCGTCGCAGTGGTGCGGCCGATGCCGTAAATGTAGGTCAGACCGATCTCAACGCGCTTCTCACGCGGGAGGTCGACACCATTAATACGGGCCAACGTAGTCTCCTCTCTTAACCCTGACGCTGCTTATGACGGGGGTTCTCGCAAATGACGAGGACCTTGCCATGGCGCCTAATGATTTTGCACTTATCGCACATCTTCTTGACCGAAGGACGTACCTTCATCGTTCTTCCTTTCGGTAGCGCTCAAACTACTTCCCTACTATCTACTCGCCCAGCCGCAGGCGTTTAAAACTATGGCTGGTCTTCACACACAATCCGACCGTAGGTTGAGCTAAGCCTGCAGTCGGAAATGGAGTGCGTGTATGCGTGCCGCTATTTATAGCGATAGGTGATGCGGCCGCGGGTCAGGTCGTACGGGGAAAGCTCCACGACAACCCTGTCACCGGGGAGAATACGGATGTAATTCATTCGGATCTTGCCAGAAATGTTGCACAGAACCGAATGACCGTTCTCGAGCTCGACCTTAAACATGGCGTTGGGCAACGGTTCCTTTACCGTACCCTCGAGCTCAATTGCGTCTTCCTTCTTCACAAGCAATCATCTTTCTCTAGAAAACGACAGCGATTGAGTATTCTACAACACGTATGCACGCATCGTAATAACTTCGTAATGGCTCCACAACTAAGTGGAACTTGTTACATTTCTCCGCCTTGGAGGGAGCACCAAGCACCTTGGGCATCCGTGGTGAGAATCACCGGACCATCATTGGTAATGGCGACGGTATTCTCGTAGTGCGCGGCGGGCAGGTGATCGTTGGTCGTAACAATCCAACCGTCGGAGCCCGTGCTCACATGGTTGGAACCCATCGTAACCATCGGCTCGATGGCAATGACCATGCCGGCCTGGAGGCGAACGCCCCTCCCCTTCTTTCCATAGTTAGGAACGTTGGGGTCCTCGTGCATCACGCGGCCAATGCCATGGCCTACATAATCACGAAGCACACCGTAACCGTGAGACTCGGCGAGGGACTGAACGGCATAACCGACGTCCCCGATATGGTTACCGGGAACAGCCTGCTCGATGGCAGCCTTAAGGCAATCGCGCGTGACCTCGCACAAAGCCTTGGCTTCGGGCGTGGGGGTGCCGACGAAAAACGTCCAAGCGTTATCGCCGACCCAACCGTCGACAACGGCTCCCGTATCGATGGAGATGATATCGCCATCGCGCAGGATCATGTCGGGGTTGGGAATACCGTGGACCACGGCATCGTTGATCGATGCGCAAATGGTCCCCGGGAACCCGCCGTAACCCTTAAAGGCCGGGGTGCCGCCATGCATGCGGATAATCTGCTCCGCGAGCTGATCGAGCTCAAAGGTGGAAACGCCGGGGCGCACCATGGCTCCAACGTGGCGGAGCGCCATCTTAGATAGCGCTCCTGCCTTCTTCATCTGCTCGATTTGCGTTGCAGACTTAATCTTGATCATAGACCGAGAGCCTCTTTGACATCCCCGTACACGGTCTCGCGAGCCTGGTCACCGTTGACCGACTTGAGCAGACCCTGGCCACGATAGTAGTCGACGAGCGGGCTCGTGGACTTCTCGTAGACGTCGAGACGGTTCTTGATGGTCTCGGGCTTGTCGTCGTCGCGCTGATACATCTCGCCGCCACACTTGGGGCAGGTAGCATCGGCAGCGGTGCCGGTGTAACCGCATGCGCGGCAGGTGCGACGCGAAGACAGACGATCGATAATGACCTCGGGGGCCACATCGACCAGAAGGGCGCAGTCGATCTCGCGACCCATGGCGGAGAGCTCGGAATCGAGCGTCACAGCCTGGGCGGTGTTGCGCGGGAAGCCGTCGAGGATGAAGCCCTGCTGGGCGTCATCGGCGGCAAGGCGCTCCTTGACAAGGTCGATCACGAGCTGGTCGGGAACGAGCTCGCCAGCGTCCATGTACTTCTTAGCCTGAATACCAAGCTCGGTGCCACCCTTGACGGCAGCACGCAGCAGGTCGCCCGTGGAAATATGGGCGACGCCAAACTCGGCGACGAGCTCCTGTGCGACGGTGCCCTTACCGGCACCCGGAGCTCCGAGCAATACGAGGTTCATGAGCAATCCTCCTCTAGCCTATTTAAAGAATCCATCGTAATCATACATCTTGATCTGGCCTTCGAGCTTATCGACCGTGTCGAGCACGACGCCGACCATGATGAGGATGGACGTGCCGCCAAATGCCTGGATCAGATGGTTACCCGTGAAGGAAAAGATGATCGAAGGCACGATGGCGATGAGCGCCAAAAAGACAGCGCTGGGAAGCGTAATCTTGTTGAGCGCGTTCTTGATGTAGGCCGCGGTAGCCCTACCCGGACGGACGCCCGGAATAAAGCCGCCCTGCTTCTTAAGGTTGTCGGCCGTGTCATCGGGGTTGAACACCATGGAGGTGTAGAAGTACGCGAAGAACACGATGAGGACAACGTTAAGCACCCAGTTGAGCCAACCGGTCGAAAGCGCAGAAGCGACTGCCTGAATCCAGCCGATGCCGGGGAAGAACACGGCAATCTGAGCCGGGAAGTACAGCAGCGCCGAAGCGAAGATGATCGGCACAACACCCGCGGTGTTGACCTTGATGGGCAGGTAGGTGGTCTGGCCACCCATCATGCGACGGCCCACGACGCGCTTAGCGTAGGAGACCGGAATGCGGCGCTGGCCGCGCTCAAGGAAAACAATCAGCGGGATAACCAGCAGGATGATGGCGCAGATGATCACCATGGTGATGATGCCGCCGGCATTGCCCTCGGTGCTGGAGAAGATAGCCTGCGGCAGACCGGCCATGATGTTCGCGAAGATGATCAGCGACATGCCATTGCCGATACCGCGCTGGGTGATGAGCTCACCAATCCACATGATCAGCATGGCGCCCGCAGTGAGCGTACCAACGATCATGAGGTCGAAGATGATCTCGGGAGCGCCGGCGCCATTAAAGCTGATGCCGAAGCTCTTAAAGAGGAAGAGGTAACCCACGGAGTTGAGGATTGCCAGAGCCAGGGTGAGGTAACGCGAATACTGCGTAATCTTGGTCTGACCGACCTCGCCCTCGCGGGCAAGCTCATGCAGGGAAGGCACGACGGCCTGGAGCATCTGGAGGATGATCGAGCTGGTGATGTAAGGCATGATGCCAAGCGAAAACACCGACACATAGCTCAAAGCGCCGCCAGAGAAAAGATTCAGGAGGGCCATAGCACCTGCGGCGACCGAATTGTTATCGGTCGAGAAAAGGCCCAGCATCCCCTGGAAGGGAATGCCGGGCACAGGAACGTGCGCACCAATGCGGTACACGACGAGCATAGCTATGGTAAAAAGAATCTTTTCGCGCAATTCTTTGATGCGGAAAGCATTCTTAAGACCATTTAGCACGGCAGCTCGACCTTTCCGCCGGCGGCCTCGATCTTGGCCTGCGCAGAAGCGCTGACCTTGTCGACCTTGACCGTGAACTTCTTGGTGAGCTCACCATTGCCGAGCACCTTGACGGGCTCGAACTCGCTCTTGGTGATGCGAGCGGCCTTAAGAGCGGCACCGTCGATCACAGCGCCGTCCTCGAACTTGCGCTCGAGACGCTCAACGTTAACAGCGGTGTACTCGATACGACGGGGGTTGCGGAAGCCCGGAAGCTTGGGCAGGCGCATAGCCAGCGGAGTCTGGCCACCCTCGAAGCCGGCACCCTTGGTGCCGCCAGAGCGGGAACCCTGGCCCTTCTGACCGCGGCCAGAAGTGGTGCCGTGACCCGAAGAATTGCCACGGCCGACGCGCTTGCGGTTCTTGGTGGAACCGGGCGCGGGAGTAAGATCGTGAAGCTGCATTTGCTACTCCTCTACAATCTCGACAAGGTGCTTGACCTTGAAGATCATGCCGCGGACGGACTCGTTGTCAGCAATCTCGCGAACCTCGCGGATCCTGTGGAGACCGAGGGCACGGACAGTACGGACCTGGTCCTGCTTGCAACCGTTGGTGCTGCGGACCTGCTTGATCTTGATGGTGTCAGCCATGCTTAGTTCTCCTTACCGACGAACATCTCGGAGACCGTCAGGCCACGGCGAGCCGCGACGTCCTCAGGGCTGGAGAGCTCCTTGAGGCCCTCGACGGCAGCCTTGATGATGTTGAGGCCGTTGTCGGTACCGAGGGACTTGGACAGGACGTTCTTGATGCCAGCAAGCTCGAAGAGGGGACGCACAGCGCCGCCGGCGATAACACCGGTACCCTCGACAGCGGGCTTGATGATGATGCGGCCGGCACCAAAGTGACCGAGAACCTCGTGCGGAATGGTGCCCTGATCGGTCACCGGCACGTGGAACATGTTCTTCTTGGCATCGAGAGACGCCTTGGAGATGGCCATGGGCACCTCAGCGGACTTGCCCATGCCAACGCCGACGTTGCCCTTGCCGTCGCCAACGACGACGAGAGCGACGAGGCTCATGCGACGACCACCCTTGACGGTCTTCGACACGCGGTTGATGTAAACGACGCGCTCCTCGAACTCGGAGGCCTCGCGCTGCTGCTTCTGATTACGAGCCATGTGCTACATACCTCCTAGAACTCGAGACCGGCGGCACGAGCACCGTCGGCGAGGGCCTTGACGCGGCCATGGTAGATACGGCCACCGCGATCGAAGGCGACCTTGGTGATGCCGGCCTCGATGGCGCGCTTGCCAACGAGCTGACCGACCTTCTCCGCAGCCTCCTTGTTCGAGGTGTGGGTGCCCTTGAACTCGGCCTCGAGGGTCGAGGCAGAGACGAGCGTCAGGCTGGAGCCCTTGCTGTCGTCGATGATCTGGGCATAGATGTTGGCGTTAGTACGGGTCACGCGAAGACGCGGACGCTCGGAAGTACCCGAGACCTTGCCGCGAACACGACGCTGACGACGCTTGAGGCCTTCCAGCTTCGCCTTATGCTTGTTCATACGTAAACTCCTAAAAAGGTTGATCTTGCCAGCACCTGACGGGGTGCTGGTCTTATGCGAGTGAGTCGGTTACGACTACTTGGCGGCCTTACCCAGCTTGCGGCGGATGTGCTCGCCAACGTAGTGGATACCCTTGCCCTTGTAAGGCTCGGGAGGACGATGGCCGCGGATCTCAGCGGCGATCTGACCGACCTGCTGCTTGTTGATACCCTTGACGTTCACGTGGGTGTTGTCGGGAACCTCGAAGGTGATGCCCTCGGGAGCCTCGACGATCACGGGGTGCGAGAAGCCCAGGGAGAACTCGAGGTTCTTGCCCTTCTGCTGCACGCGGTAACCGACGCCGGCGAGCTCGAGCTTCTTCTCGAAGCCCTCGGAAACGCCAACAACCATGTTGTGGATGAGAGCGCGGGTGAGGCCGTGGCGGGCACGGGTCTCACGCTCGTCGTCGGGACGGGAAACGGTGAGGACGTTGTCCTCGACGTTGATAGCGAGCTTCTCAAAGACATCGAGCTCGAGCTGGCCCTTGGGGCCCTTGACGACAACGTTGTTGCCGTTGACTGCCACTTCGACTCCGGCGGGAATCTGGACAGGCTTATTACCGATACGAGACACGGTGATCTCCTTTCCTTCTACCTACCGAGCGAATTACCAGACGTAAGCGATGATCTCGCCGCCGACGTTGTGCTTGCGAGCATCGCGGTCGGTCATGACGCCATGGCTGGTGGAAATAATGGCGGTACCAAGGCCACCGCGGACGCGGGGCATGTCGGCAACGCCGGTGTACTTACGCAGGCCCGGCTTGGAAATGCGGCGGATGCCGTTGATGACCTTAGCCTTCTTGGGACCATACTTAAGCGTGATGTGCAGAGTCTTCTGGGGAACGGTGTCCTCGACATCGTAGCCCTCGATGTAGCCCTCCTCGTGCAGAACACGAGCGATCTCGACGAGCTTCTTGCTGCTCGGCATGGAGACCGTGGCCTTGTTCACAGAGTTAGCGTTACGGATGCGCGTAAGCATATCTGCGATCGGGTCTGTAAGGTTCATACAGATTCTCCTTCGTTCTTGATGAACACGTGCTCTTGGTTCTTCGCCGCCCTTAACGGCAAAGCCTTTTTAGCGCGTTTTCCCTGTTCCAAACTGATGCTTGAAACGCTGGTAGTGACTTACCAGCTGGCCTTCTTAACGCCGGGAAGCTCGCCCTTGAGTGCAAGCTCGCGGAAGCAGACACGGCACAGGCCGAACTTGCGGTACACAGAGTGCGGACGGCCGCAGCGCTGGCAGCGCGTGTACTCACGAGTAGAGAACTTCTGCTTGCGATTGCACTTGACGATCATCGATGTCTTAGCCACTTATATCCTCCTCACATAGAGTATTGTTCGCCCCAAGCGCCGCCCCCTTGTGGGAACGGCGCTTATAGGGCAGGTGAACCTATTTCTTGAACGGGAAACCGAAGGCGTCCAGAAGGGCCTTGGCCTCCTCATCGGTGTTGGCGGTGGTCACGAAAGTGATGTCCATACCACGCTGGTGATCGACGGAGTCGAAGTCGATCTCGGGGAAGATGAGCTGCTCGGTGACGCCCATGGAGAAGTTACCACGGCCGTCGAAGCTCTTGGCGGAGATGCCGCGGAAGTCACGGATACGGGGGATCGCGACGGAGGTCAGACGATCGAAGAACTCCCACATACGGTCGCCACGCAGGGTAACCTTGCAGCCGATCGGCATACCAGCGCGCAGGCGGAAGGTAGCGATGGACTTGCGGGCACGGGTGATCATCGGCTGCTGGCCGGTGATGGCGCGCAGGTCGCGCACGGCACCGTCGATGGCCTTGGAATCGGTAGCGGCCTCGCCGACACCCATGTTCACGACGATCTTCTCAAACTTGGGGATCATCATGACGTTCTCGTACTGGAACTTGTCCTGAAGCTGCTGCTTGACCTCGTTGTTGTACTTGGTCTTCAGACGCGGCACATACTTCTCTTCTGCCATTGTTCACTCCTTCTTGGGGTTTTAAGCACGGGGCGTGGCCACGATGGGTTGTCCTCGTGCCTCCTGGCTGCATCCGCGCCGCTCGTGGCATTTCGCGGTTTGGACTCGACGCAGCAGGAGCCGACAAAACTATCGGTACTATACGCGCATCGGGAGCGTATTTCCAGAAAAACCTCGTCTGCCTGCACAACTCCACAACTCCCCCGCACAAATGGGTCCCAAAAAGCAGTTGCGGTGAAATAGGGACTGTTTGGCGGCCTAACAGGCTTAAACAATCCTTATTTCACCGCAACTGCTTGTTGGGGATGCGATTAGCGCTTGCGGGGGACGAGTTTGGTGCGGCGCAGGTGGATCATCTCGGCGGCGATGGAGATGGCGATCTCCTTGGGGTCCTCGGCCTCGATGGCAACGCCGATCGGAAGGTGCAGCTCGTCGATCTGGTCCTGCGTAAAACCTTCCTGCTCCAGGCGGGCACGCACAAAGGCCGTCTTGCGGCGCGAACCCAGACAGCCCAGATAGGCAGGCTTGGCACGCATGGCCTGAATCACCACGTCGATATCGGACTTGTGACCCGCCGTGGCGACGACCACCAAGTCGCGCGGACCGATGGGACACAGCTCGCTCAGGTTCTTGTAATCGACCAGGCGACGATCGTAGACACCGGGCACCCATTCGGGCGTCAACGTGCCGGGGCGGTCATCGCAGGCCACGACGGCAAAGCCCGCCGCCGTGAGCACGCGCGCCGTCGCGGCGCCCACGTGTCCGCAGCCAAAGATGTAGGTCAGGCCCTCGGGGCAGAGCGTCTCGATGTGCGCCGCGGGAATCTCGGAGGCAGCGTTGGTGTAGGTGACGTTACTCCCCTCCTCCACCAGTGAAAGCCCGGGGCAGCCCGCAATGGTATGGCGCGATGCCTCGCCATGGTACTCGGCCACATCGCCCTCGAGCGCGCTCGCGATAAACGGTTCAAAGTCGATGACGAAGTCGCCGATGCGCCGATAGACCAAGACGTCGGCAATTTCCTGGAACAACGGTGCCTGGGTCGCATCCAGATGTAGGTAGCACAGGCAGATGGCTCCGCCGCAGATCATGCCGGTATCGGAGTTCTCGCCGCCCATGGTGTAGCGGACCAGACGCGATTGCCCCGCGGCCAGCAGCTCTCGCGCCTCGTCCAGCGCAAAGAGCTCGATCTTGCCGCCGCCGATGGTGCCCGCCTGGCTACCGTCGGCAAAGACGGCCATCCAGGCGCCCACGCCGCGCGGCGACGACCCCGCCGTGCCGGCTACGACCACGAGCTCGCACGTCTCGCCAGCACGCAGGGCGACAAGCGCCGCATTCACAACATCGAGCTTTTCCATTGCCGCCTTCTATCCTCTAAAGATATCGGTGAGCATAGCGAGTGCCTCGAGCACGCCGCCGCCGACCGACGTCGCCTTGTCCGAAATGTAGTTGATATAGCTGGCATCGCCACGCGGATCGACATCGGCGCATTTAAAGCCCTCAGTCACCTGCACGCCGTTCGCCAAAAGCCCGCGCAGGCAGCCATCGATCTGCGTGCACATGGGCGTATCGTCCGCGTAGCCAATCACGTCTCCGGCGCTCACGATGTCGCCGATTGCGCGGTCGGACCGAAACACGCCGGCGGCGGGGCTGTGGATAACGCGCTCCTTGCCATAGCCGGCGATCACGCCCGGCACGCCCGTGTTGGGCTGGGGCGAGCCCTGGGTAATGACGCGGCCCAAAAAATGCCCGCGCATGGTCTCGACCACGGCGTCGCAATCGACCGGCGCGGTAAAGCCCGGCCCCACGGCGATGACGGTAGGCGCCATGTCGCGCGTGGTGCCCAGGTTGCGCTTGGCCAAAATCGCGTCGACCACAGCCGCGGGTTTAAGCTCATCGAGCATCTTGGCCTGAGGGTCCACCACGACGGCAACATCCCCTGCTTGGGTAATCTCGAGCGCCTCTGCCGGCGTCTGCGCCAAGCGAGCGCGAATGCCCTCGACCTGGACCTCGCCCAGGCGAATAGCCTCGCAAAAACTGATTGTGCGGCGGATGCACGTGGGAACCGCGATATCGGCCATAACGACCGACACGCCGGCGCGCACCAAGCGAGCGGCGACACCCGTGGCGATATCGCCGGCGCCGCGAACATAAACGAGCATTCCCGGGGCACCTCCCTGTGCTACGGTTTGAGCAGAGCAAAAGCGGCTCGACCGCTACTCTGATGATTATTTATTATCACAGTATTATACGGCGGTGAACAGATGGAAACGGTTAGCGGCAATCTTGCCTCGGCGCTCAGGATCGAGCCGGGCATTACCGCGATTATCGGCAGCGGCGGCAAGTCGACGTTGCTCAAAACGCTGGGTCTTGAGCTCATGCGCGCTGGCGGCCGCGTGCTCCTCTGCACCACCACGCATATGCTTCCCGTTGCCGGCGTGCCATGGGACGGGTCGAATCGTCGCCTGGACGCCGCGCCTTGGAAGCCAGGTGCCCCACACGCCCCAGGCTGCACCTGCGAGGCCTGCGCGGGGCTTGCACGCGGAGGCATCTGCCAGGCAGGCATCTTGGACCCGGAGACAGGCAAGCTCTCCGCCCCCGCCGAGCCACTCGGCGAGCTGGCACAGCGCTTTGACTATGTGTTGGCCGAGGCAGACGGTAGCAAGCGACTCCCGCTCAAGGCGCATGCCGCCTGGGAGCCGGTAATTCCCGCCGGCACGGCAAACGTTGTCTGGGTCGTCGGCGCCTCGGGACTGGGCAAACCCGTCGCCGAGGTTGTCCACCGCCCCGAGCTCTTTTGCGAGCGTTGCGGCTGCGAGCTCACCGACACTGCCACCCCAGAGCGCGTCGCCCAGGTGCTCAATGCCGAGCTGCGGATGCTGAACCTCAACAATGCCCGCATCATGCTCAACCAAGTCGACACGCTCAGCGACCCCACGATGGCCGACCGCTTCGAGGCAGCTCTCGACCACCCCGTCGTCGCCAGCAGCCTCAAGTAGCCGGCCCCATCTCCTCAGTTGCGGTGAAATACGGACTGTTTGGCCGCCCGACGGCCGCAAACAGTCCGTATTTCACCGCAACTGAGGAGGGGACACGGCATCTTTGCTGCTAGCGGGGGACGTAGCGGCCGGGCTGGGCTCCGGTGGGCTCGCCGTCGCGTGCCGCCAGCACGCCGTTCACAAACACGGCCTTGGCGCGGCCATGTGCCTCAAAGCCCTCGAGCGGCGTGTAGTCCACGGCCTGATGCTGTGTCGCGGCGCTGATCGTCCAACGCGCGCAAGGATCCCACACGCACACGTCGGCATCGGCACCCTCGGCAAGACAGCCCTTGCGCGGGTACATGCCAAACACGCGCGCCGGGTTCTCGCTCATCAAGCGGCAGAGGTCCTCGGGTCCCAGCTGTCCCTCAAAGCTCGTGGCAATCGCGACGGGACGATGCTCCACGCCGGGCCCGCCGTTGGGAATCGCGCGGAAATCGTCGCGCCCGCGGTCCTTTTGCCCGTGCAGGTTAAAGCTGCAATGATCGGTCGCAATCGTATCGATCTCGCCGGCCACAAGCGCCTCGCGCAGTGCCGCACGGTCACCGGCATGGCGCAGCGGCGGGCTCATCACGTACTTGGCGCCCGCAAAGCCGTCCTCGCCCTGCTCCAGATAGCAGGTGTCGTCAAGCATCAGATATTGGGGGCAGGTCTCGACATAGATATTCTTCTGCCCGCGCGCTTTGGCAGCACGAATGGCCCCGAGCCCCAACTTGGTCGAAAGGTGCACCACGTTGACTGGGGCGTCGCCGGCCAGGTGCGCCAGATACAGCAGGCGGCTCACGGCTTCGGCCTCACACACGTCCGGGCGGCTGAGCGCATGCCCCTCGGGCCCATGAATCCCCTGCTCGTACACGCGCTTCTGCAGCTCATTCACCAGCGTACCGTTCTCGCAATGCACGCACAGTATGCCGCCAATACGCTTGAGCTCCTCGAGCACCTCGAGCGTCTCGGCATCGTCCAGGCGCAAATGATCGTAGGCAAAGTAGGTCTTAAACGACGATGCGCCCGCCTCGCGCATAGCCGAAAGATCGGCGCGGTTGCGTTCATTCCACTCGGCGAGTGCCATATGAAAGGCGTAGTTGGCCGTGCAGGTTCCGTCGGCACGGCGATGCCACTCGGCCAAGGCATCGGGCATGGTCACGCCGCGATCAGCCGTCGCGTAGTCCACGATGGTCGTCGTACCGCCGCAGGCAGCCGCACGCGTGCCGGTTTCAAAGCTATCGGCTGTCCAATCCATGCCAGTCCAGCACTGCATGTGCGTGTGGCCGTCGATAAAGCCGGGAAACACCCAGCAGCCCGCGGCGTCCTCGACGGTATCGCCCTCGGCCGGCTCAATCGCCGCGGCAATCCGCACAATCTTGTCGCCCTCCATGGCAAGATCGGCGCGGCGAAGCCCCTGGGGCGTCACGAGCGCGCCGTTTTTGATGATGATCATGTTGCTCCTTATTGATTAATACAGTTGGCCACGCGATCAAAATACGAGCAGGCCGCGATATGCTCCGTTATGCGTCGCTGTCCCTCTGCGGTATCGACATCCCACAGCTCGTAGGCACGCGCCTCGACCAGCACCACGTCGGCACGGTCCTTGAGAATCGAGCCCCCGCCGTCCTTGCCCTCAAGACGCATGAGTGCATCGAATAGTTCCGCCGGAAAGAGCACCGGGCTCGAAGGCTCACCGTTGCACGCCAAGCGCACCGGATGTTTGCGGCCACGCTCGTCAAACGCGCGAACCATGGCCTCAAAAGAGTCCGTGCTCACAAGCGGCTGGTCGCCCGGCAAAAAGAGGCAACCTTTCCAGTTGCGTTCGACTCCCCACGAAAGGCCCGCACGGACGCTTTCGCTGCGCAGCTCGCCATCGTGCAGAACGCACGGGCAATGCTTGTCCTCGCAAATCTGAGCGACCTCGGGCCAACGCGTCGAAACCACGACGTCAAAGCCCCGGGGAACCGAATCGATGGCCCGGGCAATCAGCGGCTCGCCATAGATATCGGCAAGCATCTTGTTGGAGCCAAACCGCTTGCCCTCGCCCGAAGCCATAATGACGCATCCAAGTCTCATGGTGATACCTCCCCTGAAACCATCGTACCCATAACTCGCGCCGCGGGCATCCACATCGAAAGCGCTTATCCCGCACGCCCGCGATGCAAAAAAGGGCACCCCGCCGGTTGGCAGAGCGCCCCCTTTACATGGCTTACCTCAACCCGGCTTTAGGCCTGGAGCCAACGGGCGGTGTTGCGCTCGTCGAGGGCCTTGAGGGTAGCGGCGGGATCGGCAACCTTCTGCAGGAACATCATGGCTGCGATGGCATACGGCTTGTAGCTGGCCTCCTTGTACATGCCCACGCGGTGCATGTCGAAGACGTCGGCGTTAACCTCGCCGTGCTCGCAGGAGACACCGGAAATGTCGGCGGGCAGCGGGTGCATAAAGATGGTGTCCTGGCCGTTGGCGGTCTTCTCCATGAGCTCGGTCGTGGAGCACCAATCCTGATGCGTGGCGTTCTGGGCGAGCAGCTCCTTCTCGAGCGCAGCGATGCCGGCGTCGTCGCCCTCGGCGTACAGGTTGGTACGCTTCTCCATGGCGGCAAACGGAGCCCAGCTCTTGGGGATCACGATGTCGGCGCCCTCGAAGGCCTCGGCCATGGTGTTGACCTGCTTAAAGGTGGTGCCGGACTCGGCGGCATAGCCCTTGGCGCGCTCGACGACCTCGGGCATGAGGTCGTAGCCCTCGGGGTGGGCCAGGGTGACGTCCATGCCAAAGCGGGGCAGCAGGCTGATCAGCGACTGCGGGCAGGACAGCGGCTTGCCGTAAGAGGGCGAATAGGCCCAGGTGACGGCAACCTTCTTGCCCTTGAGGTTCTCAAGACCGCCAAACTCGTTGATGAGGTAGAGCATGTCGGCAGAGGACTGCGTGGGGTGGTCGGAATCGGACTGCAGGGAGATGAGCGTGGGACGGTGATCCAGAACGCCGTCCTCGTAGGCCTGCTGGACAGACTCGGAGACCTCGGCCATATAGGCGTCGCCCTTGCCGATGTACATGTCGTCGCGGATGCCGATGACGTCGGCCATGAAGGAAATCATGGTAGCGGTCTCGCGGACGGTCTCGCCGTGAGCGATCTGGGACTTCTTCTCGTCCAGGTCCTGCAGCTCAAGGCCGAGCAGGTTGGCGGCCTTAGAGAAGGAGAAGCGCGTACGGGTGGAGTTGTCGCGGAACAGGGAGACGGCCAGGCCCGAGTCGAAGATCTTGGACGAAACGTTGTTCTCACGCAGCTCGCGCAGGGCGTCGGCGACGATGTAGAGAGCCTTGAGCTCATCGGTGGTCTTGTCCCAAGTGTGCAGGAAATCGCTGCCGTACATACCCTTAAAATCGAGGCCGTTCAGCTGCTCGACGAGCTCGGTAAACTTAGCGTCCATGGAAATGTCCTTTCTAAAGATGAAACGATCGCAATGAGTAGATGTGCTCCGGCATGCGCGTGTGGCTAGAACATGCAGAGCACCATGACGAGGACCCGCCACCGTTGAGGAAGCATGGGAGATAACGACCGCGGGCCCCAAGTCAACAGGGGGTGCCGGGGACACGAGCGGCCCCCGGCTCAACAAAATCGAGGAATGGGACTAATCGATCTTGTTGTTGGTCAGACCGGCGCGGAACACGGTGGCGTCGCCATCGGCCTTGCTCGGATCGTAGAGGTTCAGGGCAGCCACGTACATGGCGGCAGCGGTGACCAGGTCGTCCTTGTAGGTGACCTCGTTGGGAGCGTGAGCCTGAGACTCGGCACCCGGGCCAAAGCCCACGCAGGGGATGCCGTAGCGGCCCTGGATGGAAACGCAGTTCGTGGAGAAGGTCCACTTGTCGCACAGCGGGCGACCGGTGCGCTTGTCCATGCTGGGCTCGCAGCCGATGCGCTCGTCACCAAACATGGCCTTGTGGGCGTCGACGAGGGCCTTGACGTGCGGAGCGGTCTCCTTGTTGATCCACGTGGGGAAGTAAGCCTCGGTCTCGTAGACCTCGCCGGTCCAGGACGGACGGTCGTACATGTACATGGAGACCTTCACGTCGTCACCGTACTTCTTGGCTGCCGGCAGGTTGCGGATCTCGTCCAGGCAGGACTCCCAGGTCTCACCGGCGGTCATACGACGGTCGATGGAGATGGCGCAGGAGTCGGCCACGGCGCAGCGGCTGGGGCTGGTGTAGAAGATCTGGCTGACGGTGCAGGTGCCGCGGCCCAGGAAGCGGGCATCCTCGAAGTGCTCGGGATTGTACTTGGGGTCGAGCATCTTGACGAGACCCTTGATGTCGGTCGACTCGTCGCAGCCGTTGTTGTTGAGAGCGCGAACGTCGGCGATGATGTCGGCCATCTTGTAGATGGCATTGTCGCCGCGGTCGGGAGCAGAGCCGTGGCAGGAGGTGCCGTGAACGTCGACGCGGATCTCCATGCGGCCGCGGTGACCGCGATAGATGCCGCCGTCGGTGGGCTCGGTGGAAATGACGAATTCGGGCTTAATGCCGTCCTTGTTGTAGATGTACTGCCAGCACATGCCGTCGCAGTCCTCTTCCTGGACGGTGCCGACGACCATGATCTTGTAGCCCTCGGGGATGAGGCCCATGTCCTTCATCATCTTGGCAGCGTAGGTAGCAGAAGCCATGCCACCCTCCTGGTCGGAGCCGCCGCGGCCATAGATGATCTCGTCGGTCTCGTAGCCCTCATAAGGATCGGCATCCCAGTTATCGATGTTGCCGATGCCGACGGTGTCGATGTGAGAGTCGATGGCGATGATCTTGTCGCCCTCGCCCATAAAGCCCATGACGTTACCCAGGCCGTCGACCTTGACCTCGTCATAGCCAAGGCTCTCCATCTCGGCCTTAATGCAAGCGACGACCTCACCCTCCTCGCAGGACTCAGAGGGGTGAGAGATCATGGCGCGCAGGAAGCGAGTCATATCAGCACGATGGGACTCAGCAGCAGCCTTGATAGCGTCGAAATCGAGTTCTTTAGCCATTGTTCATAACCTTTCAAACTAAGGAATCTACCTGTGAGGTGGCGGAGCGATACCTATTTACTCCGCCCCAACGATTAGCAAGTGGGGTATTCGCCTTCCCAGACGATGCGACGGTACTGATCCGGATCGGTGTCACCTTCCGTGGAGAAGCAGAGCACGGAGCTCGTCTTATCCAGGCCGATGAGCTCTTTGAGCTCGGCGTACTCAGGATCGAGCATGAGGGTCTCGACCAGGCCAGTGGTCACCGCGCCGGACTCGCCGGAGATGACGCGCGGGTCGCCCTTCTCGGGGGCGCCCAGGGTGCGCATGCCGCGAGCGGTGACCCAGTCGGGGCAGGACACGAAGGCGGTGGCATGGTTGCGCAGGATATCCCAGCCCAGGATGTTGGGCTCGCCGCAGCACAGACCGGCCATGATGGAGGGCATGTCACCGTCCACGATACGCGGATCGCCGTCGCCGGCGGCAGCGCCCTTGTACAGGCAGGCGGCCGGAGCGCACTCGACCACGACGAAGGTGGGCGGGTTATCGGGATACAGGTTGGTGAAGTAGCCCACCACGGCGCCGGCGAGCGAACCCACGCCAGCCTGGACAAACACGTGCGTCGGGCGGTTGATGGCCATCTCGCGCAGCTGCTCGGCAGCCTCGGAAGCCATGGTGCCGTAGCCCTCCATGATCCAAGACGGGATCTTCTCGTAGCCCTCCCAGGCGGTGTCCTGAACGATGACGCCGCGCTCGCAGGCGTCGGCCTCGGCGGCGGCCATGCGCACGCACTCGTCGTAGTTGACCTCTTCGATGGTCACCGTTGCGCCCTCGGCGGCGATGTTATCGAAGCGGGGCTTGGTGGAACCCTTGG
This sequence comes from uncultured Collinsella sp., assembly GCA_902494345.1. Taxonomy (GTDB): domain Bacteria; phylum Actinomycetota; class Coriobacteriia; order Coriobacteriales; family Coriobacteriaceae; genus Collinsella. Next base: position 27,426 of record CABUSV010000005.1, read on the forward strand.
GCATGTGAACGACGGCCTTCTGGCCCAGCTTGTTGGCAGCCCATGCCACGCCGCGGCCATGATTGCCGTCGGTAGCGGTAAAGAAGGTGGCCTGGCCAAAGTCCTTGGCAAGCTGATCGGAGGTCAGGTAATCGAAGGTGCACTCGGCAACGTCCTTGCCGGTCTCGTCGGCAATGTAGTTGGCCATGGCAAACGATCCGCCCAGAACCTTAAAGGCGTTGAGGCCAAAGCGATAGCTCTCGTCCTTAACGCACAGGTTGGACAGACCCAAGCGCGCAGCCTGACCGTCCAGGCGGGCAAGCGGGGTGACGGTATATTGAGGGAACGACTGGTGGAAGGCGCGGGCCTTCTTCACGTGGTCGAGGCTCATGATTCCCAAGTGCTTGTCATCGCTCTTGGGCATCGTGTTGCCCGCCCACTGGATCTTATCGGCCATACGGTGAACTCCTTAAGTCCTCTCTTGCCGGCCCCCGCATACGCGTTTCAGCCCATTCCCATTCATGCGACTGAACTTTTATGTGGATGCCAAACAAAAAGTTTGTTAGCACTGTTCTATCACACTTTTTGATTGGCAAACCTAACAAATTGTTTGTTGCCGTAATCGGTACTTTTTCGCCGCCGAACGGTCATGAATTGCCTTGTTGATGGATTTGTTTGCGAACAGATGTGGTTTATGGCAAAGTGTGCCCAAACTAATTTTTAGGAAGGTACCCATGACCCCCGCACAGATTGAGTTTTACAAGCGCCTCGCACACGGCCTGGCGCTCCAATTTGGCCCCAACTGCGAAGTCGTCGTCCACGATCTGGAGACCGAGGACGTAGACCACTCCATCGTAGTGATCGAAAACGGCCACGTCAGCGGGCGCAAACTGGGTGACGGCCCCAGCCATATCGTGTTTGAGTCCATGCACGAGGGCGCCACCGATGTACACGACCGCGAGCCGTACCTCACTAAAACCACCGACGGTAAGCTGCTCAAATCGTCGACGATCTTTATCCGCAACGACGAGGGCAAGCCCGTCGGCATTTTGGGCATCAACTTTGACATTACGCTCATGAAGGCTTTTGAGCGCTCGCTCGATGCCTTTACCGGCACCGGCGGCACGGGCTATACCGAGCCCGAGCCCATTACCAAGAACATCGGCGATCTGCTCGAGGACCTGCTGCACGAGTGCGAGCAGTTTGTGGGCAAGCCCGCGGCACTCATGACCAAAGACGAGCGCATTCGTGCCATTGGCTACCTCGACCGTCGCGGTGCCTTCCTCATTTCCAAGTCGAGCGAGCGCGCCTGCGAGTTCTTTGGCATCTCCAAATACAGCTTCTATAGCTACCTCAATGAGGCCAAGGCGGCGGCCGGCGACAAGTAGACACTCGCCCGGATTGCCCCTCCCCTTTTGGGCGCGAGTTCTGGAAAGCACGAATCCAAGGCCGAGCCGCTTGGGAAGTTCCATATAATCGATGTCATTAATATTTCGAAAGGATGGAACAGAATGGCGTTGAGCAAGGCATCATGCACCGGTCGCGGATTGATTCCGGCAATTGGTGGACATGTGCACCGCATGTTCGATGAGAGTGAAGACGACCTGTTTTCGCTGAGCCTTGACGACGTGATGAATGATCGCCCGTGGACCGCCGACGAACTCATGGGCGGTGGGGCTCGCCCGTCAAACCCCAATCCCGCACTTGCGCCTAAGACCGCATCTGCGCCGACTCCTGCGCAGTTGGCTGTTTCGACGCCCGCGCCTACGCCCGCACCCACTTCGGCGCCCACGCCCGCTCCCCGCCCCGCAAGCGACCCGTCCGAGACGGCGGCATTTCTCACTGCAGCGACGCAGGGCAAATCGGCCGACAGCACTGTTATGTACAGCGCCCAGCAGTTGCCTGTTCCTGCGGCACGCAAGCCTCCGGTCGCAAGGCTCGATGAGCCCGTTGCCCGTCAGGTTGCCTACGATTCCTGGGCTGCAGCCGATCTGGATGAGACCTCTACCGGCATGCCGGCGCTCGACGTTCCAGTTAACCCGCTTTTTGCCGCCAACACGAGCGCCGCGGACTATGAGGGCGGTGCGACATATTCCGATTATTCCGATGACTATGCTGGCAACGGTCGCATCGAGACCGAGGATTATGGCACCGCATCGAGCGATTATCTCAACGATCCGTACGCCGCCACGCCTGCACCGGAATATGACCCGGAGGCCGCGTCCGCGCCGGCGTATACCAAAAGCACGGGCGAAGAGCGCTTCGCCGATTATTACGCCGAGGAAAAGTCGCTGCGTTTCTCGGAATTTCCGCAGGCAGTCAAGGTTGCCTTTATCGCCATTGTCATTGCCCTGCTCGGCGCCATTGCGTTTGAGGGATTCCAGCTGTTCCGCGGCCCCACCCAAGCGGAGTCGGAGACCCAGCAAAAAGAGGACGATAACCAGTACCTGGACATCAACACCCTCAAGGGCGACCCCAACGACAGGGACGACGAGTAGCAAGGGCTGAAGGCGGCCGCAGGATCCCGCATCCAGCACCAGCTTCTAAGTGCTGTTTTGGCATCCAGCTACACTTTTCCGAAGTTTTAAGGTGCCTATTTCGACACTTTTCCGTACTTTTACACGGCTGATTTCGACACTTTTCCGGATGAAAGCCGAATAATCACTTGGGAAACCAACGCCATCCGCGCGTCATTTCGCGGATGGCGCTTGATTTCTGTCCGTACACGTTGAGTCTGTACACGTTGATAGACTCCATCTTGCCCGCAAGGAGCGGGCGCGTTTTATCCAGAGTCGGGGTAGAGAGTTGGCTCCACGATCCCGACGCCAACCGGCCAAGAGGCACGGTGGCCCTGCCAACATCGATGAAAGGAGTCCGTATGGACAATTTCTCCGTGCGCAGTGAGCGCAACTTCCACAACCTGGCAGCCAAGCCAAAACGAATGCATCTTCTGGACGAGCCGAGCGGCTATGCCTCGGCCATGGTCAAGAACAGCCTCTCCCACCAGATGCGCTTCACGGTACAGAAGCTCGAGGAAGAGCTCTGCGCTGCTGGCAATCCGCATGTGCTACAGATTAAGTTGTTCGGAGACGATTTGCGTAAGCCGTCTAGCTGGAAGCTCTTTGCCGACGGCGCGTGCGTCGCAAGCGGCTCGGGCGACTTTGCCCGCGAGTGCTTCTGCGAGGGAGCCGAAGTGTTCCTGGATCTGTGTCGCGACGCCGTCGAGACTGCCGAGCTGTGCCAGTGGAGCGAGAGGGAGTACGAGCTGTTGGGTGCCGCGCGCGGGATTGCGGGGGGTGTAGGAACAGAAGCCTCATGACGGTGGCCTCAGCTGGAATGACGTATCGCTCGATAAATGATCTCAACAACGTAGCCGATGCGCCGCATTTCACCTCAAAGGCATTGAGCGATCGGGAGGCGTCCAGCATTTCTTTGATATCCCCAATTGATTGTTCCGAGAAAGTCTCTTCATGTCCTTATAATCGCCCTTACGAGAAACGTGGACGAGACAGGCGTCCATATGCCGTCTCTAAACTAACGAGCCGTTCGCGGAAAGAACATCTGGCTAGCATGGGCCAAAGATATACTGGTATCGCTGCAACAATTATGGAAGATCGGCACCACCAATGACCTCCTTGAAATTCTCCAGGCGCTTCGCGCTTAGCCTGCTCGCCTCGCTGTCCGCCACCGTAGCGCTTGCTTTGCCCTCAACCGCCCTAGCCGCGTCGGACCCGAACCCGCCCAGCATCTCCAACGTGACGATATCCGCGACGACAGTCACGGCCGGCTCCACGCTGCATGTCGGCTATAGCGTCGATGACCCTGACGGGGTACGGTCCGTCACGCCCATAGTCGAAGTCGTTGTCGAAAACGATACCGGAGACCATGGAATCAGTTCCCGTCTCGCCTTCTCGTCGACCGGCAACACGACCGCGGGCTTCGATATCTCCACCTCCCCGAGCGACCGGCCCTGCAGGTACCGGATCATCGGCCTCGGCGTGACCGATAGTCTTGGATGGGTTACCGATGTCTACGACACGACGTATGCCGAGGAGAAGGGGCTCGACTGTCCGACCTTCACCACCGACCCCCTCGAGTATGAGGTGACCGAGGGACCCGAGGACCAAAACCCGCCGACCGTGTCCTCCGTGTCGCTCTCGAGCAGGGAGGTCGCAACCGGTGCCGACTTCCACATCTCTTGGACCGTCTCCGATGCCGACGGCGTTCGCTCCGTTTCCCCCATACTGCGGCAGGGCTGGGAGAATTCGGACGACGGCTGCTCTGTTTCGTCAGCCTATTATCACGGAGGCTCGTCTATCGACGGGTTTGACCTCACATTCGACAGCAATAGGATCGGAAGGCACAGGCTGATCGGCCTTTCGGTCACCGATGGCCTAGGGTTCGAGACCGATGTGTACGAGAGTTCCTACGCCAGGGCCAACGGCATTTCGGGCGCGACTTTCTCGGTTGGCGACCCGAGCGAGCTGTGCTTCGAGGTGACCGGCAGCGCGATCGACCGGAACCCGCCCACGGTCTCGAACGTTTCCATCTCCGCGAAGAGGGTCCCCGTCGGCGGGATCCTCCGTATCTATTGCAATGTAGGCGACGCGGACGGCGTAAAGTCTGTCTCCCCGATCCTCGGCGACCCCGGCTATGTCGAGGACCCGAACTCTTTAAAGACCCGCAAAACGTTGAGCTGCAGCTACGATGCGGCAAGGGGCTATATCGAAATCGAGTTCCCCACGTCGCTCTCGATGGGCTCGTTTGAAATCCAAGCCCTCGCGGTCCTCGACAAGACGGGCCACGAGACCTTCGTCTACAGCTCCGCCTACGCCGAGCGTAACGGCAAGACCGGCGTTCAGACCTTTGATGTCGACGACGCGGGGGACGTCACCTTCGACGTGACCGCTCCGCTGTATGCCGCCACCAAGGGCGACGGGCAGGCGTATGCAAAGGACGGCAAGGCCGGTCTGACCTTCCGCTTCAGCGGTCCTCTCGATGAGTTCACGCGTCTCCTCGTGGACGGAACTGAGGTCTCCGCCGAGAACTACACCGCAACCAGGGGCAGCACGATTATCGAGCTCAGGCCGTCCTACCTGGACACGCTCGCCGCCGGCGGACACACCGTCACGGCCGTCTGGAAGGACGGGACGGCGACCGATGCGTCCTTCACCGTGGAGGGGAAGGCCCAAGGGGAGCAGGCGGGCGGAAAGACCGACGTAGATTCACCCGGCGACAACAAAAGTGATCCTGCCACTCCTGAAAAGGACGCCGACGAGGCGGCTACAAAAAAGTCGGGACGCACGACAGCCGATGAACCAAAGCTCGCTGCAACCGGCGACTCCACTTGGATGGCCAGCATCGCATTGGCCATGGCGGCCACGGCCTGCTTCACGGCAGCGAGAAGGCTTGAGCCCAAGCAGCATAGGCACGAACAGTAGCTCAAAGCGAACTCAACTGGGAAGGGCAGATGGATAGCCGTCCTTCTCTTATAATCAACCCAATCCGCTGAAATGCAATCAGTTAACGAGTTTCGCCAGACGCTCGGCCTCTACCCCGCTCTAGCAAGCCACCAGGCGATGAGATAATGCCCACGACTATCAACGTAAGCAAGGAGCGCGCTATGGCAGACAACGAGACCAAACCCTCGGCGAACGACGGCCGAGAGGAGCTCGTAGCAAAACAGCTCGCATCGACCAAAATCCACCTCGCGCTCACTCAGAAGCGGGTGGACGTCTCCGGCGCCATCAAGCTACCGCTCGAGCGAATTCCCCAACTCGGCGTGGCGTTCGCCTCGCTCCCCTCGATGTTTCGCACCGTCACCAACACGGTGAGCGTGCCCACGCTGCTCCAGGCGACTGACAAATATGGTAACCCGCTCGATCCGTCGAAACTCAACTCGTTCAAGGACGGCAGCGGTCTCACAGGGGGCTACCGCGACGCCGCCAAGGGCCTTGGGCAGGCGCGCTTCCACGTAGTCGAGGGCGACATCGCCACGAGCGTCACGCAGGTGCCTTACGATCCAACATCGCTATTCATGACAGCCGCAATCGCGCAGATAAACCAAAAGCTCGACTCCATCCAGGAGTCCGTCGACGAAATGTTCGAGTACATGCGTCAGCGCGACAAGGCCAACATGCGTGGCAACCTCAAGACGCTCGCAGACATCCTCAACGGTTACGGCCTCAACTACGGCAACGCCACCTACATGGCAAACGCCCATATGAAGGTGCTCGACATCAAGCAGTCGTCCGCGCAGGACATGGAACTCTTCCGCTCGCAGGCACAGGCGGATCTGAAAAAGAAAGGGTTCATCGAGGTGCGAGACGGCTTGGGCAGACGCCTCGACAAGGTGCTCGACTACCTCAAAGACTGCCAGCTCGCCACCTACATCCACGCGTTCTCGCTGTTCCTCGAACCCATGCTCGCCCAGAACTTCGAGCCCGCAAAGCTCGCGGACGCCACTGCGAAGATTGAGGCTGATTCGATCGCGTACCGCGAGCTCTACACCGACTGCTACAACGCACTCGAAGCGGGGGCTGTCGACACCGTCGATGCGGCACTGCTGGGCGGTATCGCGTCCGCGGGCAAATTGCTCGGCCACGCCATCGCAAAGACCCCCGTGGGCGACCATACACTCATCGACGAGGCGCTCGAAGGCGCAGGAGAGAGCATCGGAAAGTTCAACGACAAGCAATCCGAGAAACTCCTCGAAAAGCTCCATCAGGCAAAGACGCCCGACGTCACGCCGTTCAAGCAGAGCGTAAAGGAGATCGACACCCTCTACAACCGCCCCGCGCGGATCGCCGTGGACGCCGAGAACGTCTACATCTTGCCTGCCAAGCAGCAGGAAGAGTAACGATACGCGACAGGCACGCGCCATGCAGACAGCTAACGCCCCTACCTTCCCGCCGCCTTCAGCTTCAGCAGCAGGTCGCCCAGCTCGGGGCACTTGCTGGAAAGACGCGTCTGAGCTCGCTCGCCCATCCCCCACCGCTGACGGATCTCCTGGGCGCGCGGATTCACGTGATAGTCCCCGTCCATCACCTGCCTGAGCAGCTTGGCGGTCACGCGCGCATCGGCCAGAGCGCTGTGGGCGTGCCCCGTCGACTCGTCGAACTCGATGCCAAACCACGTTGCCGCGTCGCCCAGCGAGACACGCCCGTGGCTGCCCACGTCCATGATCGAGGTGTAAAACGCCTGCAGGTCGGCCCAGTCCGTAGGAAATGCGGAAAGGTCGATGTGCTTTGCCTGGCACTCGGTCAAAAGCTGTCGACGGTCCGTCCCGCTCCAGCAAACTATCTGGGCGGAGTAGCGACCGATCCAATCGCCGAGCCTTTTGATCACCACATAGAGCGGATCGGCCATCGCGGTGTCCACGGCCGATATCCCTGTGAACTCGCGGACGGGGAACGCAACGCCTTCGGTAAATTCTGTCTGCACAAACTGCGAGAACTCGCCCATAACGTTGCCGTGGTAATCGAGCTTGACGGCGCCGACCTCGATAATCTCATGGCGCAGTCCACGGCGCTGGCGCTGCTTTGGCACCGGCGCAAACTCAAAGTCCAGCACGATCTGGCGCGCAAAGTTCGTCGTATCGATGGCCGAAATATCCGGCGTCTTTTTGTCTGGCACGGTCAGGGCCTTTCTCCGTCAACTGCCGCTCGTTACATAGGCGGCTACATTGCCGTAAGGATAGGCGCCCGCGCGGACATGAAATCGCACAGCACGGCTTTCCGGCATCCTTGCGTAAAGCCACACTTTGAGAGAATCACGTCACTGTTATTATCGAACATATATTCGTATTTATAGCAGTACTTTGATAGAATTGCAGTTGTTGACGGCAGTTCCATGTGCCGGGCAGCGCCCTCCATGCGACGGGAGGTGATGCCCATGACCGATCTGATTGATTTCGTGAAGCTCCTGACCGCTTTGGTCTCGCTCCTCACGGCGCTTATCGGACTTTCCGAGGCACTTAAGCAGCGTACGAAGCAAAAGAAGAGGGGTCGACGCCGTTAAGGCATTGACCCCTTGAACTAAGTAACGGCGCTGCCCAGCTATCACCCTTGGGCTGCCGTCGACTTTATTCTACCTACGGTTGCCAGGTTTAACAAATGAATTTTCAGTAATGGAGCCTCGGAGCCCGCTCGCTCAACCACCTGGCCATCGGATTAGCCGGATTCTGGGACACGCCTTCCGTCCCAGGCCTCTACCGGAAAATGCGTCCCACCCTGAGGCTCGATTCCGGGACACGGTTTCCATTTGAAGCCCCGATGGGAAAGCGTGTCCCGTTCCGAGAGCTCATTCCGGGATGCAGTTTCCGCTAGAGATGCCACCGGGAAAGCGTATCCCGTTTTGGAGCCGAATTCCGGGTCGTAGTTTCCGCCTGAGGGCCGATCCGGAAACGGCATCCCATTCTGAAGCCGAAATCTGGAACGCACTTTCCGCCAAAGGTCGCAAAAGGAAAGCACATCCCATTCCCAGCATCAAATCAGGACGCGCTTCATTATCCCCGCCCTCACATCTCGGCAAACGAGATCAGCTTGACGTCTCCCCTACTCTCCGCGGCATCCCGACATCCCTGCGTAAAGCCACTTTTTGAGAAAAGCGCATAGCTTTTTCGTTGCCGCCTAAAGAGCTCGCTTCGGTACACGAGCTTTTGCAGCACGTCTTCGCCCACCGGTTCATTGCGCCATTTGCACTCCGCAAACAGCGCAGCGCCCTCGCCATCGTCAACAATCAAGTCGATTTCTTCCTGCGTATGCGTGCGATTATCCGTCCCCCACCAGCGCCCAACGCTTGCCGGAACCACATCGATCTGGCCCGCGCGTGCGAGTTCGTACACGTATTGCCTGCATATAAGCTCAAAGACCGTGCCCATGTAATCCGATACGTGCGGCTCAATGCGCTCATACGCCATCTCGGCCATATCGTTTTGAATCAGCCCGATGTTCTGCGGAACAAACTTGTACCAGAACCTAAACATCTGATCGCTCAGCAGATACACGGCTCGCTTATTGCTCGTCTCGTTTAGGGGCAGCTCGCGCTCGACAATCCCAAGCGACGCCAGCTTATCCACATAGCTCTTTACGTTGCTCGCAGGGATTCCCGTAGAGCTCGCAATCTCCGAGTTCTTCGAGCGTCCCTGGGCAATTGCCTGTACGATCGCATCATATTGCTCGGGATTGCGGCACTCTTGCAATAGCAGGTTACTCGGCTCCTCAAAGAGATAGCCCGTAGGAGTAAGAAAAAGACGTTTGATGTTGTCCTTGAGCGGTGCGGCAGGATCGACTTTCTCGATATATGCAGGAATGCCACCCGTCATGCCATAGCAAACTGCAGCGTCTTCGCGACCCATGCTCTGCCACAACCCGAGGGTCGTCGTAAAATCGAGCGGCATGATCTTAAACTGGGCCGTACGCCTACCGTATAGTGGGCTCTCGTAGCCCAACACCTGTTCCTCCATAAACGAAAGAGACGAGCCGCATAGGATCAGCATGAGCCTGGTCTCTTTGTATAAGTGGTCGATCTTGTCTTGCAGCAACGAGCTGATTTCGGGATTCGATTGGGCGAGATAGGGATACTCGTCAATCACGACAACCAAACGTTCCGTGCGAGCCATGGTGGCCAATGCATCGAACGCCTCGTCAAAACTACGAAACGACACGCCCGCAGCACCAACCGAGCTTGCAAGTATTGCCTGGCTAAAGCCGTGCAGGTTTGCCTCTGCATTGGTACGACGAGCTTGAAAGTAAATAGCCTTCTTGCCTTGGATGAACTCTGTGATAAGGCGCGTTTTACCCACACGGCGGCGGCCGTAAATCACAGGCATTTCAAAGGAGCCCGTGCCATACAGTCGATTGAGCTCGGACATTTCCACTGTTCTTCCGATAAACATAGGGCCATCCTTCCTTTACGTTATAGCTAGCTATATTATACCTTCCTATAATTTGGCTAGCTATAACGTAATTCGACAAGCGGAGCACGAAAAGGGGCGGTACACCACCGTACGTGGACCGTTTCGGAAAATGTATCCCGTTCTGGAGCCAAAAACTGGGCCGTAGTTTCCGCCAAGCATCCCATCCGGAAAGCGCATCCCATTCCGAGTGGCAATTCCGGGACACAGTTTCCGCAGATACAAGGCGACAGTCCGCCGCCCTTATCACATGCCTTCAAATATGCGATCCAGAAACACAAAACAGCAGATAGAATGCTCTTTTTCAAAAAGTACACGTCCCGAAACTTACCAAGACTTCATATCCAGTTACCGTTCACGGTCGCCGATTACCGCCCACCGATTCAAACAAGAAATATGTCGCCAAAAGCAGGTCATCTACCTGCATGGTTAGATTTTGGTCAGCTTTTGGTCAGCTGAGCGGCAAGTTCCAGCTGATACGTTTTTGCTACCCAAAAGGAGGCGGTAGCTCATGACCCATTGCAATGACCAGCTCATCGACCAACTGCTCACTCAAGCCGAACAAGAGGGGCGCTGCCTGATTCCCCCGAGCACGGCGATCCGAAAAGCGCTCCTTCGGCGCGCCGGCGGCACGGTTGTCTCGCCCATGCCGGGGTTGTTTGCGCGAAAAACGCGCTGGGATGAACTCAACCGAGCGCAACGCCATTGCGAGATTATCCGCGCCCTTGCGATCATCCATCCCGATTGGACGTTCTGCTCGTTTTCGGCCGCCTGTCTGCTGGGGCTCGAGGTCTCGTGGCGACACCTGAACGTCGTGCATGTTTGCAGCTCGACAAAGCCGTCGGCTCGTCCGGGCGCACATATTCAGCGACACCAGATTGAGCCGGCCGGAGCAATACGCAGAGCCGGCATATCGGTAACGCCGCCCATCCAAACGGCCACAGATTGCCTGCTGCAAACTGGTTTTGCCGACGGCATGCCCATTGCCGATTCGGCGATCTCAAAGCTCGGCCTTGCGCCGGAACAGCTGATGGAGGCCGTTGAGCAACGAGCGACTGCCCGCAATGGTCGCGCGATTCGCACCGCCCTCACAACGCTTAGATATGCCGACGCCCGCGCCGAGAGCGGCGGGGAATCGGTCGCCCGAGCCATCATGATCGAGACGGGCTTTGCGCCCGACTGGCTTCAATACAAGCTGACGGACCCCTTCGATTCGGCCAAGCCCATACGAACGGACTTTGCCTGGGAACGCCAGGCGCGGGAACTCACGCTGGGCGAGCTCGACGGGCTCATCAAATATACCGACCAGACTATGCTGGCCGGACGCACCACCGCCGAGGCGCTCGTTGCCGAACGACAGCGCGAGGCGCATCTATCGCTCTACGGTCACCCTCTGCTGCGCTTTACCATCAGCGAGGTCCGCTCGGCAGGAGTGCTCGCCAAAAAGCTACAGACGGCAGGCATCCGGCAGGCTGCGCTGCCGACATGGCTCAACGAGGTGGACCTGTAGGAGCTGCTAGGCCACGACTCGCCGGATCGCATCCCCCCTATCTGGGCCGCGTTTTCCCAACGGCCACGCCAACGGAAAGCGCGTCCCAGCCTGGACGCTCAAAACGGGATGCATTTTCCGGATGGCGGGCCTGGCGGAAAGCGTGTCCCGAAATCCCGTCTCAGAGCTGGACAGGCTTTCCGGTTGAGTCCTTCAGCGGAAACCGCATCCCGGAATAAACACTCAAACTGGGATGCGCTTTCCAAACGACCGGCCAGCGGAAAACGCATCCCATTCTGAGGCATGATTCCGGGACGCAGCTTCCGGTTGAGGGTCGATCCGGAAAGCGCATCCCACTCCGGGGCTGGATTCCGAGACGTAGTTTCCGCCGAGGGCCCAAAAAGGAAAGCACATCCCGTTCTGAGTGCCAATTCTGGGATGTAATTTCCGCCGAGGGCTCCAAAGGGAAAGCGCATCCCATTCTGAGCGCCAAATCCGGGACACAGTTTCCGCATGCGGAGGCGCTCCAAACAAAAGGCCCCGACTCGCGATGGAGCTGGGGCCAAAGGCGCAGCATATACAGTTGATGTTGAGCGCGAACAGCTCGTCAACAATGGCCGTCCACGCTCTACCCTACCCGCGGCGACGGGCGCGGCTGTACGGCGTATCCACCATGGGCAGATCCGGACGCAGCTTGCCGTCAAACGCGCGATAGGCGTTCTGCACGGCGGGCGCCGTGGGGATTGTTGCGATCTCGCCGATGCCCTTGCCGCCGTATGCCACGGGCAGCAGTTCGTCCTTCTCCACGTAGATGGCGTGGATATCCGGAATCTCGGGCGCGCGGAACAACCCGAGCGTGCCGTACCTTGCCTGGGGCACGCAGTCCTTGAGCGGCCAGTCCTCGGTAAGCGCATAGCCCATACCCATGAGCACGCCGCCTTCGATCTGACCCTGGATGGAGATGGGGTTGACCACCTTGCCGGAATCGTGCGCGGCATAGACCTCGCTCACGCGGCCGTCATCATCCAAAATGACCACATGCGTGGCAAAGCCGTAGCAGATGTGGCTCTTGGGATTGGGAACATCCGCACCCAGCTTGTCGGTCGGCTCCAGGTACACGTAGCCAAACTCACATCCCTCGAGCGCCTTGATGGCTGCCGCGGGATCCTGAGGATGCATACCCTGGCCGGCGACGAGTTCCCGTGTGCGCAGCTGATAGGCGCGACCGTCGTCGTACTCGATCTTGACGCCGTCGCCATGCGCGCTCACCGGGGCGGTAGGCGCAGGCTTGCCGGCCTCGATGTCAAGCATGGCATCGCGCAGCAGGAAGGCGGCACCGCGCACGGCCTCGCCGGTCACGACCGTCTGACGCGAACCAGACGTGGTGCCGGAGTCGGGAGCGTTCTCGGTGGAGCACTCGCCGTTGGCAATGCAGCGAAGCGGCAGGCCGCATGCCTCGGCAACGTCCTGCAAAAAGACGGTGTTGCAGCCCTGGCCGATGTCGGACGTGGCGGCATAGACCACAGCCACGCCGTCCTCGATGCGAATCTTGCAGCGGCCGGCATCGGGCAGGCCCACGCCCACGCCGGCGTTCTTCATGGCGCAGGCGATACCGGCGTGTCCGGGATGCGCATAGTAGGCATCCTTGACCTCGAGCAGCGTCTCCTTCAGCGCCGTGGAGCAGTCGGCAATCTGGCCGTTGGGCAGAACCTCGCCCGGCTCGATGGCGTTACGGTAGCGAATCTCCCACGGATCCAGGCCGACCTTCTCGGCAAGCAGGTCGATCAGGCTCTCGAGCGCAAACTCGGACTGGCAGACGCCAAAGCCGCGGTACGCACCGGCGGGTGGGTTATTGGTGTAGTAGCCAAAGCCGCGAATGTCGGTGTTCTGGTACTTGTAGGGGCCGACGGCGTGCGTGCAGGCGCGCTCGAGCACCGGGCCGCACAGCGACGCGTAGGCGCCGGTGTCAAAGTTGATCTCGCAATCCAGGCCGGTAAAGTTGCCCTCGGCGTCGCAGCCCAGCGTAAAGGTGCCGTCCATGGCATGGCGCTTGGGATGGAAAGCGAGCGACTCGGCACGCGTGAGCTTGCACTTCACAGGACGCTGGAACTTATATGCGGCGAGCGCGGCCAGGTGCTGGATGGACACGTCCTCCTTACCGCCAAAGCCGCCACCCACGAGCATGGTCTCGACGACCACGCGCTCGGGCTCGCTATCCCAGCCAAACATGTGGGCGCACTCTTTACGCGTATCGTAGGCGCCCTGGTCGGTCGACTGCACCTTGACGCCGTTCTTGTACGGGAAGGCAACGGCGCACTCGGGCTCCAAGAAGGCATGCTCGGTAAAGGGCGTGGTAAAGCGCTGCGTCACGGTGAACGCGCTTTCGGCCAGCGCCTTGGCGGCGTCGCCGCGCGTCACGTGACGGCTCTGGCACACGTTGTCCTTGAGCTCCACCGTGTTGCCGAAGGCAAAGAAGCTGTCGTGCAGGCGCGGGGCGTCGGCAGCCTTGGCCTCGACAATGTTACGCACGGGCTTCAGCGGCTCGTAATCAATCTTTACGAGCTTCTTGGCCTTCTCGAGCGTCGCCTCGTCCTCGGCAACCACCAGCACGATGGCATCGCCCACGCAGCGGGTGATATCGCCCTGGGCGATCATAACGTCCCAGTCCTGGATAAGGTGGCCGACCTGGTTGACCGGCACGTCCTCGGCGCGCAGGATGCCCACCACACCGGGCAGGGCCTCGGCCTTGGAGGTATCGATGGAGAGCACACGGGCGCGCGGATACTTGGAGCGCACGGCGCTGGCGTAGGTCAGGCCCGGCTGATCGAGCTCGTCGATGTCGTCGGGATACTTGCCCTCGCCGAGCACCTTCTTGCGCACGTCGATACGGAAGGCGCGCTTGCCCACGCCGTAGTCGTCGCCGCGCTCCAGGTCCTCGTCAATCTGCTTTTCGCCGCGGAGCACCGCAGCGGCCAGCGAAATGCCCTCGATAATCTTTTTGTAGCCGGTGCAGCGGCAGACGTTACCGCGAATGGCGTACTTAATCTGCTCCTCGGTGGGCTCGGGGTCCTCGGCGATGAGCGCTGCGCCCGCCATGACCATGCCGGGAATGCAAAAACCGCACTGCACGGCGCCCACGGCGCCAAAGGCGTACACAAAGGCCTCGCGCACGTCCTCGGGCAGGCCCTCGACGGTCACGATGTTGCGACCGGCGGCAAGAGCGGTGGTCAGCACGCACGCCTTGACGGCCGCACCGTCCACATGGATGGTGCAGGTACCGCAAGCACCTTCGGAGCAGCCGTCCTTGGCGGAATGGATATGCAGGTCGTCGCGCAGGTAGCGCAGCAGCGGTTTATTCTCCGTCGTCGTGCGCTCGACGCCGTTAACGGTAAAAGTGAATTCCTGTGCCATGGTGATTCCCTTCTACACGCCGGCGGCGATGCCGGTGCGGTCGTGGATGGCGCCATGCGGGCAGACGACGGCGCACATGCCGCACGACAGGCAGTCCACGCCGTCGATATGGGCGCAGTTGTCCTCGATGCGGATAGCGCCGGCAGGGCACTTTTTAGCGCACATGCCGCAACCGATGCAGCTCGTGTCGCAGATCTTGCGAGCGATGGCGCCCTTATCGGTGTTGTTGCAGCGCACCAGAATGTTCTGGTAGCCGGGAACGAAGGCAATCACGCGCTGCGGGCACGCCATGCCGCACAGGCCACAGCCCGTGCACTTGGAGCGATCCACGCGGGCGATGCCATCGACCAACGCAATGGCGCCGTGGGGGCAGGCCGTGACGCAGGCGCCACAGCCAATGCAGCCTTCGCTGCAGCGGGCGTCGCCGCCTGCGGAAGCGCAACCACTTCCGCAGGCAACGTAGGCCACGTTATGTTGAATGGATTTGGCCATAAGAGACTCGCCTATTTCTTAAGAAGGTACGAATAGTTGTCGCGCACGGCCCTGATGGTCAGGCGGACGGCCTCGGGAAGACCGGTGTTGACGGCATCGACCGAGACGGTGCGGACCGTGCCGGCGACGCGGACCTTAAAGTGGTCCTCGTCCACGGCCAGGAAGCCCTCGTTCTCGGAGTTCTCCATGTCCTGCTCGCTCCAGAACAGGGTGAGCTTGTCCTTGTAGGGACGACCCTCCTGGTAGGGGCAGAACACGGCGCAGTTACCGCACTCGTTGCACATGCCGTCGACATGGACGACCTGATGCTTGGCCAGGCCCGGCACCTTAATTGCCACGTTGGCGCGGTTGGGGCACACGTCGCAGCAGACCTCGCACACCGAGCCGCAGCCCAGGCAGCGGGTCTTGGTGCAGTTGCGCTTGTCGCGGCACAGCGACCCCTTGCGCTCGTAGCAGGTGTCCTCGCGGCCGGCCTGCTCGTTGCAGTCGGCGTACTTGTTAAAGTCCACGCCGGCGATGGCACGGGCGACCTCGGCGGCGTCGGCGATAGCCTCGACCACGGTGGCAGGACCGCGACGGCAGTCGCCCGCAGCCCAGACGCCCTCAACGCCGGTGGAGGTGGCGGCAAGACGGCCGCGACGGTCGTGCTCGACGCCCGCGGCATCGTAAAGGCTGGCATCGATGCCCTCGCCCACGGCGCAGATCACCGTGGTGGCGGAAAGCTCGACGGTCTCGCCCGTGGCGAC
Organism: uncultured Collinsella sp.; assembly: GCA_902494345.1. Classification (GTDB taxonomy): domain Bacteria; phylum Actinomycetota; class Coriobacteriia; order Coriobacteriales; family Coriobacteriaceae; genus Collinsella. The sequence continues at coordinate 43,459 of CABUSV010000005.1, forward strand.
GGGACTGCGACGGCCGCTTGCATCCGGCTCGCCGAGCTCCATAACGTCGCAGGTCAGCACGGAGCCGTTGAGCGCCTTGGGCGCCAGCAGCTCGCAGAACTCAACGCCGTCGGCAAGAGCAAGATCGAGCTCTTCCTCGTCGGCGGGCATCTGCTTCTTGGTGCGGCGATACACCAGGCGCACGTTCTTCACGCCGGCCAGGCGCTTGGCCACGCGGGCCGCGTCCATGGCGGTGTTGCCGGCGCCAATGACCACGACGTCCTCGCCCAGTTCGAGTTTCTCGCCCTTCTTGGCGGCCTCGAGGAACTCCAGCACATCGAGCTCGGCACCCTCGCCCAAGCCCGCAGAGCCGGGCATCCAGGCACCGGTGGCCACGACCACGTCAGTAAAGCCTTGAGCCTTGAGTTCGTCGATGGAATCAACGCGAGCGTTGAGCTGCACCTTGGCGCCAAAGGCCAGGCAGAGCTCGGCATCGTGGGAGATATCGTCGCTGGCGATACGGAACTCGGGGATCACGTGACGGACCACGCCGCCGAGAGAGTCGCGGGCCTCGAAGATGGTGACGGGCACGCCGGCACGCGTCAGGAAGAACGCCGTCGCCAGGCCGGCCGGGCCGCCGCCGATAACGGCAACGTTGCGCTCGCCGTCGTTTGCGATGGCCTGGGCGCGCAGCTTGGGCAGCACGGCGGTCATGGCCTCGCGGGCGGCCTTGAGCTTGCTGGCGCGGATCTGGGCGCCCTCGGGCTCGTAGAACGCACGCTCACAGGCACGACCGCAGGGATGCGGGCAGATGGTGCCGGTGATGAACGGCAGGGCGTTGCGCTCGATGATGATGTTGAGTGCGTCCTCGTAGCGGCCCTCGTCAACAGCCGCCAGGTAGGCGGGAATATCCTGCTGGATGGGGCAGCTCGTGCGGCACGGCGTGGTAAAGCAGTCGGAAAGCGGGCTCTTGCCGGCGACCTTGCGGTCGGGCAGCGGGCGCAGCGGCTTCTTGTAGAGCGGGTTGGTGAGCGAGTCGGTCTGAATCGCGGTCACGGCCTCGAGAGAGACGCCCGCGAACGGCTTGCCATCCAGGTCGGCAAACTCGCCGGCCATCTGGCTAAAGCGCTCGTAGCCACCGGGCTTGAGCACGTCGGTCGCCAGGGTGACGGGCCAAATGCCGGCATCGTACAGGGCGCGGATGTTGTAGACCGTAGCACCGCCGGAGTAGCTGATGCGCAGCTTGCCATCGAACTGCTCGGTAATGCGGCGGGCGGCCTCGATGGTCAGCGAGAACAGCGAACGGCCCGACATGTACATCTCGGTGGAGGGCAGCTCGTTCCTCGTCACATCGACGGGGAAGGTGTTGGTGAGCTTGACGCCAAACTCCAAACCGCGCTCGGCGCACAGGGCAATCAGGCGCTCGAACATGGGCACGGCATCGGCCCACTGCAGGTCCTCGCGGAAGTGCGTGTCATCGAAGACGATGTAGTCAAAGCCCAGCTCGTTGAGGCGCTGGCGGGCAAACTCATAGCCCAGCAGCGTGGGGTTGCACTTGATGTAGGTGTTGAGGCCCTTCTCGGTGATGAGGTAGGTCGCGATGCGCTCGATCTCGGCCGGCGGGCAGCCGTGCAGGGTGGACTCCGTGATGGAGTTGGACACGCGTGCCGGGATGGATTCGACAAATGCGGCGTCGACATGCTCAAACTTGTCCAGGTTGGCAAGCGCCCATGCGCGGCACTCATTCCAGACGTCAGAGCCGCTGGCGTCCTTCATGCCCTCAATGTACGCATCGACCTTGGGGCTCTTAATGCCCTCCAGGTCATAGCCCACGGACATGTTAAAGACAAAGCCATCCGGGCTGCCCAGGCCGTACTCGCGAGCGATCAGGTGGCAGGCAAACCATGCCTTCACGTACTCGGCAAAGGCCTGCGGAACCTCGAGCTCGGTCGACCACTCGCAGTTGTAGCACTCGTCCTGCGCCACGATGCAGGGCTTGTTGACGCACTTGGAGAGCTCCTCGCCGTCCATAACCTGAACGGTCTTGAGCTCAAAGAAGCGGGAACCGGCCACGTAGGATGCCACGATGTTCTGGGCAAGCTGCGTGTTGGGACCGGCGGCCGGGCCAAACGGAGTCTCGATGCGCTCGTCAAAAATGGGAAGCGCACCCTCCTGGTTGGTCGTGACCATCTTGCGCACGCCAAAGACGGCGCCCTGAGTCTTGTGCTCCTCGATGATCCAGTTCATCAGCTGCGAAAACGGGATCGGCCTCATGATGTCGCTCATAATGAGCTCCTCTCTGTAACGCCCGGCGAGACCGCGCGGCGGGCGCAAATACGGTGTAGCGCTAGCACAGCGCCGGCGACCCCGCGGAGGCCGCCTATACGCGCGTCGGATGCGGCGAAACATCCGACGCGCGTGAATCTACTTGTAATTAGTAGGCGCGATCGTTGAGCGTGCTCCAGAGTTTCTTGGACTCAGCCATGGTCCACGCGTTGATCTTGTCCTCATCAATACCGACAAACTCGCGATCCTTGTACAGGACGCGGCCGTTGATGATGGTGGTGCGGCAGTTTTTGCCCATCATGCCAAAGAGCATGTGGCCGTCGATGTTCTCCTCGCTCAGCGGCGTAAAGGGCTTGTAGTCCATGACGATGACGTCGGCGGCAGCGCCGGCCTCGAGCACACCGAGCTTGCGATCGAAGTACTTGCTCGCCATCTTGACGTTGTTCTCGAACAGCATGGTCATGGCCTCGCACCAGCCCACGTTGGGCATGGCGGCGTTGTGACGCTGAATGATCAGGAAGACCTTAAGGCTCTCGAGCATATCGTGGGTGTAGGCGTCGGTGCCCATGCACACGGGGATGCCACGACGGAAGAACTCGAGCACGGGGGCGCAGCCCACGGCGTTGCCCATATTGGATTCGGGGTTGTTGACCAGCCAAGTGCCGGACTCCTTGACGATATCCATCTCGGCAGGCGTCACGTGGATGCAGTGGCCGAGCATGGTGTCGGGACCCAGCAGGTTGTGCTGCAGCAGGCGCTCGACGGGGCTGATGCCACCGCGGTTGAGGCGGGAGTCCCACACGTCGTTCATGCCCTCGCACACATGGATGTGGAAGCCGGTCAGGCCGTTGTTGGCCTCGGCCATCTTATCCATGGTCTCGTCCGAAAGCGTAAAGGTAGCATGTCCGCCAAACATGGCGGCGATCATGTGGTTGTCGTTATCGCGACGCTCCTTGGCGGCCCACCGGGCAAATTCGGCGTTCTCGGCAATGGCCTGGTCGCACTTTTCCTGGCCGCGGCGGTCGGAGACCTCGTAGCACAGGCACGAACGCATGCCCAGCTCCTGAGCTGCATCCTTAATGGTAAAGAGGCTTCCCGGGATCTCGCAGAAGCTCGCATGGTGATCGAAGATCGTGGTGACGCCATCACGAATGGAGTCCAAAATCGTGGCATAGGCGCTGGCCTTGGTGCCGTCGAGCGTCAGGTTGTCGTCGATCTTCCACCACTGCTGCTCAAGATTCTCCAGGAAGTTGGTGGGGTTGCAGCCCTTAATGGCAAGGCCGCGGGCCAGACCCGAGTAGATGTGGGTGTGGCAGTTGATGAGTCCGGGCATGATGAGGTTGCCCTGGGCATCGACGTACTCGGCATCCGGGTACTTGGCCTTGAGCTCGCGCTCGGGGCCCACTTCGACGATAGTATCTCCGTCAATGGCGACCGCACCGTCTGGAATGAACGGGGTCTGAGCGTTACGGGTAAAGACGGAACCGTTAGCGACCAGAAGCATGGATGCTCCCTTCAACATCAGAGGCGGGGTTTGACACCTCTGACATGGCGGAGTGCGAAGCGCCGGCCTACACCGGAAACGGGCCCTCTCCCGTCAACGCTTCACCAAAGGGACAAACCCTTTGAAGTGCGGCTTGGCGCCGCATGGCGTCGGCGGACGAGGCGGTGCGTCCGCCGACGAATAGCACCGAATTGGTTACTTCTTGCTCTCGGGCAAGACCAGATCCACGGCAGCGTCCTTGGCAGCATCGATGTGCTGAGCCACGACCGGCGTCTGCGGAAGGATCAGGTTAAGGACAATGGCCATGATGGCGGTGGGGGTTACGGCATTGGAGCCGATGACGGTGGGCACCCAGGTGGGCATACCCTCACCGGCAAGGCAACCGCTGGCCATCCAGATACCCAGGCCAAAGACGACGGAGGTACCGACGATGGTGGTAGTGCGCTGCGTGAGGCCCTCGCGGGTGAACATGCGCACGCCGTTCATGGTGATGGTGCCAAAGACGCCGACGGTCGCGCCGCCGATGACGGGCTGCGGGATAGCGGAAAGGACGGCAGAGAGCTGCGGGAACAGGCCGGCGATGGCAAAGACGGCCGCGATGATCACAAAGACCCACTTGTTGACGACCTTGTTGGAGCAGATGATGCCCACGTTTTGGCCAAGGGCGCTGGTGGGAAGACCGCCAAGCAGGCCGCCGACCATAGAGGTGAGACCCTGGGACACGATAGCGCCGGAGAGCTCGCGCTCGGTGGGCATACGGTCGATGGAGCCCAGGCAGGCGGCGGAGACGTCACCGATAACCTGGATGGCGACCATGGGGAACACGACGGCGAGGGTAATGCAGACCTCGGGATCAAACTCGAGCGCGTAGGGCATGAGCTTGGGAAGGGCGAAGACCTGAGCGGTGGCGACGCTGGAGAAGTCGATCATGCCAAAGGGGATGGAGACGATCATGCCGACGATCATGCCAAAAAACACAGAGCCCAGCTTGAGCGTGCCCTTGCCAAAGTTGGCGAGCGCAAAGACCACGGCGAAGGTGATAAGAGCGACGCACCAGGCCTGCGGGGTGCCCCACAGCGGCGTACCCATACCGCCGGCCATATACTTGACGGCCGTGGGATACAGCGAAACGCCGATGGAGAAGATGACCGTACCGGTCACGACGGGCGGGAACAGCCACTTGATCTTGCTGTAGGCCAGACCAAAGAGGACCGCGACGGCGCCGCCGACGATCTCGCCACCCAGCAGCGCACCAAAGCTAAAGCCCGAGGCACCCATGGCCTGCAGGGCCGGCAGAAACGCGAACGAAACGCCCATGACGATGGGCAGGCCGCCGCCGATGCGACGGAAGGGAGCGAAGGCCTGAAGGGCCGTGTCGATCGCCGAAAGAATGAGCGCGACCTGGATGATGTCGGTGCTCTGCTGGCTATTAAAGCCGTAGACGCCGGCCATGATGACCGCCGGGGTAATGATGCCGGCAAACGATGCCAGTACGTGCTGAAGGGCACACGGGATCATTTCCTTAACGGGAGGCATACCTTCGCGAGTGAACAGGGCTTCAGTGCCGTTCGTAACCGTCTCCTGGGTCATTTGACCACCAATCCTCGAAATAGTTGTTTTCGCATCTAACGCTCTATTGTGACGCAGTGCGGGGTTGAGGTTGTGCCTTCGTTGCATATCGTATTAAAGATGATTCTCATTCTCAATAATAATTTTTTGTTATCAGACTATTCTTGAGCTGAGACAATACATTTCCGCAGGTCAAGAAAGTGTCTGGTCAAAATAACATCTAACTTTTCTTTTGGTCGACCGTTTACCGCCGAATTCCTACCGCTCGTCTGTATTACGCAATGTACCTGCGAATATACGAGATGAGGAATGGCGTGTTACCATGAGAAAAAATTGTTATGAACATTTCCGATTTCACCCCAAGGAGTTGCCCGTGAACGAGACCGTACGTCGCTTTTTGCCGATGGTCGATTTCCTGGAGCAGATACTCGGCAAAAACAGCGAAATCGTGCTGCACGATTTCTCGGATCCCGACCACGCCATCGTCGATATTCGCAACGGCATCGTGAGCGGCCGCAAGGTCGGCGGCCCCGCCACCGATCTGGCGCTCAAGATCATGCACGACCCCAAGTATCGCGACCTGCCGTTTATTACGGGCTACGAGGGGCGCGGTGCCGGCGGCAAGACGTTGGAGTCGGCGACGTACTTTATCCGCGAGAATGACGAGATCGTCGGTATGCTCTGCGTCAACACCGACCTCTCGACCGTACGCTCCATCAACGCCATGGCGCAGCAGCTCATGGCGTGCTTCGACGCGGCGCCGACGCGCACGGAGCCCGCCCCTATCGAGGTCGAAAGCCTTTCGGAGTCCACACAGGAGCTCATCGACCGCAGCATTGCCGAGTTGCTGAGCGCGCGCGGGCTGGATGTAGCGTCGCTTGGTCAGAGCGACCGCGTGGACGTCATTCGCCACCTCAACGGCAACGGGGTGTTCATGCTCAAGGGCGCCGTGGCCTGCGCCGCCACCGCGCTGGGCATCTCGGAGCCCAGCGTCTACCGCTACCTGCAAAAAGTTCGCAAGGAGGGCTAACGAGCAAAATGGAGCGCGGCTCCACAAGCGATCCGTCACTTAACAAAAGACCCTGCAGCTCGCACGCGCTGCAGGGTCTTTTTGCATGTCATGTTTAGTTGTGGCCAACGCCTTAGAGAGCGGCAACGACCTCGATCTCGACCAGACCGCCAGCCGGAAGGGCGGCAACCTGGAAGGCGCTGCGCGCGGGGAACGGGGCCTCAAACTTGGAGGCGTAGATCTCGTTCACGGCGGCGAAGTCGGCGATGTCGGCCAGGTAGACCGTGGTCTTGACGACATCGGCAAAGGTAGCGCCGGCAGCGGTCAGCAGGGCCTCGACGTTGGCGAGGGACTGCTTGGCCTGGGTCTCGACGCCCTCGGGCATCTTGCCGGTCGCGGGATCGATGCCCAGCTGGCCGGACAGGAACACCATGTTGCCGGCCTGGATACCGGGGGAATACGGGCCGATGGCTGCGGGTGCGTTATCGGAAGACGCGACGGTCTTGCTCATGTTTTTCTCCTTACGATCAATTGAGAGAGCGTGAGCGCGGTGTTCACACCGGGAGGCACAGTTCGGTCTGAACACCGCGCTTGATTGGGATAGTACTCAAGGTTTCTGTTTGATGCAAGAATATTATCAGCTTGCGAGAATATTTTATCGCCCAACGGTTTCCCCGAACCGCTGAACGGTTCTCATGTGGAGCAGCCAGTCCAAGCTGCTGAAGACTTTGTCCTGCTTAGGCTGCGGGCGTCGCCCACCGCAGCGACGCCACTATACTTTTGAATATCTGAGCATTTTGAAAGGCAGGATATGACCGCAACCGCCAGCCGAACCACTAACCGCAGGCCCGAGCTTTTGGCCCCCGCCGGAGGCCCGGAGCCCTTTGCCGCCGCGCTCGCCGCCGGGGCAGACGCCATCTACTGCGGCATGGGCAGCTTCAACGCCCGCCGCAAGGCAACCAACTTTACCGACGAGGCCTTTGAGCAAGCCTGCCGCGCCGCGCATCTAGCCGGGTCGCGCGTCTACGTCACGGTCAACATCGTCATCAAGCAGTCCGAGATGGGCGATGCACTGCAGCTCATTCATCGCTGCTCCACGCTGGGCGCCGATGCCTTCATTATCCAGGACTGGGGTCTGTTCTTTGAGGTCAAGCGCACCATGCCCGGCATCGAGACACATATCTCGACCCAGGCGAACATCCACGACGACCGCGGAACCCTTTGGTGCCGTGAGCAGGGCGCCGACCGCGTGACTCTCTCGCGCGAGCTCTCCATCGACGAGATCGCCGCCATTCACAACGCCGCGCCCGATGTGGACCTCGAGGTCTTTAGCCACGGTGCCATCTGCTTTTGCTACTCGGGCCTGTGCCTGCTTTCGAGCTTTGCCATGGCGGGACGATCGGCCAACCGCGGCATGTGCGCCCAGCCCTGCCGCCTGCCCTACGAGCTGATCGACGAGAACGGCCGCTCGCTCTCCCCTGCCGGTCGCGAGCGCGCGCTGTGCCCGCGCGACACCAACACGTCGCAGCTTGTTCGCCGTCTGTATGACGCCGGCGCCGCATCGCTCAAGCTCGAGGGCCGCATGAAGGCCCCCGATTACGTGTATTCCATCGTCGACGTGTATCGTCACGAAATTGACGACATGCTATCCGGAGCCGCCGTTGCCAAGGACGAGGAAGCCGCCCGCCAGCGCCAGCTCAAGCGCTGCTTCAACCGCGACTTTACGCACGCCTATCAGGACGGCACCTCGGGCGACGAGATGATGAGCTATGAGCGTTCCAACAACCGCGGCCAGATCGTGGGCACGGTGCTGGGCAGCCGCCCGGCCAACCGCGATGTGCGCGGCCTCAAGTCCGACGACCGCCGTCGCCGCGCCGCCATCGCCCGCATTGAGCTGTTTGAGCCCGCGGGCAAAGGCGACCTGCTGGAGCTTCGCCACGATAACGAGTTTGACCAGTTCCTGACCACCATTGCCGCCGATGATGCCGCCGCCGGTGACATCATTGAGTGCCGCGTGCCCCGTAGCATGCCCGAGGGCTGCCGCGTGCGCGTGATTCGAAGCCAGAGCGCCATTGACGCCGCCGGCGCCGCGCTCAAGCGCGATGTGCTGCGCCGCCGAGCTGTTGACGTGTCCGTCGTGGCGCGCCTGGGCGAGCCGTTTACTGTCACACTCACCTGCTGTGACAACCCCGCGCTCACCGCCACCGCCACGGGCTTCACCGTCGAGGCCGCCAAGACCCGTGCCGTCGAGGCGGCAGACCTAGTTGAGCATGTGGGCCGCATGGGCTCCTCGCCCTTCGAGGCAGCGAGCTTTGATGTGGCGCTCGATGAGGGCTGCGGCATGGGCTTCTCCGCCGTGCATAAAGTGCGTGCCGCCGCTTGTAAGGCGCTGGAAGAGGCCATTCTGGCGCCGTACGCTGAGCGCGCGAAAACGCTCGAGTTACCGGTGCTCGACAAATGTACGCGCCCCGCGCCCGAGCACTACCGCGATGAGCCGCAGATCTGCGCCACCGTCACCTCGCTCGAGGCCGCCGAGGCCGCTCGCGCCGAGGGTGTAACGCGCATCTATATGACCACCGATGCGCTCGAGGCTGTCGGACTCTCCCCTGCCGATGCATTTGACCAGGGTATCGTGCCCGTACTCGACGAGGTCTGCCGCGCCGTCGACCACGTACGCGTCGACCCGTGGGTTGTTGCCGGCGCTACGGTCGCTATTGGCAACATCTCTGAGCTTGCCCTGGCCGCCCAGGTTGGCGCCACGGCCGAGATTCGCTCTTGCCTGCCGGTGCACAACACGCCCTGCATGGAGGCGCTTGCCGGGCGCGGAGCCGGTGCATTTTGGCTCTCGCCCGAGATCACGCTCGACGAGATTGTCTCGCTCGGCGCCGCCGCGCCCGCGACTCTGGGCATCACCGTCTTTGGCCGCCCGCGCGTCATGACAAGCGAGCATTGCATTCTGCAAGTTGCCAACGGCTGCATCCACGATTGCGCCAACTGCCGCCTGCGTGCCCGCAAGCTCTCGCTCAAGAATATCGACGGCAAGGTCATGCCCGTACGCACCGACATCCACGGCCGCTCTCGCTTGTACGACGCCTACCCCATCGACCTCACGCCTCAGGTTCCACAGTTACTCGATGCCGGCGTCCGTCGTCTTATGGTCGACGGAACCTTGCTCGAGGCCGATGAGATTGGCCGCGCCGTCGCTCGCGTCCGTCGCGCCGTCGAGGCGGCTCAAGCCGGCCGCAAGCCCGCCACCCGCCTGCGCGGCGCCACCTCGGGCTGCATGTTTGTGGGAATTAACTAACCGAAAGGCTTACACGTGAACGAAGAACCTCAAGTCCTCTACTGCGACGCCTGGCTCATGGCCATCGACAAGCCCGCCGGCATGATCGTCCACGGCGACGGCACCGGCGAGCGCACACTTACCGACTACGCCAGCGACCTGCTGCTGGCGATGGGCGACGGCTTTGCCGCGACCGACATGCAGCCGCTCAATCGCCTGGACCGTGACACCACCGGCGTGGTACTGTTCTCGCTCGACAAGCAGACGCAGCCCGCCTTTGACCAGATGGTCATCGACCACGCATTCGAAAAGCACTATCTGGCGCTCGCCGAGGGCAAAATCGACTGGAACGAAAAGCTCATCGACAAGCCCATCGCCCGCGACCGCCACGACAGCCGCAAGATGCGCGTCGGTGCCAGCGGCAAGCCGTCGCAGACGCGCGTGAAGGTGCTCAAGCGCCTTAAGAGCCGTCGTGGCCTGCCCACGCGTTCGTATATCGATGTTGAGCTGCTCACCGGTCGCAAACACCAGATCCGTGTGCACCTGGCCAGCGAGCGTCACCCCCTGGTTGGCGACGACCTGTACGGAACGCCGCGCCCCTGCGGCCTGATGCTCCGCGCCCACAGCGTGTCCTTCACGCATCCCGTAACCGGCGAGCACATCCACATCGAAGCCCCCTGCCCCTGGGAGCCCTAAACCACCACAATGGGGACAGGCACCTTCGTGGTGGTTTTGGCCTTGTCTCGCTGTTAGACAGTGATGACGTTGTCCATTGCCCGGTACTTGGCGGGGACCTCGCCCGCAGTGATAATCGTTGCGTCGCGGAAGTCCGCGAACTTGACGGGCGCCACCATGCCAAATTTACTGGCGTCCGAGATTACGAAGCGCTTGGCCGTATGGCGCATCGAGATACGCTTTACTTGCGCCTCCTCGATATCGGGCGCCGTGAAGCCCTGCTCGGCGGCAATGCCGTTAGAGCCCCAAAAGCCACAGTTGAAGTTGTAGCGGTCTAAGGTTGCCAAGGCATCGGGGCCAACGAGCGCCTCGGTCTCGGGTTTGAGCTCGCCGCCCAGCACCACGGTACGCATGCCGCGCAAAGCAAGGTGTTGAGCATGGAGCACGGAATCGGTCACATAGGTGACATCTTCAAGGTGTGGAAGATGCTCGATGAGCCTGAGCGTCGTCGAACCCGAGTCGATGTATACAAAGCTCTCGGGCTCCACAAGTGCCGCCGCACGGGCGCAGATACGCTCCTTGTCGTCGTTATGGAGGTCGCTGCGCTCATTAAGCGTTAGGTCGCGCGTCACGTGCGCGCGCTCAAGACTCGTCGCTCCACCGTGGACCTTGGCGATGCGATGCGCTCGGTCGAGCGTCTGCAGGTCGCGCCGAATGGTAGACGCCGTCACGCTCAGGGCTTCGGCAAGCTCCGGCACGGTAACCGAGCCGGCCTGCTGAACCATCGACACGATCGCGTTGAGCCTATCTTCCGCTAGCATCGCTTACTCCTCCTCGGGGTACACGACTCCCCAGTCGGCGCGAAGCTTGGTCATAAGCTTCATAACATCAGAAGCATAATCCAGCAGTTCGCGCTTAGAGTCGTCGCCGGCAACGGCCTTCTCAAGATCGGCCATCTCATAGCAAAGGGCGTAAGCCTCGGTGCCGGCGTGGACCTCCTCGCGGTGGCCGTCCGCAGTCCACACGATGGTCGCGTGATCGGCGCGCGGATACTCGTTGACCTCGATATAACACTTATCGAAGCTAATAATCGAGCGCTTGGGTTGCTTGGAGTGGAGCGTGAGGCTCACAACACCCAGCTGCTGCTCGGCATTACGGCAGACGATGCCGCCCGCAACGTCAACGCCGGTCTCGCAGGTGTTGCCCAGCGAAATGACCTCAGCGGGCTGGCTTGCCATAAAGAAGCGCATAACGGACAGAGCATAGACGCCAATATCGAGCATGGCACCGCCAGCAAGGTTGCGATTGTAGAAGCGGTTGGTCAGGTCGCCGTACTCCTTATAGCTACCAAAGTTGAGCTGAGCAAGATTCATGCGGCCAAACTCGCCGGCATCCATGCGGCGGCGCAGCTCCTGATACAAGGGCATGTGGAGCACCGTAGTGGCGTCCATGAGGACCACGTTGTGCTCGTCGGCGATGGCACGCGCCTCGTCGAGCTCAGCGGAATTGAGGGTAATGGCCTTCTCGCAGAGTACGTGCTTACCAGCTGCCAGAGCGGCGCGCAGGTAGGTGATATGCGTGTTGTGCGGCGTGGTGATATAAACTGCGTCAATGTTCGGATCGGCGTAGAGGTCATCGACCGTTTCATAGACCTTCTCGATGCCATACTGCTCAGCAAAAGCTTGAGCCTTGGACAGCGTGCGGTTGGCGACGCCCGCAAGCTTGCGACCGGCAAAAGCGAGAGACTGGGCCATCTGGTTGGCGATAACGCCGCACCCGATCACAGCCCAACGAAGCTCGGGAGCCGTAAAGATATCATCGGGGAATGGCTTGTCCTGGACCGAAGCGAACGCTGCTTTTGCGGCTGCCGCGGAGTCGAGTGGAGCCTGCTTGGAATCTGCCATATGTGCCTCCTGAATCATCGGAAGTCCTTCATTTCTAACAACCCTATATTCGCACAATTGCGCGCGTATCTGCTCGTGTTTGCGTATTTATATGCTTATCGGTCATTATTTAGCCATAGTTGGCAGATGTTTGCGCAGTTATGCGCATTGTCGCGCAAAACTATGCGTATAAATGCGCATGCGACGATCCTTGTGAAGCATAAAGAGGCGGAACACCAAAGCCCTAAAGAACAGAGTAGGCCGTGATACTCCACCCCTCTGGGGGCATCAGACATCAAAGAACCGTCCCAAACTGCCGGCACATAGAGACTGTCCCCCAACGACTGGTCATTTAAGTCTGTCCCCAATGAGTAGGGATAGAAAAAGGCCCGGGTGCCGTGGGGCATCCGGGCCTTTGCTAGCAACTTGATGTTGCGGGCAGCTTAGAACTTGTGGCCGCACTTCTTGCAGACGCGCAGCTTGTTCTTGCCGTCCTTCTCGTGACCGACGCGGGTAACCTTACCGCACTCGGGGCAAACGAGATTGACGTTGGAGGCATCGATGGGAGCCTCCTGCGAAACGATGCCGCCCTGCTGGTTGGCAGCGTTGGGCTTGACGGCCTTCTTGACGACCGAAACGCCCTCGACAACGACCTTGTTCTCGGCGGGGAGAGCACGCAGGATAACGCCCTGCTTGCCGCGATCCTTACCAGAGAGAACCTGGACCTTATCGCCCTTCTTGATATACATATATCTCCCCTAACTACAGGGTCTCGGGAGCGAGCGAGACGATCTTCATGTACTTCTTGTCACGAAGCTCGCGAGCGACGGGCCCGAAGATACGGGTGCCGACGGGCGAACCATCGTTGTTGATGACAACGCAGGCGTTCTCATCAAAGCGAATGTAGGAGCCATCCTTGCGGCGGATCTCCTTAACGGTGCGAACGACGACGCAACGGACAACGTCCTTCTTCTTGACGTTGGCGCCAGGGGTAGCCTCCTGGACAGCACCGATGAACACATCGCCGATGCCTGCATAACGACGCTTGGAACCGCCAAGCACCTTGATGCAGCGAATCTTGCGAGCGCCGGAGTTGTCGGCGACGTTCAGCATGGTTTGCATCTGAATCATGGTAGATGTTCCTCCGAACTAAGAACCGAAGAGAGGTGCGCAGCCTTTATACGGCCCGTGGTATGCAAGCCAGGCATACGCACATCTTCGGAAACGTACAAGTCGTAAGAGCGACTGCTTATTTAGCGCGCTCGACGACCTCGATGAGGCGCCAACGCTTCATCTTGGACATAGGACGGGTCTCCATAACGCGGACGGTATCGCCCACGCCAGCCGTGCACTCCTCGTCGTGAGCGTGCAGCTTCTTGGAGCTGGTCATCATCTTGCCGTACTTGGGGTGACGCTTGCGCTCGGTGATGGTGACAACAATGGTCTTGGCACCGGAGACGGAGGTAACGACACCCGTACGGACCTTACGCGAGTTACGCGAATCAGTCATGTTCTCTCCTTAGGTCCTACTCGGCGACAGCGGACTTCTCCGCTGCGATCTCGCGGGCGCGCTGCTCCGTGAGGACGCGAGCGATGTCCTTCTTCACGGTGTTGACGCGAGCGGTGTTGTCCAGCTGGCTGGTGGCCATCTGGAAACGAAGGTTAAAGAGCTCGGCGCGCATTTCCTTCAGCTTCTCAACGAGCTGAGCGTCCGAGAGCTCACGAATCTCTGCGGGCTTCATTAGTTCTCCTCCTTGGCGGCGGCGGCGTCCTCAGCAGCCCACTTGGCCTCGAGAGCGGCCTCCTCAGCCATCTCCTTCTCGATGCGCTGCTCAGCGTTCTTAGCAGCAACAATCTTGGTCTTGATGGGAAGCTTGTGCTGTGCAAGACGCAGAGCCTCGCGAGCGACCTCCTCGGGCACGCCCTTGACCTCGAACATGATGCGGCCGGGCTTGACGACGGCCACCCACTCCTCGGGGTTACCCTTACCAGAACCCATGCGAGTCTCGGCAGGCTTCTTGGTGATGGGCTTATCGGGGAAGATCGTGATGTAGACACGACCGCCACGCTTCATGTAGCGGGTCATGGCAATACGAGCGGCCTCGATCTGACGGTTGGTGATCCAATGGGCCTCGAGAGCCTGGATACCAAACTCGCCGAAATGCAGCTCGGTATTACCCTTGGCCTGGCCCTTCATGGAGCCACGCTGCACCTTGCGGTGAAGAATACGCTTAGGGGCAAGCACTACTGACCCCTCCTCTCGGAGTTACGACGACGAGGACGGGAAGAGCCCTCGAGTGCAGGGTTGGGAACAGGCTGGCCCGGGAGCTTCTCGCCCAGGTAGATCCAGACCTTCACGCCGCAAGCGCCCATGGTGGTGCTGGCGACAGCCGTGCCGTAGTCGATCTTGGCACGGAGGGTGTGCAGAGGCACGCGACCCTCGCGGTACCACTCACGACGGCCCATCTCGGCGCCGCCGAGACGACCGGAGCACTGGATACGGATGCCCTTAGCGCCGGCCTTGCGGGCGGACTGGACAGCCTTGCGCATAGCGCGACGGAAGGCAACGCGGCCCTCGAGCTGCTCGGCGATAGACTGAGCAACGAGGTTGGCGTCGAGCTCGGGGCGCTTGATCTCGACAACGTCGACGGAGAGCTGGCCCTTGGAGACGCCAGCGACCTTCTCGAGCTCGGTGCGGAGGGTATCGATCTCGGCACCCTTCTTACCGATGACAACGCCGGGGCGAGCGGTGAGGATGATGACCTTCACCTTGTCGCCAGCGCGCTCGATCTCGACACGGGAGACAGCTGCGCGGGAAAGACGCTTCTCGAGGTACTTGCGGATCTCGAGATCGTTACCGAGGGTCTTAGCGTAATCCTTCTCTGCGAACCAGCGGGAGCGCCAGTTCTCGGTGATGCCAAGACGGAAGCCGGTGGGGTAGACTTTCTGACCCATACAGCTTTACGCCTCCTTTCGAGGAGCAACGACGACGGTGATGTGGGAAGTACGCTTCAGAATGCGAGAAGCGGAACCCTTGGCGCGGGGACGGATGCGCTTAAGCGTCGGACCCTCGTCAACATAGGCAGCGGCGACAACCAGGTTGTCGGCACGCAGACCGTTGTTGTTCTCGGCGTTCGCAACGGCGGAACGGAGAACCTTCTCGACATCCACGGCGACGGCGCGGTCGCAGAAGTGGAGGATGTCGAAGGCCTGAGCGACAGGCTTGCGGCGGATCAGATCGACCACCAGGCGGGCCTTGCTGGGGGAAACACGCACGTACTTAGCGACGGCGCGAACCTCGGTGGCCTCAGTTTCAATAGACTTAGTTGCCATTTACGGTTAACCCCCTATTTGGCCTTGTGGCCACGGAACGTACGAGTCGGCGCGAACTCGCCGAGCTTGTGACCAACCATGGACTCGGTAACATACACGGGCACATGCTTGCGGCCGTCGTGGACGGCGATGGTGTGACCAACCATCTCGGGGAAGATGGTGGACGCGCGGGACCAGGTCTTCACGACGTCCTTCTTGCCAGCCTCGTTCATCGCGGTGATACGCGAGAGAAGGCGAGTCTCCACGAACGGGCCCTTTTTGAGACTTCTGCTCATAAGTGCTTTCTCCTAAAACTCGGTATCCGAAATTACTTCTTACGGCGACGAATGATGTGCTGGTTCGAGACCTTCTTCTTCTTGCGCGTACGAAGGCCCTTCGTCGGCTTACCCCAGGGGGTAACGGAGGGACGACCAGAGGTGTGGTTCTTGCCCTCGCCACCGCCGTGCGGGTGGTCGACAGGGTTCATGACGGTACCGCGGACGGTCGGGCGCACGTTCATGTGACGCTTACGGCCGGCCTTGCCGATGACGATGTTGGAGTGATCGGCGTTGCCGACCTCACCGACGGTGGCGCGGCAGGTAACGAGGATGCGGCGCATCTCGGAGGAAGGCATACGGACGATAGCGTACTTGCCCTCCTTACCCATCAGCTGGCAGGAGTTACCGGCGGAACGGGCGATAGCAGCGCCCTTGCCCGGCTGGAACTCGACGGCGTGGATGAGCGTACCGACGGGAATGTCGGCGAGGGGCAGAGCGTTGCCCGGCTTGATGTCGGCGTCAGAACCGGACATGATGGTCTGACCGACCTCGAGGCCCTTGGGGGCCAGGATGTAGCGCTTCTCACCGTCAGCGTAGTGCAGCAGAGCGATGCGAGCGGAACGGTTCGGATCGTACTCGATCGTGGCAACCTTGGCGGGCACGCCGTCCTTGTTGCGCTTGAAGTCGATCACGCGGTAACGACGCTTCACGCCGCCGCCCTGGTGGCGGGTGGTGATGCGGCCGTTGTTGTTACGACCGGCCTTCTTGGGCAGGGGCTCGAGAAGAGACTTCTCGGGCTTGGTGCAGGTGATCTCGGAGAAGTCGGAGATCGTCTGCCAACGCCTACCAGCGGAGGTCGGCTTAAGGTGCTTTACAGCCATTACAATCCCTTTCAATAGGAATCCGTTAGCCATCGCAGACAGGGATTCGAGGTTCTGCCTCGGGTGCGATGACACCGGACGTATACACGGCTCCGGGCGTGTCCATTTTATACGCCCAAAACCTTGAGCTCTCGCCTCCCCTATTTGGGAGGCATGAGCTCACTCAACAGCAGCGAGTCTTAGGCCTGGTTGCCAAAGACCTCGATGGTGTCGCCCTCGGCCAGCGTGACGATGGCCTTCTTCCAAGAACGGGTCTTGCCGGCGACATAGCGCACGCGCTTGGTCTTGGGCTTGACCGTCAGGGTGTTCACGCGAACGACCTTGACGCCGAAAATCTCCTCGACAGCGTCCTTGATCTGATACTTGTTAGCATCCTTGGCGACCTCGAACGTGTACTTGTTCAGCTCCATGCCGGAGAAGGAACGCTCGGACACGATCGGACGGATGATGATCTCGTGGGCGGTCATTTATGCAAGCACCTCCCCGAAGTGAGCGGCGATGTCGGCGGGCATCAGCACAGCGTTGTTGTTGACGAGATCGTAGGTGTTGGCCTCGTCAGCGGTGATGATGAACGTCTTGGGAATGTTGCGGAACGACAGGTAGGCGTTGACGTCCTCATCGCGAACGATGATGGTCAGACGCTTGCCCTCAAGACCGAGAGCCTTGAGCATGGCGACGGCAGCCTTGGTGGAAGGTTTCTCGAAGCCGTAGTCGTCGACGAGCACGAGCTCGCCATCGGCCAGCTTGGCGGACAGCGCGGAGCGCATAGCCAGCTTGACCTCCTTGTTGTTCATACGCTTAGCGTAGGAACGGGGCTTGGGGGCGAAGACAACGCCACCGTGACGCCACTGGGCAGCACGGATGGAACCCTGGCGGGCACGGCCGGTGCCCTTCTGACGCCAAGGCTTCTTGCCGCCACCGGAAACCTCAGAGCGACCCTTAGCAGACTGGGTGCCCTGACGCCAAGAGGCCATCTGGCACTTGACGATGTGGTGCATAACGTGGATGTTCGGCTCGATGCCGTACACCTCAGCGGCGAGCTCGGCCTCGGCGACCTTCTTGCCCTCGCTGTTCTTTACTTCAAACTTTGCCATTTAAGTGTTCTCCTTGGTATGACGCTGGGCTAAATGGGCTGGGCCCTTAGGCCATACGGATGGCGACGAGACCATTCTTGGCACCCGGGACAGCGCCCTTGACCAAGATGAGGTTCTGCTCGGCATCGATGCGGACAACGGAAAGGTTCTTGACGGTAACGCGCTCGTTACCCATGTGACCGGCCATCTTGACGCCCTTGAGGACGCGCGCAGGATAGGCGCACTGACCGATAGAACCGGGGTGACGCTGGAAGTGAGAACCATGCGTCATAGGACCGCGGCGCTGACCCCAGCGCTTGATGCGACCCTGGAAGCCCTTACCCTTGGAGGTACCGATGACGTCGACCTTCTCGACATCAGCGAAATCAGCGACGGTGACGACCTCGCCGACCTTGTGCTCCTCGCCGTTCTCGACGCGGACCTCACGAAGGAAACGGACAGGCTCGACGCCAGCCTTAGCGAAGTGACCAGCCATGGGCTTGTTCACGTTCTTGGCCTTGATGTCGCCGAAACCGATCTGGACGGCGTCATAGCCGTCGGTTGCCTGAGTTTTAACCTGCGAGACAGCGCAGGGGCCAGCCTGGATGACCGTGACGGGAACGACGTTGTCGTCCTCGTCCCAAACCTGGGTCATGCCAATCTTGCGGCCGAGAATCATGCTGATCAAGATATGATCCCAACTCTCGCGTGGTCTTGGGACAATGCGTACACCACCGAGCGTACGCCCCTAGAGGACCACTACTTACACGACGTGCTCCCCAGCCTTGTATTGCGTCCGGACTACCTGACAACCCTATTAAGCAGGCATTTTGTCCAGCCAGAATACTCCCCTGGTTTCACACAGCTGTTTAGTATACACGGCTGCGGGCGTATCCATCGAGATTCATATTTCACTCACATTGTTTACGCAGGTAAAGTGCGTGGCACGTTCCCAGTGTGCGGCGGAGGGGGCGGGCCTGAGACATATTAAGCTTGCTGCTCTACAGTCCTGCTCACGACGGAGAGCACATTAAGTGCTCTCCTGTTCGTGCGGAACTCGCGACAACCTTAATATGTCTCAGGCCCGCCCCCTCCGCCGCACACTGGGAACGCCACGTTGATGTCTGCTAAACCTTGCTCGCTCAGGCTAATGACTTTGATGGGGATCGATAATTTGCCGCAAGGTGAACTTGGATTGAGGCGTATCGCCCTCTTCTCCCGACTTTTCCTCGTCAAAATCGAAGATCATGATGGCACAGTTGGGGAGTTTTGTTGGGAGCTCGAAGCCCTCTGGGGCTGCAGCCTTGATGAATTGGCGGCTGGCGCTGCCGTGGCTTACTGCTAGGAGGGTTTCGATGCCCTCGGCGCTCATGAGATTGGTGAGAGCAGCTACCATGCGTTCTTGCAACGTTTTGCTTCCCTCTCCTCCAAAGGGGACCAGGTCCTCGCCCGGATCCCAAACGTCAGTGGGCAGGGCGTCGTGGGGGCCTTCTTCGAAGGTGCCGTAGCAGCGCTCGATAATGCCTTCGCAGGGCTCAACGTCAGCGTCTGCGCCGAGGAGCTCGGTTGCGACGAGGCTTGCCGTGGCCATGGCTCGGCCCAAAGGGGAGGAGACCACTTTGTCGGGAACGACGTTGTGGGCTTTGAGCCACGCGGCTGCCATCCCGGCTTGCTGACGGCCTAAATCGGTGAGCGGTGAATCACAGCGACCCTGGACGAGCTTTTTAACGTTGAATTCCGTCTGACCATGGCGGAGTAGATATAGACGCTTCATGCTCTCCCCTTCTGTATAACTAGCTTTACCGGCGCAGCCCTACTCGTGGGTATGGCCTACGTAGTCTTCGTCGATCGTGATTTTGGCGACCGACTTGGGGTATTCCGATTCGACCCGTTGTGCCAGCGCGTGCTTTACGTCTTCGGCACTCATTTGCAGATCCGAGGGTCGCACGCAGTCAAAAATCACATTGGTGTGCGTGGGACCCGGCACACAGCGCAGATCGTGAATTGTAAGACGGCTATCGATCTGTTGAGCCATGGCGTTGATGCGCAAACGCATGCTTGCCAGCTTGGGGTCATCGGTCACGATGGGATCGTAATGGAGCGTGACGATCATGCCGTCTTCGTTCCTAAACGACTGCTCGATGTTATCGAGCGTGTCGTGGCTTTCCAGCGGGCTGGCCTCGGCCGCCATCTCGGCGTGCGCACTTGCAAACTTCCTGCCCGGGCCGTAGTCGTGAACCATCAAATCGTGAACGCCCAAAACGCCGGGATAGCTCATGATCTTGTCTCGAATGTGCTTGACCAGCTTAGGATCGGGTGACTGGCCCAAAAGCGGGCTCACCGTATCTTGAATAAGTTCAAGGCCGCTCCAGCCAATATAGGCGCCAACGGCAAAGCCAACCCATGCGTCAAGATTGATGTGCGTCACCTGCGAAACAATCGCACATGCCAGCACGGCACCCGTAGCAAGGACATCGTTCTTGGAATCCTGCGCGGTCGCATGCAGCGTCTCGGACTCAATGCGATCGCCGAGCTTTTGGTTGAGGGCCGCCATCCAGAGCTTTACGACCATCGAAAGCACTAGAACTGCCACCAGGGCAAGCGAGAACTCGACAGGTTCGGGGTGGATGATGCGCTCAACCGAGGACTTCACCAGCTCAACGCCGATCAGCAGCACGAGCGCCGCCACGACCAGACCCGAGAGATACTCGTAGCGGCCATGTCCGTAAGGATGCTCGGGGTCCGCCGGCTTGCTCGCCAGCTTAAAGCCCAGCACGCTCACGATATTCGAGCTGGCATCGGACAGGTTGTTCATGGCATCCGCCACAATCGAAACCGATCCCGACAGCACACCAATTGCGCCCTTCGCAGCACAAAGCGCAACATTAGCGAGAATACACACCATGCCCGTCAACGTGCCCACGCGCGCACGGTCGCCCTGCGCACGACGAACGATCCACTCGACCATCTTCATCAGCCCCCACGGTACTGCCTATATATATCTATTGCTCAAACGGATTGTAGTGTAGCCACTTTGTCCTTCAGATACAAAAAGGCCGCGACCCACACGGGCCACGGCCTTGGAGCATGGCAAAGGAATCGTCCTTGTGTCGCACAGGTTTACGCGCTTACTTCGGCCACGCTCTTCGAGGTTTCGGGTGAATCGGCTCCGTCCCCCATCGTCTGTCCCTTCGCCGGCACCACGCCAAAGCAGCAGCTCAGCGCCGCAGACACCGCAAATGCCACACCGCCGGCAGCGCAGCACCACAGCAGGTTCGAGATGCCGCCCGTGGCAAAGCCAATGACCATGAGGACATTCGTCATGCCGATGGTATAGGCCGTAACGTGGCCCACGGCTGCAACAAGGCCTCCGACGGCGCCGCCAATGGCCATGCACGTCAGGCACCTGCCATATTTAAAGCCGCAACCGTACAGCGCCGGCTCGCTTACGCCGCCAAGAACACCCGAGATTGAGTAGCCCAGCATGAGCGCCTTCTCGTCCTTATCCGCAACGCGGAGCGACGCGCCAAAAGGCATGCCCCAAACGGCGAACGTCGCCATCGTCGCGGCAATCAGGATGCACGAATCCGTTCCCACACTCATAAACTGCGCGTACGCAAGCGATAGAACGACGTTGCTGACGCCCGCTATCTTTAGGAACTCTCAGCCCGCGGCAAGCCCCATGAGCGTGAGCAGCGACACGATGCCACCGGAATTGCCAAGCATAAACATAAGCTGGCCCAACAGCATGCCCAGATAGCTGCCCGCCGGTGCCGTAATACACAGCGAAACCGGAACCATGACAAGCATGGTCGTAAACGGAACAAACGAAAATGCCACGGCCCTAGGGATAACGCGCTTAAAGAAACACTCCACTCGCCATAGCACAGGCACCGAAAGGAGAACTGGAATAACAGTCGTCGTGTAATCGTTGACCGGCGCGGGAAGCAGACCATACACGGAAGTCATCGATGCCCCCGTCGTCGATGCGGCATCGACGAGCTTAAGCAGATCGGGCGCAATCAATACGCCGCCCAGCATCATGCCCAGCTGCTCCGAGCAACCGAGCTGGCGGGCGGCCGCCCAACCAAGATAAATGGGCAAAAAGTAGTAGCCGGCGTTATAGAGCCAACTGTAGAACAGGCGATAGATATCGGAATCGGCAGACCACAGGCCCAGCATGCCTTCGCCCATAATGACAGCGACGGTGCGGAACAACGCCGCGCAGACAATAAACGGCAGCGCCGACATCATGCTTTTGGACAGATAGTCCACCACGGCCATGGCGTTTGATGAAACCGACGTTGTAAACGAGGTGTTAGAAACTTGTAGCATGGAACGCCTTTCCCAATATGACATGCGGGCTGTCCCTTTGTCACATCGTGCGGTACTGACCGATTGCGCGGTACTTTTCGTAGCGGAGGTTTGTGAGGGTCGCGTCGTCGAGCTGCCCAAGCGTATCGAAGGCATCAAATGCCGAGGACATGACGGCACCGGCGATCTCCTCATGCGACAGGCCCCTATCGTCAACAATGCCGTCGATGATGCCGAGCGCCAACAGATCGGGGGCCGTGAGCTTAAGCGCCTCGGCGGCCTCATTCGCGCGCTCGGTATCCTTCCACAGGATCGACGCACAGGCCTCGGGGCTCACGACCGAATAGGCCGAGCTCGAGAGCATCAGGATGCGGTCGGCCACGGACAGCGCCAGCGCGCCACCAGAGCCGCCCTCGCCTGTCACCACCGAGACAATCGGCGTCTTGAGGCCGCTCATCTCTATGAGATTCTGGGCAATCGCCTCACCCTGGCCGCGTTCCTCGGCACCGATGCCGCAAAACGCGCCCGAAGTATCGACCAGGCACAGAACCGGTCGACCAAACTTTTCGGCCTGGCGCATCAGGCGACGCGCTTTGCGGTAGCCCTCGGGATGTGCCATACCAAAGTTGCGACGCATACGCTCTTTAGTCGTGGTGCCGCGCTCGACGGCGACGACCGTTACGGGGCGTCCGTCTTTCCAGCCAATGCCAGCCACCACAGCAGCGTCGTCGCCAAAGTAGCGGTCGCCGTGCAGCTCCACAAATCCATCCAGGCCCAGCGAGATCATCTCGCCTGCCGTGGCGCGATCTGCCGAGCGGGTCTGTTTGACAATCTCGAGCGCGGTTTTTGGTGCGGCCGAGCGCTTGAACAAGTGTCCCAACTTTTTGCCGCGGCGACCCGTATGCACGATCTCATGCGGTGCCCCCAGGCCGGGCGCGTGCCCTTCGTGCAGCGCCAGCAGCTCGCCTACCGTGAGCGCAATCTCGCCACGCGGAACAACGGCATCGCAAAAGCCGTGCTCCAGCAAAAACTCGGAGCGCTGGAATCCCTTGGGCAGGCGCTTGTGCATGTTCTGCTCGATCACGCGCGGGCCGGCAAATGCCGTCAGGGCATCGGGCTCGGCCAGGATAATATCGCCCTCCATTGCAAAGCTCGCGGTTACGCCTCCGGTCGTGGGGTCAGTGAGCACCGTGATATACAGACCGCCCGTCTCGCTGTGGCGCCTAACCGCCGCAGAAATCTTGGCCATCTGCATAAGCGACGTCACGCCCTCTTGCATGCGCGCGCCGCCCGAAACGGTAAAGCCGACAACCGGCAATCCCAGCTCGATCGCATGCTCAAATGTGCGACAGATCTTCTCGCCCACCACGGAACCCATCGAGCCCATCATAAAGTTGGCGTCCATAAAGAAGAGCGCGGTATCGCAACCGCAGATTTTGCCCTTGCCGCACACAACGGCATCGCGCTCGCCCGAACGTTCGCTCACGCTCTTGAGCTTGTCGGCATAGCCGGGAAACGAAAGGAAGTCCTCCGGCGCCAGACTGGCATCCCATTCCTCAAACGTGCCCTCGTCGACCGTCATGCGCATGCGCGCGCGACCGCTCACGCGAAAGTGTTTGCCGCAACGAGGGCAGACCTCGAGGTTATCGTGTAGGCGTGCCTCATCGATCACGCGGCGGCACTCCGGGCACTTGATAAACACGTGGCGCGCGGGAAACTCGGCGCACGACTCGGTCATCGGTCCCTCGAGGACGTTGACCGTCTTCGCTTTTCTATTCATCAGCATAGAGATGCCCCATCAGATCGGTGTGATACATGCCCGACAAGAACTCGTCGTTTGCCAGCACGTCGAGCTGAAGCTCGCTGTTTTCGCTCACGCCCTCAATCACGAGCTCGCCCAGGGCCGAGCGCATCTTGCGAATGGCGCCGTCACGCGTGGGCGCACACACGATGAGCTTGCCAAGCATGGAGTCGTAGTACGGCGGAACTTTCGCACCGGTAAACATGGCGGAATCCCAGCGCACGCGCGGACCACCCGGCACACGCAACGCGGTGACCGTTCCGCATGACGGCAGAAAGTCCGGCGTTTCGGCATTGATGCGGCACTCCATGGCGTGGTTGCGGACCGGCATATCCTCCTGCTCAAAGGGCAGAGGCTGGCCGGCTGCCACGCGCAGCTGCCACTTGACCAAGTCGGTATCGGTCACAAACTCCGTAACCGGATGCTCCACCTGCAAGCGCGTGTTCATTTCCATAAAGTAGAAATTGCCGTCGTCCGAATACAGGAACTCGATGGTACCGGCTCCTTCGTAGCCGACGGCACGAGCCAGGTCACGCGCTGCCTTGTGCATGCGAGCACGAATGTCGTCGTGTCCGTCGAGGCACGGCGCGGGGCTCTCCTCGATCAGCTTTTGGTTGCGACGCTGCACCGAGCACTCGCGCTCGCCGAGCGAAAACACATGGCCCTGCTTATCGGCCATAATCTGTACCTCAACGTGATGCGCCGGCGCGACGAACTTCTCCATGTAGCACTCGCCGTCGCCAAAAACGGCCTCGCCCTCGGCTCGTGCTTCAATAAAGGCCTTTGCCGCATCTTCCACGCGCTCGACCTTGCGAATACCGCGACCGCCGCCGCCCGCACGCGCCTTAATAAGCACGGGGCAGCCAATGCGCTCAGCCTCGGCCGTTGCCTCCTCGGGACTTTTGAGCAAATCGCAGCCCGGCACGATGGGCACGCCCGCCGCGGCAGCCGTTCGACGTGCGGCGTCCTTGTCGCCCATGCTGTCGATCACCTTGGCCGAAGGACCAACAAACGCCAGGCCATACTTGTCGCAGTCGCGCACGAAGCTCGCCTTCTCGGAGAAAAAGCCATAGCCGGGATGAATTGCCTTAGCTCCCGACTTCACGGCACAGGTGAGCACAGCATCGTCGTTGAGGTAGCTCTCGGCAAGACGCGGGCCGCCGATGCAATACGCCTCGTCGGCAAGCTGCACGTGCAGCGCGTCCGCATCGGCCGTGGAGTAGACGGCGACGGTCTTGATGCCCATATCGCGGCACGCGCGGATAACACGGACCGCGACTTCGCCGCGGTTGGCGATGAGCACTTTGTCGAACATGGAGCCTTCCTTAACTTTCGTGCATGAGTGCAAAAGACATATCGGCGCGGCAGCAAACCTCACCGTTGACGCTCGCGGTACCCGTCGCAAAGCGGAACGGCCCGCGCGCACGCGTGATGGAGCACACCAGATCCACCGTGTCGCCCGGGCGCACCGGACGCTTAAAGCGCACCTTATCGAGGCTCGTATAGAACGGCGTCGCGCCGCGCGCCTCCTCATCGCCCATCAGCAGTACGCAACAGTTTTGGGCGAGCATCTCGCACTGAATCACGCCGGGGACTACCGGGTTTCCCGGAAAATGCCCCTGCAAAAAGTACTCGTCACCCGTAATCGTGATCTTGCCGTGGGCTTCGTCGCCCACCAGCTCGGCCTCGTCGAGCAAAAGCATCGGTTCGCGATGCGGTAACAGCTTCTTGAGCTCTTCTTTGTTCATGGACATCACCTATCCGATCCTCATAAGGCAACTGTCGAACTCCACGAGGTCGCCGTCGGCCACGCAGATCTCGAGCACCTCGCCGTCTGCCTCGGCCGTCACCTCGTTGAGAACCTTCATGGCCTCGATGATGCAGAGGGTCTCACCGGCCTTGACCTTGGAGCCCACGTGCACAAACGGCTCGTCGCCCGGCGCCGGGGCAGCATAGAACACGCCGACCATGGGAGCGGTCACCTCGATGCCCTTGGGCTCCGGTGCGGCGGCAGGCGTCTGCGCGGCGGGCTCCGGTGCGGCAGGCGCGACTGTGGGAGCTGCAACTGGAGCGGCCATAGCGCTCGGCATGGGCATGGGCACGGCAACCGGCTGTGCGGCGCTCGCGCGCTCGAGTTCGACCGCGGTGCCATCGGGCTCCTCAACGCGTACGCGCGTGAGGCCGCGGTCCTCCATAACATCGGCTATCTCGGCAAGTCTTTTGGAATCCATGCTCTAGCTCCTCGTATATCTACGCAGCGCGATGGCGGCGTTGTGTCCGCCAAAGCCCAGGTTGGTCGAAAGCGCCCAGGTAAGGTCGGCGCGAACCGCGCGATTGGGCGTGTAGTCAAGATCGCAGGCGGGATCGGGCGTGTGGTAGTTAATGGTCGGCGGCACCACGCCCTGCTCGAGCGCCATGGCGCAGGCCATGACCTCGATGGCGCCCGTGGCACCGATCATGTGGCCGGTCATCGACTTAGTCGACGAGACGTGCGCGGCGCGCGCCGCGTCCTCGCCGAGCGCACGCTTAATGCCCGTCGTCTCGGACGAATCGTTGAGCTTGGTCGATGTGCCGTGGGCATTGATGTAGAGACCCTCGGAAGGCTTGACGTCGCCCTCGGTCACCGCCAGCGATATCGCGCGGGCAATGCCGGCAGCCTCGGGATCGGGGCTCGTGATGTGATAGGCATCATCGGTGTTGCCGTAGCCCACGACCTCGGCATAAATGTGCGCACCGCGCGCCTGCGCATGTTCCATGCTCTCGAGCACGAGCACGCAGGCGCCCTCGCCCATCACAAAGCCGTCGCGGTCTGCATCGAACGGACGGCAGGCCGTCGCGGGATCGGGGTTGGTGGTCAATGCGCGGCAGGACGTAAAGCCCGCAACGGCATCGGGGATAATGGCCGCCTCGGCGCCGCCCGCGAGGATCGCGTCGGCATAGCCGTGCTTGATGGCGCGGAACGCCTCGCCCACCGCATGGGCCGAGGATGCGCACGCGGTCACCACGGGCAGGGTCGGGCCCTTTGCCTTGTGGCGGATTGCGATATTGCCCGATGCCATGTTGGGGATCATCATCGCGATCATATAGGGCGATGCGCGGCGGGGCCCACGTTCGGCAATCGTATGGACGTTGTCGACGAGCGTCGTCATGCCGCCCACGCCCGAGCCCACGTAGACGCCCAGGCGCTCGCGATCGATGGCGCCTTCGACATCAAAGCCCGCATCGTGCATGGCTTCGTCCGAAGCCGCCATCGCAAACTGAACGCAGCGGTCGAGATGCTTGGCGTCACGCTTGCCAAAGTACTCGTTGCCGTCAAAGCCCTTGACCTCGGCTGCCACCTTGACGGCAAACGCATCGGTATCGAAGTGCGTGATCGGGCCGATGCCGCACGTGCCGGCGCACATGGCCGCCCAGGTGGCAAGCGCGGTGTTGCCGAGCGGCGACACGGCACCGATACCGGTGATTGCAACTCTCTGTTCCATCATGGTCTCCTCATCCAAGCCGTTCTTCGGCCCTGGTTTCTACATCGCCATTCCGCCGTCGACGCGTACGACCTCACCCGTAATGTAGGCAGCCGCATCGCTCACTAAAAATCGCACCACACCGGCCACCTCTTCGGGCTGCGCCATACGCTTAAGGGGAATCTGCTCCTCGGTTACCGTACGCACCTTCTCCGAGAGCTTTGCCGTCATATCCGTCTCGACAAACCCGGGGGCAACCGCGTTCACTCGTACGCCGCGGGGCGCAAGCTCGCGCGCCACCGCCTTGGTCAGGCCGATCACGCCCGCCTTGGAGGCAGCGTAGTTGGCTTGCCCGACATTGCCCATCAGGGCCACGACCGAGCTCATGTTGACGACGCAACCGCCGCGCTGGCGCATAAAGGTCTTGGTGAGCGCGCGCGTCATGTTGAATGTTCCCTTGAGATTGACGTCGAGCACGCGGTCGAAGGCGTCATCGCCCATGCGCATGAGCAGGCCATCGCGGGTGATGCCAGCGTTGTTGACGAGCGCCCAAATGGAGCCAAAGTCGTTGAGGACCGCTTCCACGCACGCGTTGACGGCAGCGGGGTCGGCCACGTCACATTGATATGAGCGCGCCGTGGCGCCAGCCGCCTCGCAGGCGTCGCACGTCTCGCGCGCCGCATCGACGCTGCCGGCATAGACGACGGCGATATCGTAGCCATCCTCCGCCAGACCGATAGCGCAGGCGCGGCCGATACCCCGCGAGCCGCCCGTGGCCAGTGCCACGCGACGTGAGTCGTTGCGCTCGAGCGCGCCATTGTTCAAGTTGCCCATGTCATTCCTTTCGGGTTACAGCCCTGTGGACTATGCGAGCTCGTCGGCAATAGCTGCGACCTGCTCGGCCGTCTCGCACGAATACACACGAACGTCGCTCAGCGTACGCTTGACCAGGCCGGACAGCGTTTTGCCGGGGCCGACCTCAATAAATGTGTCGATGCCTTGATCCTGCAGAGCATGCAGTGTATCGACCCAGCGTACGGCATGGCTCACCTGATTGGCCAAGACATCCGATGCCGTCTGGGGGTCCGCCGGATAGGGCGCCGCTGTCATATTTGCCAAAACAGGAATGAGCAACGGGGACGGCGCGTGACCGGCCTCAATATATGCGGCAAGGCCACAGGTTGCCTCGGCCATATAGGGGCTATGAAATGCACCCGACACCGCGACCTTCATGGCGCGGCCGCCAGCCTCTTTTACTAGGACGTCGAGGGTCTGCAGCGCATCGGGCGCTCCGGCCACAACCGTCTGCTGGGGACTGTTGTAGTTGACCGGCCAGCAGTCCTCGCCGGCCTGCGCAGCCAGGTTCTCGACTTGCGCAGCATCAAGTTTGATGACGGCGCGCATGCCGCCGGGGTGACGCTCGGCCGCCGTGGCCATCAATGCCGCGCGCTCACACACGAGCTCAAAACCCGCTCGCGTATCGAATGCCCCCGCAAAGGTGAGTGCAGCGACCTCGCCCAGCGAGAATCCCGCACAGGCGGCAGGCACCACGCCGCGCTCGCGCAGGGCGACGGCGACAGCCAAGTCGTGCACGAACACGCAAGGCTGCGTGTTCTCGGTCTGCGAGAGCTCCTCCTTGGAGGCGCTCCGGCACTGCTCGCTCGTCCCCGGGCGCACCTCATCGGCAATGGCGAACACCTCGGCAGCCGCCGGCGATGTCTCGATCAAGTCGACGCCCATCGCGGGGTGCTGGGCACCCTGGCCGGCAAACAAAAACGCTACGCCACCCATGCGCACGCACCCTTCAGGACGTGCTCGGCGCCATCGACCAGGTCGTCAACGATTTCGCGTGCGCTCTGGCGCTCGTTGACCATGCCGGCAATCTGTCCACACAAAAACGAACCCTCTTCGTAGTTGCCGTCCTTGGCGGCCTTACGCAGCGCACCGGTTCCCATAGCACCGAGCTCCTCGGCACTCGCGCCGGAACCCTCGCTCTTGGCATAGGCGTTGGTGAAGGGGCTCTTGAGGGCGCGCACTGGATGTCCCGTCGAGCGACCGGTCGCACGCGTTGAAGTGTCGTTGGCCTTCAGGACCATCTCTTTGTACTGCTCCGAGACGGTGCACTCGTCTGCGACCAGAAAGCGCGTACCCACTTGCACGCCTTCGGCGCCCAGCATAAAGGCGGCCGCCACGCCGCGGCCGTCGGCAATACCGCCGGCGGCCACGACGGGAATGTCAACCGCATCGACGACCTGCGGCACCAGTGCCATCGTCGAGGTCTCGCCAATATGGCCGCCCGATTCGGTACCCTCGGCAACAACCGCCGTGGCTCCACGACGTGCCACGAGGCGCGCCAGCGCCACCGAGGCAACGACCGGGATGACCTTGATGCCCGCCTCGTTCCACGCCTTCATGTACTTGGCGGGATTGCCGGCGCCCGTCACGACGACCGGCACTCGCTCGTCAATCACGACCTGTGCAACCTCGTCGGCAAACGGGCTCATGAGCATGACGTTCACGCCAAAGGGCTTATCCGTCTTGGCGCGCAGCTCATGAATCTGGTCGCGAAGCCAGTTGGCGTCGGCGTTCATGGCCGCGATGATGCCTAAGCCACCCGCCTCGGACACTGCGGACGCCAGCGAGGCATCGGCAATCCAGGCCATACCGCCCTGGAACACGGGCTTTTCGATGCCGAGCAGATCGCAGAGAGGAGTCTTGAGCATCTCTACTTCTCCAATGCCGCCTCGACCGTATCGGCGAACTCGCCGACCGTCTTGGGGTTCTCCTCGGTATCGAGCTGGATGCCAAACTCGTCCTCGACGGCAACGAGGATCTCGACGGTGCCCAGGCTGTCGAGACCAATCTCCTCGAGCGTGGACTCGGGCTTCATCTCGACATCGTCAAGGCCGGCGGTCTCGCGGATAACGTCGCAAACGCGCTCGAAGGTCTTCTGATCTGCCATGGTAGTTCTCCTTTGTTTGTGCCCCAGGGGCGTTTTCATTTCCTATGTGCGACTACTTCCAACGAAGCAGATAGCCACCTATATCCAGGCCGGCGCCAAATCCAACCAAGGCGATGGTGTCGCCTGTGTGAAGTGCACCGGCGTTTGCCAGCCGGTCGAGGGCAAGCGGAATGCATGCGCTCGAAATGTTGCCGGTCTCGCGCAACGTGCGAACCACGCGCTCGTCCGGCACGCCCAGGCGCTTGACCGCCTGGCTCAGGATTCGTTCGTTAGCCTGATGGAATACAAAATGATCGATGTCTTCGACCAAAATGCCCGCATCGATCGCAAGCTTATGGACCGTGTCGCAGATGGCGTTGACGCCGAACTTGAACACGCGGCGGCCATTCATGGACAGCACGCTCGCGCTATCTGCGGAAGCCTTAAACGGCGAGGTACCGACCAGACCGGGAACGCGCAACGTCTCGACGTCGGGCGCCGTCGAAAGCTCAACGGCAAGGGGGTTGTCTCCCCCAGCTTCAATCACTGCGGCGCCTGCCCCATCGCCAAAAAGCACGCAGGTGGCACGGTCGGTCCAGTCGAGCGCGCGCGTCATCTGCTCGGCAGCAACAACAAGCACGCGCTCGGCACGGCTGCGGGCGATATAGCCCTCGGCGACATCGAGCGCAAATACGAAGCCGGCACAAGCCGCCGAGACATCGAAGGCAGGGCACGTCGCGCCAAGTCGCTCAGCAACGGCACACGCCTCGGCGGGAACAAGGTGGTCACCCGTCGTCGTCGAGCAGACGATCAGATCCAGCTGGCTCGCGTCGATTCCGGACACCTGGAGTGCCCGCTCGCTCGCCGCTACGGCAAGGTCGTCAAGTGACTCGGTGGTGCAGACGTGGCGGCTCTTGATACCTGTGCGAGTAAAAATCCACTCATCCGAGGTATCGAGGAACTCAGACAGCTCGTCATTGGAAACGCTGCGCTCAGGAAGCGCCGAGCCTGTTCCAAGAATCGTGAAACCCATCACTAACCTCCTTTGAGTTGTTGACGTGTTTACATCGACCAAGAGAGGATAACGCATTTCAGTCTTTGTTGACGTGTTAACATTAAATTGTCCAAATGCGACAAAGGCTTCACATTGTGTCTATCTCTCGACACCATTGCGCGATTGCCTTATTTACTTAGGAGGTAGCAGCTGTTATGGATTCTCGTTTAACGATAGTCGACGTAACCGGATCGACCAACGATGACCTGCTCGAAGCAGGAAAACAGGGAGCGCCGCACGGCACAGGACTTGCCGCCCGGGCTCAAATAGCAGGGCGCGGCCGGCGCGGGCACAAGTGGGACTCAACCGTCGGCAACTTATTGCTTTCGCTTGTCCTGCGCCCATGCGTTAATCCTGCAAAGTTCTCTGGTCTTGCCGCCGTCAGCGGCCTAGCGGTGCTCGAAGCACTCGAAAAGCAGGGTCTTGCAAACGAGATTCGCCTTAAATGGCCCAACGACCTTGTCGCGCGAGGACGCAAGCTCGGCGGCATTCTGGTCGAGGCCGCACGCGATAACGAAGGCAAACCTTTCGCCGTCTGCGGCATTGGCGTCAATGTGAACTATGCGCCCCAAGAGGTGCCCGATGGCGGCCTGCCGGCAATCGGTCTCTCGGATCTCAACGAGAGCGTACCTGCCGTCGACATGCTCCTCGATGAGGTCTATCACGCAGTTATAGACGCTGCAGATGCCTGGGCAGAGCGCCTCAACGCCAAGGAAGAAGATGCCGGTCCGCTCGCGCCCGTCCACGACGAATATATCGCCCACCTTAATTGGATCGGGAAGCACGTTATCGCCCGCTCCCCCGCTGGAGACGAGCTGGCACGAGGCATATTTAGAACGGTCGACGATTGCGGCCGCGCATGCATTGAGACCGAGAGCGGCTTGTGCGTCTTCCACTTCGAAGAAGCATCCTTGCGCCCCCTGAGCGAATAGGGCGCCGCAGCCGTCGGCTCGGCAGACGAATTCGCTATCCCAAAATCTAAACTCAAAACAAAAGGGCCCCGCTACCGTAACGGCAGCGGGGCCCTTTAAGCTATGAGCGATATCGCTTAGAGCTTGATGTCGATGTCGACGCCAGCGGGGAGGTCGAGACGCATGAGCGAATCAACGGTGCCCGAGGTGGGGTCGAGGATGTCGATGAGGCGCTTGTGGGTGCGCATCTCGAACTGCTCACGGGAGTCCTTGTTCACGTGCGGCGAGCGGATAACCGTGTACAGGTTGCGCTCGGTGGGCAGGGGGACAGGACCGGAAACGCGAGCGCCGGTCTTCTGAGCGGTCTCGACGATGAGCTTCGCGGACTGATCGACGACCTCGTGATCATAGCCCTTGAGGCGAATGCGGATCTTCTGGGTAGCCAACTTAAACCTCCAAAGAGTGCGAGAGATGTTCTCGCAGGATTACGTAACAGGGAGCTCGAACTTAGGCGTTCTTGCTCATGACCTCGTCCACGATGGACTTGGGCGCAGGCTCATAAGAGTCGAACTGCATCGTGTAGGATGCACGGCCCTGGGTCTGGGAGCGAAGGTCGGTAGCGTAACCGAACATCTCGCCCAGCGGCACCTTGGCACGGATGAGCTTGCTGTTCTTGCGATCCTCCATGCCCTCAATCTTGCCGCGGCGACCGGAGAGGTTGCCCATAACGTCGCCCATGTACTGCTCGGGGGTCTCGACCTCGACAGCCATGATCGGCTCGAGCAGCTGCGGATCGGACTTCTTGAGGGCGTCCTTGATAGCCATGGAACCGGCGATCTTGAAGGCGGCCTCGGAGGAGTCGACCTCGTGGTAAGAACCGTCGAACAGGGTGACCTTGACGTCGAGGACCGGGAAGCCGGCGATAACACCGGTGTTCAGGGCCTCCTGGATGCCCTTGTCGATGGACGGGATGTACTCCTTGGGCACGACGCCGCCGACGATAGCGTTGACGAACTCGTAGCCGAAGCCCTCCTCCATCTTCTCGAGCTTGATGACGGCGTGGCCGTACTGACCGCGACCGCCGGACTGACGGACGAACTTGCCCTCAGCCTTCTCGACGTCGTGACCAGCGGTCTCGCGATAGGCAACCTGGGGCTTACCGACGTTAGCGTCAACCTTGAACTCGCGGAGCAGACGGTCAACGATGATCTCGAGGTGCAGCTCGCCCATGCCGGCGATGATGGTCTGGCCGGTCTCGTGGTTGGTGGACACCTGGAAGGTCGGGTCCTCCTCGGCGAGCTTGGTCAGAGCCAAGGACATCTTGTCCTGCTCGGCCTTGGTCTTGGGCTCGATGGCAACGTCGATAACGGGCTTAGCGAACTCGATCTTCTCGAGGACGATCTCCTTGCCCTCGGCGCACAGGGTGTCGCCGGTGGTGGAGTTCTTGAAGCCGACGCAAGCGACGATGTCGCCGGCGGCAGCGTCGTCACGGTCGATACGCTCGGCGGCGTTCATCTCGAGGATGCGGCCGAGGCGCTCGCGCTGACCGTTGGAAGCGTTGACCACGTAGGAGCCGGACTCGGCGCGGCCGGAGTAAACGCGGACGTAGGTGAGCTTACCGACGAACGGGTCGGTCATGATCTTGAAGACCAGGCCGGAGAAGGGCTCGTCGAAGGAAGGATGACGCTGGATCTCCTCGCCGGTGTCCGGATCGGTACCGGTGACGGCCTCGACGTCGAGCGGGCTGGGCAGGTAGTCGACGACAGCGTCGAGCAGCTCCTGGACGCCCTTGTTCTTGTAGGCGGAGCCCACGAAGACGAGGTTGAGCTCGTTGGCCAGAACGCCCTTGCGCAGAGCAGCCTTGAGCTCCTCGACGGTGAAGTCCTCCTCCATGAGGATCTTCTCCATGAGCTCGTCGTCAAAGCTGGCAGCAGCGTCGAGGAGCTCCTCGCGCTTGGTGGCAGCGATGTCGGCAAACTCAGCCGGGATCTCGTCCATCGGCTCGGGGTAGGTCATGCCCTTCTCGTCGGCCTTGAAGTCCCATGCAGTCATGGTAACGAGGTCGATGACGCCCCAGAAGTTGTCCTCGGCGCCCATCGGGACCTGAGCGGCTACGGCGTTAGCGTCGAGACGATCCTTCATGGTCTCGATAGCGTTGAAGAAGTCAGCGCCCACGCGGTCATACTTGTTGATGAAGGCGATGCGGGGGACGTTGAAGGTGGAAGCCTGACGCCAAACGGTCTCAGACTGGGGCTGAACGCCGGCAACGGCGTCGAAGACGGCGACAGCGCCATCGAGGACGCGCAGGCAGCGCTCGACCTCGGCGGTGAAGTCAACGTGGCCCGGGGTGTCGATGATCTGGATGCGGTAGTCCTTACCGTCCTTGTTCCAGAAGCACGTGGTAGCAGCGGAGGTAATGGTTACGCCGCGCTCCTGCTCCTGAACCATCCAGTCCATGGTGGCAGCGCCCTCATGGACCTCACCGATCTTGTGGGTCTTACCGGTGTAGTAAAGAATACGCTCGGTCGTGGTGGTCTTACCGGCATCGATGTGAGCCATGATGCCGATGTTACGGGTATCGGAAAGCTTGTACTTAGGCTTAGCCATGTTAGTTCCTTACCTTAACTTACCAACGATAGTGAGAGAACGCGCGGTTGGCCTCGGCCATCTTGAAGACGTCCTCACGCTTCTTGACGGAAGCGCCAAGACCGTTGGAGGCGTCGAGAATCTCGTTAGCGAGACGCTCGGCCATGGTCTTCTCCTTGCGAGCGCGGGAGAAGTTGACGATCCAGCGGATACCCAGAGCGGTGGAACGACGGGAGTTGACCTCCATCGGGACCTGATAGGTAGCGCCACCGACACGCTTGGGCTTAACCTCGAGCGTGGGCTTGACGTTGTCCATAGCCTTCTTGAAGGTAGCGAGAGCGTCGCCACCCTCGGACTTCTCGGCAACGATCTCGAAAGCGGTGTAAACGATGCGCTCAGCGGTGGCCTTCTTGCCGTCAAGAAGGACCTTGTTGATGAGCTGGGTCACCAGGCGGTTGTTGTAAACGGCGTCAGGCTGAACCTCACGACGATTAGCTGCTGCACGACGCGGCATGTGAAATCTCCTTAAGTGTCTACCGTGCGGCGCTTAGGCGGCACACGGCGAAAGTATCAAAACGTTATCTGGCTTATTTAGCCTTGGGGCGCTTAGCACCGTACTTGGAACGGGCCTGCATACGGTTCTGGACCGGAGCAGCGTCGTAGGCGCCACGGATGACGTGATAACGGACACCAGGGAGGTCACGGACACGACCGCCGCGGACGAGCACGATGGAGTGCTCCTGCAGGTTGTGGCCCTCACCCGGGATGTAAGCAGTAACTTCGATGCCGTTGACAAGGCGAACACGGGCAACCTTACGAAGAGCCGAGTTCGGCTTCTTGGGGCTCGTGGTGAAGACGCGGGTGCACACGCCGCGCTTCTGGGAGTTGTGCTGCAGAGCAGCGTTCTTGGACTTCTTGGGCACGGAACGACGGCCCTGGCGAACCAGCTGGTTAATAGTAGGCAAAGCGTACTCCTTCTCGAATGATTCCAGCTTTCTGTAAAGTGCAACGGCTTGAATCGAGGGGTCAGCATCCCCCTACGAAACACGCAGTTCGATAGGATACGTGGCGTTAGCTGTGTCGTCAACAGACCACGCCGCCGGGCGTATCCTAAAATACCCACATTTCCGCAAAGCCTACACAAAAGGAATCCCCTCCTGTGCGCGTGGCGGATCCCCGGCCCGGGCGGCACGGGGGTTAAGTTTGCTGCTCTACAGTCCTGGCTCGCACGGAGGCCACATTAAGTGGCCTCCGGCTCGTGCGGAACTCGCGACAAACTTAACCCCTGCGCCGCCCGGACCGGGAATCCGACGTGCTCGTCGGGGCAACGTTACCTTCCAAAAAGGGACAGGTTTATTTTGGTCGGTTTTATCTGGGGAAACGTCGTGCTCCAGCGGTGATCTGCTCTCATCTGTCGCATAGAAATCGGCGGCGTATTCGGAAGTATGCGGCAAATTTTGAACTTGCCGAGCGCACAGGGGCCTTGCGATAACAAACCCGCAGGTAGAACGCTTGAGCATGTGCGGTGTGGTCGACCTATCAAGATTTTGCAGCATACTTCCGAAATTCAGACGGATATCACTCGTAATAACCGCCTATTTAACGCAAAAATAGGCCGCTTCCCCTAGTAGGAAGCGGCCCAAATCTTACGAATAGACGATGGTAAAGGGTACTTCTGTTTCGGTCTCTCCTGTTGATGTATATCTCGTGCCCTCAAGGGTTACCGAGACCACTTGATCGACATTGATCAGTTTTGTCGGCACCGAGATGTTCTCTCCGCTATTGCGTGTCAGCGAAACATAGAAATTGTAGGCGCCCGCAGCATCATCTTCGATAATCTGCTCCGATCCATCCTTGTAGGTAACGGTCAACTTTTTCGTGACTGCGTCAATGCCCAGATCGTCGATGTGTGTCTGGATGGAAAACGGGCTGATCTCGAGAGGCGAGTCATCGGAGCGGAGTTCCTTTGTATCGACGTACGCTCCAACGCTAAACTCGGGCGTCGATGCCTCGAACAGCTTCGCGTCCTCGCCTTCGCCCTCAGTCCAGCAGATATTCCAGGTGACCGCATGTCCCAAATCTCGCTCGCGATTCCACGAGGCAAAGTACATCGTGCCATTAATGACCGTGTCGCTTGATGAGTCCTTATCAATTGTGCAGCGTGCATCAGCCCATTCCTCGCCGAAGTTCATGCTGGGCGTGCCGATGCCTTGTTCTTCTTCACCATAGAGAACAAGTTCGCCAGTCTCTGCTGCCGGCTTGTAGTAGTTAACGCCATTTGGATTGGACAACGTAAACGTCACGGCTCCGCAGCCGTTTTGGTCAATAGCCATCTCATGGATATCGAGCGTATAGCCATTACCCTCGACGGACAGATCAACCTTCTGGACTGTGCCCTCCAGGCTTTGGGGCGCGATGCCGTCACCGAACTCTCTGGTGTAGGTATATTGAGTCCCCGATGAGCCGCCGTTGGTCCAGGTAATGGAATCCCCGTTGCCGTGGTTTCCCCAGGCTGAGGCAAAATAGCTGGAATTGATAACTGCGTAGGCGACCCCTCCGGTCGCCAACACTCCGACAAGACACCCGATTACGGCAACATAGAGAGGCTTCGCGTGGCCCTTTCGATGAAGCGGCTCACCCGCAGCAGTATTAAGGACGCGATCTGCAAGATTGCTATCGGCTTGGATGGACTCGAAGGCCTGCTTGATTTGATTGGATTTCACGGTCGCCCTCCTCTAGGATGAACTTGAGCTTCGATCGACCGCGTGCTAAACGCGTTCGAACGGTCGCGGCTGGTACATGCAACAACTCGGCAATCTCTGAGGTCGAAAAGCCCAGATAGTAATAGAGCACGATGGGAACGCGGAATCGCTCCGGAAGTCGCATAACGTCTGACAGGACCGCCTTGGTCTCATCCTGCGCCGCCGAAAGCGAATCGGCCAGGTTCTCAATATCCTCCACACGCCTCCATGGCTTTCGAAAGAGCGATTTACATTCATTGATCGTGACCCGGATAAGCCATCGACGAAGATGTTCCCAACTTTCAAAATGTCCATCGCTTTTAAGCAGCTTAAGAAAGACATCCTGGGCAACATCGTCGGCGTCGGCACGATCGCGCAGGTACGTCAATGCGATTCGAAACACAACATCCCGGTGATCTTCGACCGCCTGTCTAAATGCTTGTTCTTCCATAATCACCTCCCGGTGACGTTAATGATTCTTGCTGAGGCCCTCACCATAGATACGCTTTGACCGAACGAAATGTTTCAAATTCAAGCAGGAATAACCTACCAAAATAAACCTATCCCCTTTTGGCAGGTTTTCTTCAACAAAAAAGACCCGCTTCCCTGTTGGGAAACGGGTCTTTGGAAGGACGGTTAACGTACTTGGAAATTACTCCTCGTCGTTGTCCTTGGCCTCTTCGGCGTCGTCGGTGTCCACGAGCTGGTTGAGCAGCTCATCGAGAGAAGCCATGTCCTCGTTGATGGCACCGTTGGCGGGAGCCTTCTTGTCGTCGATCGGGGCGCCCAGGAGCTCCTCGTCGGCGTCGGCGTGATGCGTCGGAGCGGAGGTACCCAGCAGGATATCGTCCGGACCGTCGGGGCTAAAGACCATCTGCAGCAGCTGCGAGAGGTCTTCCTCGTCGGCAACGTCGTCGTTGTTCTCGAGGATGTAGAGCAGATCGTGGGCCTCGAGGCCGTCACGGAGCTCCTCGATTGCCTTGGCACCGATACCATCGATGCGCAGCAGATCTTCCTCGGACTTGCCGACCAGGTCGCCGACCGTCTCGATGCCGACCTCGCTGAACTTGTTGGTCCAGCGCTGCGACACGCCCAGGTCGTCGAACAGGTACAGGCGAGCCTTCTCGGCGGAGATGGTGTGGCCGTTGCGGGTGAACGAACCGTCAGCACCGCCGAACTCGTCGTAGCCGGCCCAGTCGAGCTGCTGCGGGAGCTGCTCGTCCAGGTCCTTGAGCTCCACAGGAGCCCACTCGGGCAGCGACTTGGCGTTGGGCGAAGCCGGGCCATCGATGTCCACGTAGCCATCGGCCGTGCGATACGTCAGCTTGGCGTTGGCGTACGGCTTGAGGCCGGTACCAGCCGGGATCTTCTTACCGACGATGACGTTGGACTTAAGGTCGAGCAGGTGGTCAACCTTGCCCTCGATGGCAGCCTCGGTAAGGACGCCAGCGGTACGGATGAACGAAGCGCTCGACAGCCAGGAGTCGATGTTGGACGCGACCTTGAGCGTACCCAGGATGACGGGCTCGGCCACGGGAGCCTGACCGCCCAGACGGGCAACGCGCTCGACCTCGTCGGCGAACTCGTAGCGGTCGACGTACTGACCAAGCAGGTACTTAGAGTCGCCGGGGTTGGTGATCTGAACGCGACGCAGCATCTGACGTGCGAGCACCTCGATGTGCTTGTCGTTCAGGTCGACGCCCTGGCTGGTGTAGACGTCCTTGACGCTCTCAACGAAGGTGTGCATCGTCGACTCGATGTCGGTCAGCTTGCGCAGGTTGCGGAAGTTGACGAAGCCCTTGGTGATCTGGTCGCCGGCGCGAACCTCGCAGCCGTCCTCGATCTCGGGCATAAAGCGCACCGAAGCGGGGACGCGACGCTCGTCGAGGACACGGGTGTGATCCGCGGAATCGGTGAGCGTCAGCACGTACTCGGACTTCTCGGGCTTAATCGAGAGGTGGCCGGAGTACGGAGCCAGCTCGGCCTCGCGACCCAGAATCTTCTCGTTGACGTTGCCGACGATATCGAACATACGGCTGACCGTAGGCAGACCCTGCGTAATATCGTCGACGCCAGCGACGCCGCCGGAGTGAATGGTACGCATCGTAAGCTGCGTACCGGGCTCGCCGATGGACTGGGCGGCAATAATGCCGACCGCGGTACCGATGGCGACCGGACGACGGGTAGAAAGATCCCAGCCGTAGCACTTCTGGCACACGCCGTACTTGGAGCGGCAGGTGAGCAGCGCGCGAAGCTTGACCTTCTTAAGGCCGGCATCGACCATCTTCTGGATGTCGGCGACCTTCTCGATGTAGCCGTCCTGCTCAAAGAGCACGGTGCCATCGGGAGCCACGACGTCCTCAATGAAGCAACGGCCGACGAGGTCGGTGTTGAGGTCGGTGGTGCCGGGGATGATGAGGTTGTAGGTGACGCCCTCGTGCGTACCGCAGTCCTCCTCGCGGACGATGACGTCCTGGGCCACGTCGACCAGACGACGGGTCAGGTAACCAGAGTCCGAGGTGTGGGATGCGGTATCGACCAGGCCCTTACGGGCGCCGTAGGTCGAAATGAAGTACTCGAGCGGTAGCAGGCCCTCGCGGAAGTTCGCCTTAATGGGAAGGTCAATCGTCTCGCCGGACATGTCTGCCATCAGGCCACGCATGCCGCCGAGCTGACGCAGCTGGGTCTTAGAACCACGGGCGCCGGAGTCGGCCATCATGTAGAGCGGGTTTTCCTCGTCGAACATATCGAGCATGAGCGCTGCGACCTTGTCGGTACAAGCGGTCCACTCGTTAACGACTTCGATGTGGCGCTCCGTCTCGTTGATGAAGCCCTCCTCGAAGTACTCGTTGATCTGGTCGACGTTGGCCTGGGCGCGATCGAGCAGCTCCTGCTTCTCGGCAGGGATGAGAGCGTCCCACACCGAGATGGTGAGGCCGGCGCGGGTAGCGTAGTGGAAGCCGGAGTACTTGATGGCGTCGAGGATCGGACCGACCTTGGCCTCGGGATAGCGATCGCAGCAGTCCGCAACCAGCTTGGCCACGTCGCCCTTGACCATCTTGTAGTTCATGAACTCATAGTCTTCGGGCAGGCACTGGCGGTTGAAGATGATGCGGCCGATAGAGGTCTCGAAGCGCGCGGTCTTGTTGCCGGTGACGTCGTAGTCGACGAACTCGTTCTTGCCGTTCTTGACGCGGAAGATACGGGTGCCGTCCTCGTTGATGACGTTGGCATCGGCAGCGGACACGCGGACCTGGATCTTGGCCTGCATGTCGACCTCGGAGCGGCAGTCATAGGCGTGCAGCGCGTCGTCGAAGCTCGAGAACACGTGGTTCTCGCCCGGCAGACCCTCGCGAACCTGGGTGAGGTAGTACACACCGATGATCATGTCCTGCGAAGGGATGTTGACCGGCTTGCCGGATGCCGGCGAGCGCAGGTTGTTCGCAGAGAGCATGAGCACGCGGGCCTCGGCCTGAGCCTGGCTGGACAGCGGCACGTGGACAGACATCTGGTCGCCGTCGAAGTCGGCGTTGAAGGGCGAGCAGACCAGCGGATGCAGGTGGATAGCCTTGCCCTCGACCAGCACCGGCTCAAAGGCCTGGATGGACAGACGGTGCAGGGTCGGTGCACGGTTGAGCAGCACGACGCGGCCGTCGATGACCTCTTCGAGGATATCCCACACAAAGGTGGCACCGCGGTCGATAGCGCGCTTGGCGCCCTTGATGTTCTCGACCTTGCCAAGCTCGACCAGGCGCTTCATGACGAAGGGCTTGAAGAGCTCCAGCGCCATGGTCTTGGGCAGACCGCACTGGTGCAGCAGCAGCTTGGGGTCGGTAACGATTACCGAACGGCCGGAGTAGTCGACACGCTTACCCAGCAGGTTCTGACGGAAACGACCCTGCTTGCCCTTGAGGGCCTCGGCGAGCGACTTGAGCGGGCGACCGCCACGGCCAGAGACCGGGCGACCACGACGGCCGTTGTCGAACAGGGCGTCCACGGACTCCTGGAGCATGCGCTTCTCGTTGTTCACGATGATCGCAGGGGCGTCCAGGTCGAGCAGGCGCTTGAGTCGGTTGTTACGGTTGATCACGCGACGGTACAGGTCGTTGAGGTCGGACGCGGCGAAGCGGCCGCCGTCAAGCTGGACCATCGGGCGCAAATCGGGCGGAATGACCGGAATGACGTCCAGGATCATGTTCGCGGGGCTGTTGCCGCCCTTCAGGAAGGCGTCAACGACCTCGAGGCGCTTAACGGCCTTCTCGCGCTTCTGCTTCTGGGAGTCCTCGTCGGCGATGATGGCCTTGAGCTTCTCGGCCTCGGAAGGGAGGTCGATGGCAGCGAGCAGGTCGCGGACGGCCTCGGCACCCATGCCACCCTTGAAGTACATGGAGTAGTAACGGGTCATCTCACGGAACAGCGGCTCATCAGAGATGAGGTCGCGCTCGGTGAGCTTCATGAAGGCGTTGAAGGCGTCCGTGCGGAGCTGCTTCTCGTCCTTGCACTCTTCCTCGATGTCGACGATGCCAGAGGCGATCTCCTCGGGGGTCAGCGGCTCCTCGTCGGAGAACTCGTCAAAGTTCTCGGGGTCGCCCTGCTCCTTGAGGGACTCGATCTGGCGGGCGCACTCGGCATCAATCTCTTCCAGATCGGCGGCGAGCTCCTCGCGCAGGTCGTCGGCGTCGGCCTCGCGAGCCTCGTAGTCAACCTCGGTGATGATGTAGCTGGCAAAGTACAGAACCTTCTCGAGGTCCTTGGACTTGATGTCGAGCATACGGCTCATCGGGAAGCTCGTGGGGCTCTTGAAGTACCAGATGTGGGACACGGGAGCAGCGAGCTCGATGTGGCCCATGCGGTCGCGACGCACCTTGGCCGAGGTGACCTCGACGCCGCAGCGCTCGCAGACGATGCCCTTAAAGCGAATGCCCTTGTACTTGCCGCAGGAGCACTCCCAGTCCTTGGCGGGACCGAAGATCTTCTCGCAGAACAGGCCGTCCTTCTCGGGCTTGAGGGTACGGTAATTGATGGTCTCCGGCTTCTTGACCTCACCGTGCGACCAGGAACGGATCTGGTCGGCGGAGGCAAGGGAGATCTTTACCGAGTCAAAATCAGTAGCTTCGAAATCTGCCACAGTCAACTACTCCTTATCAGTGGTCGTGGCGGCGCCAGCCTCGGGTGCCTCGGCGGTCTCGGCATCCTCAGCCTCGACGTCGGCGTCAACGCCGGCGAGCGCAGCCAGGTCGTCGAGAGCGGAGGTCTCCTCGGCGGTTACAGGGGCGGAGGCGTCCTCGTCGGCATCGTGCATGGGCTCGATGTCCAGTGCGAGGGAGCGAATCTCCTTGACGAGAACCTTGAAGGACTCGGGGATACCCGGGACAGGAACGTTCTCGCCCTTGACGATGGACTCGTAGGTCTTGACGCGGCCCACGGTATCGTCGGACTTGACGGTCAGAATCTCCTGCAGGACGTTGGAAGCACCGTAAGCGTACAGTGCCCAAACTTCCATCTCGCCGAAGCGCTGGCCGCCGAACTGGGCCTTGCCGCCCAGAGGCTGCTGGGTAACCAAGCTGTAAGGGCCGGTCGAACGGGCGTGGATCTTGTCGTCGACCATGTGGCCGAGCTTGAGGATGTAGGACGTACCCACGGTAATGGGCTCGCGGAACTCCTCGCCGGTGCGGCCGTCGAACAGACGGGTCTTGCCGCGCTCGTCAAGCTGGGTGACGAACTCGGGACGCATGTGATCGCCAAAGGCAGCGGTGGCCTTGTTGAGCATGTTCTTGTTGGCACGACGAATGACCTCGGCGATCTCGTCTTCCTTGGCTCCGTCGAAGACGGGCGTGGCGGTGAAGAACGGACCGGGGACGTACTTGTCGGAATCGGCCTGCTCGGTATCCCAACCGCAGGCAGCAGCCCAGCCAAGGTGGCACTCGAGCAGCTGGCCGACGTTCATACGCGAAGGAACGCCCAGCGGGTTGAGGATAACGTCGATCGGGGTACCGTCAGCCATGTAGGGCATGTCCTCGACCGGCAGAACGTTGCAGATAACACCCTTGTTGCCGTGGCGGCCGGCGATCTTATCGCCCTGCTGGATCTTACGACGCTGGGCGACGTAGACGCGCACCTGCTCGTTGACGCCGGGAGCCAGATCGTCGCCGTTCTCGCGGCTAAAGCGGACGACGTCGATGACGCGGCCGTAAGCGCCGTGAGGCATCTTAAGGGAGGTGTCGCGGACGTCGTGGGCCTTGGCACCGAAGATGGCGCGCAGCAGGCGCTCCTCGGCGGTCAGAGCGCTCTCGCCCTTAGGCGTGACCTTGCCGACCAGGATGTCGCCAGGGCCGACCTCGGCGCCGATGCGGATAATGCCGTCCTCGTCGAGGTTGGCAAGCATGTCCTCGGAGAGGTTCGGGATCTCGCGAGTGATCTCCTCGGGGCCGAGCTTGGTGTCGCGGGCATCGATCTCGTGACGGGTGATGTTGATGGTCGTCAGCAGGTCCTCGGCCACCAGGCGCTCGGACACGACGATACCGTCCTCGTAGTTGAAGCCTTCCCACGGCATGTATGCCACGGTGAGGTTCTGGCCCAGTGCGAGCTCGCCATGATCGGTCGAAGGACCGTCA
Source organism: uncultured Collinsella sp. (assembly GCA_902494345.1). Classification (GTDB taxonomy): domain Bacteria; phylum Actinomycetota; class Coriobacteriia; order Coriobacteriales; family Coriobacteriaceae; genus Collinsella. The sequence goes on from CABUSV010000005.1 coordinate 87,614, forward strand.
GCCAGGGGCTCGCCCTGCTCAACGGTGTCACCGACGCGCACGAGCGGACGGTGGTTGATGCAGGTGGACTGGTTGGAGCGCTGGTACTTGGCCAGGTGATACTCGTCCATGCCGCCGGCATGCTTGACGATAATCTTGGCGGCGTCGGCAAAGATGACCTCGCCGGCGTTCTTGGCCAGGGTGACCTCGCCGGAGTCCAGGGCGGCGCGGCGCTCCATGCCGGTACCGACATAGGGAGCGGCAGGGTGAACCAGCGGCACGGCCTGACGCTGCATGTTAGCGCCCATCAGCGTACGCTTGGCGTCGTCGTGCTCGAGGAACGGGATCAGCGTGGCTGCGACGGAGAGCATCTGACGCGGCGAGACGTCCATGTAGTCGACGTCCTCGACGGGCACGTCGGCGGGAGCGCCGAAGGAGCCGTCGAAGTCGCGGGTACGGGCGATCACGGTGTGCGGGCGGACGATCTTGCCCTCGGCATCGGTCGTGATGAACTCGTTGGTCTTGGGATCGAGCGGCGTGTTGGCCGGCGCGATAACGTGCTTCTCTTCCTCGTCAGCGGTCATCCAGTCGATCTGGTCGGTGGCAACGCCGTTCTCGACGCGACGGAACGGAGCCTCGATGAAGCCGTACTCGTTGACGCGGGCGTAGAGGGCGAGCGAGCCGATCAGGCCGATGTTGGGGCCTTCGGGGGTCTCGATCGGGCACATGCGGCTGTAGTGCGAGTTGTGAACGTCGCGGACGGCCGTCGGCACGTTGGTGCGGCGGCTGGAGCCGGACTTGTGGCCGGCAAGACCGCCAGGGCCGAGTGCGGACAGACGGCGCTTGTGGGTCAGACCGGTCAGGGGGTTCGCCTGGTCCATGAACTGCGAGAGCTGCGAGGAACCGAAGAACTCCTTGATGGAGGCCACGATCGGGCGGATGTTGATGAGCGACTGCGGGGTGATCTCGTCGATGTCCTGGGAGCTCATGCGCTCACGGACGACGCGCTCCATACGGCTCATGCCGATACGGAACTGGTTGGCGACGAGCTCGCCGACGGTACGGATACGGCGGTTGCCAAAGTGGTCGATGTCGTCGACCTTGAAGCCCTGCTCGCCGGCAGCGAGGGACAGGAGGTAGCGCAGCGTCGCGACGATATCCTCGTCGGTGAGCACCGTGACCTCTTCCTCGGTGGTGAGGTTGAGCTTCTTGTTGACCTTGTAACGACCGACGCGGGCCAGATCGTAGCGCTGCGGGTTGAAGAGCAGGCCCTCGAGCAGGCTGCGGGAAGCGTCCACGGTGGGAGGCTCGCCCGGGCGCAGGCGACGGTAGATCTCGATGAGGGCGTCCTCGCGAGTGAGGGCGGTATCGCGCTCGAGGGTGCGCTTGATCACATCGGAGTTGCCGAGCAGCTCGATGATGTCGTCGTTGGTGACGGCAATGCCAAGGGCGCGCAGGAACATCGTGGCGCTCTGCTTGCGCTTGCGGTCGATGGAGACCATGAGCTGGTCGCGCTTGTCGACCTCAAACTCAAGCCAGGCACCGCGGGACGGGATGATCTGGGCCTTGTAGATCTGCTTGCCCGAATCCATCTCGGAGCTGTAGTACACGCCCGGGGAGCGGACGAGCTGCGAGACGACGATACGCTCGGTACCGTTGATGATGAAGGTGCCCTGATCGGTCATCATGGGGAAGTCGCCCATAAAGACGAGCTGCTCCTTGATCTCGCCGGTCTCCTTGTTGGTGAGACGGACGTCGGTCAGAAGCGGGGCCTGATAGGTCATGTCCTTCTCGCGGCACTCCTCGACGGTGTGCGCGGGGTCGCCGAACTGATGCTCGCCGAAGGTAACCTCGAGAACATGGTTCTGGCTCTGGATGGGGCTGGATTCCTTGAACGCCTCACGAAGGCCCTCGTCCTTAAAACGCTCAAAGGATTCCCTTTGAACAGAGATAAGGTTGGGGAGCTCCATGGCCTCCGGGATTTTCCCGAAGCTGACGCGCTTGCGCTCAGTGGCAGTGTATGCGTAGGTCACCAGGTTTTTCCTCCTTCACGGAAATGCTCGGTGGGTTGGCGAGGCATAGCTTCGCCAGTTATCGCAACCTAATAGTTTATCAGGTACCGACCGTTGGGCAAGAAAAGCCTTGACGCGATTGAGTTTTTGGAGTAGCAAAGTTTTTCGACGGAAAAGATGCAGGTAGATAGGTGTATATCGAACATCTGTTCATATATTTTCTGTGAACAGAGAGCCGGCAATCGCAGCTCTTATAAAAAACGGGCGCGAACCGAGGTCCGCGCCCGTAAATGTCGATGTCCGAAGGCTTACTTGCGCATCAATCCGCCGCGCTCGTCGATGGCGTCCCAGAAGGCGCTGGCAAAGCGGGGATCGCTTGCAGCCATGAGGGCGTTGGTGGCCATCCAGCCAGAGGGAGTGCCGGTGTCGTAGCCCGACAGCGGGTCGATGACGACGGCATACATGGCCTCACGGTCGAGCGAACGGGCCATGGCGTCGGTGAGCTGGATCTCGCCGCCCTTGCCGGCCTGCTGATCTGCCAGCAGGTCCATGACCAGCGGGCTCAGCAGGTAGCGACCGACGATGTACAGGTTGGACGGAGCAGCCTCGGGAGCGGGCTTCTCGACCAGACCGCCGATGCGCCAGACAGCGCCCGGCTCGGCATCGGCAACGTCCTCGGCGCCCTCGAGCGAACCGACGCGCTCGCCGGCGATAACGCCGTAGCGGCTGACTTCCTCGGGTGAGCAAGCAGCGACGGCGATAACCGAAGCGCCACCGTGCTCCTTGGAAACGGCGAGCATCTTGTCGCAGATGTCGCGGTTAGGCACAACGTAGTCGCCCAGAAGAACCAGGAAGTTCTCCCCTGCCACGGCGTCGGCAGCAGAGCGAATAGCATGGCCGAGGCCCTTGGGCTCGTACTGATAACGGAAGTCGACCGGCATACCGCCAGCGTGGGCGACGGCATCGGCATAGGCGTTCTTGCCGCGCTCGCGCAGCAGGTTCTCGAGCGAGCGATCGGGCTGGAAGTAGTTCAGTAGCTCGGGCTTACCGGGAGAAGTAACGATGATGGCATCGTCGACTTCCTCGGGGTCGAGCGCCTCCTCGACGACGTACTGAATGACGGGCTTGTCGAGCACCGGCAGCATCTCTTTGGGCGTGCACTTGGTGCCAGGCAGAAAACGCGTGCCAAGACCGGCGGCGGGGATGATTGCCTTCATGTTATTCAAAGATCCTTTCGCAGGCGCAAAAGCGCCCCATGCGTGCGGCACACAGCCGCAGACCAAATTGCGATACCTAAGCATCTTACCGCTGGAACTATATGTCGCTACAAGGCAGAGACAATTCTTCAGCAGGTCAACGCAAATTATTGCTCGAATGGTGCAATTTTATTGCCCAACGGCAGGGCACCCGATACGACGCAAATCACAGAATATGGCAGTTTGGGCAACCGATGCCGAGGGACCGAAAAACAAAAAAGACGGGGCTCGCAATGCGAACCCCGTCTTTAAAGAAATCTGGCGAGAAAGCCTGATTACTTGAGGGTGACAGCAGCGCCAGCAGCCTCGAGCTTCTCCTTGGCAGCCTCGGCGTCCTCCTTCTTGGCACCCTCGAGAACAGCCTTGGGAGCGCCCTCGACGACCTCCTTGGCCTCCTTCAGGCCAAGGTTGGTGAGCTCACGGACGGCCTTGATGACCTGGATCTTGTTGTCGCCGAAGCCCTCGAGCACGACGTCAAACTCGGTCTTCTCCTCGGCCTCAGCAGCGCCAGCAGCGGGAGCGGCGACAACAGCGGCAGGAGCAGCGGCGGAAACGCCGAAGGTGTCCTCGATAGCCTTGACGAGCTCGGAAGCCTCGAGAAGGGTCATTTCCTTAAGAGCATCGATGATCTCATCGGTGGTAAGCTTAGCCATTTCTAAGTCCTTTCGGTTTCCGTGCGGATGCACGGAGATCAGTTAAAACACGACGCGAATGCGCCAGGGGTGCGGCGTTGCCGCCGCGGGTGAAAACAGCAACTAGGCTGCCTTCTGCTCGGAGACCTGCTGGATCGAACGAGCGAGACCAGAGGAAACGCCGTTGACGCAGACAGCGATGTCGCGAGCGAAACCGGAGATGAGACCGGCGATCTGGCCGAGAAGCTGATCCTTGGTGGGCAGCTCGGCGATAGCCTTAACATCATCAGCGGAAACGGCCTTGCCGTCGGAGATACCGCCCTTGATCTCAAGGACGCCCTTGGACTTAGCGGAGAAGTCCTTAAGGGCCTTAGCGGCCTCGACCGGCTCGGACTCGTAGAACACATAAGCGACGGGGCCGGCGAGAATCTCGTCGAGCTCGGGCTGCTCCTGGTTCTTGAGGGCGATCTTGACCAGGTTGTTCTTGTAGACCTTCATCTCGGCGCCGCACTCGCGAAGCTGATGACGCAGCTCCTGAGCCTGCTTAACCGTCAGACCGTTGTAGTTGACGACGAACAGACCGGCGTTCTCGGCGATACGGGACTCGATCTCTGCAACCTTGTCGATTTTGTACTGCTGGGGCATGAATTACACCTCCTCGAATTCTTTCCGGGCACGGTCCGCCACAAGGACGTGACGGGGGCATGTCCAAAAAGAAAGCCCCCGCGCTGCATGAGCGACGGGGGCGAGAAGACATATCTACTCGACCACCTCGGCTGGCGGGATGTCCCATTAAGCTCGCGGGTAAGACCCGTTTGCGCCGGCTGTCTCTGGCAGCGGATTCGTGCGTGAACCGAAAGTATTATGGCGGGGACCCCGGCGTCGGTCAACGGGCGCGAAGATTCGTACACAAACCCTGCATACGCTCCGGCCCGAGGGGACGGGTCGAGATTTTCGCTCGGTCAAGTCCTGGGCTCGCTCGAAGGCCACATTAAGTGGCCTTCGGCTCGTGCGGAATCTACGAAAATCTCGACCCGTCCCCTCGGGCCGGAGCTACGGTGACTTTGCTGCGAATCTTCGCGCCCGTTGAGCGACGCGCCCCACTCATAAGCCTTAGGTCGGTGGGCTGATGTGTTGCGTCCCTGATGGCTACAGGGTTGAAACGAAGGTGGACAGGCGGTGGAGGCCTTCGTCTAGGTCTTTGTCGGAGACGCAGTAGCTGAGGCGGACGTGGCCTTCGGTTCCGAAACAGTCGCCCGGGACTAGGGCTACGTTGGTCTCTTTGATTGCTTTGATGCAGAAGTCTTCGCTTGTTAGGCCGAATTGTTTGATGCTGGGGAAGGCGTAGAAGGCGCCTGCCGGTTCCACTACGTCGAGGCCCATGGCGTCTAAGGCTGCGAGTACGCGTTCGCGACGGGCTCGGTAGACTTCGAGCATGGGGGTTGGGTCGACGGTGAGGGCTCGCGTTGCGGCATCCATCTCAAAGGAGACGGCGCTCGATACTAGGTATTGGTGGGCCTTTGCGATCTCGGCGATGATGGGGGCTGCGGCTGCGAGCCAACCCAGGCGCCAGCCGGTCATGGCCCAGGGTTTGGAGAAGCTCTCGATGACGACCGTCTGCTCGCGTAGCTCCGGGTGGCGCTGGGCAAAGCGCTCATAGCCGTCCGCGTAGACCAAGCGGTTGTATACGTCGTCGCAGACTACGTAGATGCCCGCCTGCTCTGCCACGTGCGCCACGGCGTCAAGTGACGCCGCATTGAGAATGCAGCCCGTAGGGTTGTTGGGCGAGCAGATGACGATGGCCTTGGTCGCCGGCGTCACGCAGGCACGAAGCGCCTCCTCATCAATCTGAAATTGCGCAGGCTCCGTATCCAAAAAGACCGCTTTGGCGTGATTGGCCACGACGATGCTCTCGTACAGGCCAAAGGCCGGCGTGGGGATGATGACCTCGTCGCCGGGGTTGAGCATAGCCATGAATGTTGCCGACAGGGCCTCGGTCGCGCCGTCGGTTAGGATGACCTCGTCGGCCGAAAACGTAAGGCCCGCGTCCCCCATGTAGGCAGATAACGCCTCACGCAAGGCGGGGCGACCGTTGTTGGGCGGATAGTGCGTGTCACCGCGGTCCAGTGCGGCGATCACCTCGGCACTAATCACATCGGGCGTGGGAAAATCGGGCTCGCCAAGCGCAAGCGCGATGCACCCCGGGTGCTGGGCGGCGAGCGCGTTAATCCGGCGGATACCGGAGGGCTTGAGCATGGCAAGCGAGGTATTCATGGGCAGACGCATGGCGTTCCTTTCGTAAGGGTTGCACTAGGATAGCGCGGCGGGGCGCCACCAGACGGTGTAACCTAAACGGAAACGAGCCGGAAAGGAGATGGCATGGAGACAATCGCGCGTGGCGACGTACCAAAAACACTACAAACCATTGCGTATATCAGTATTCCCAAGAGCGCCGATCTTGAGTTTTTGCTCTGGGACTTGCAGGATGCCATCGCCGCCTATGCTCAGCTTTCTGGCACCGCGCTCCCCCGCCCAGTCGACTTGAAGGCAAATGACGCCGGCAGCGTTGCCGATGGCATCGTGCTGGCCATTGAAGATGTGGCTGACGATGAGACGTTGACAGCTATCGAGCAGGCGCTTGAGCGCTTTGGCAGTACGGGAGCGCGTGTCTATGCCGTGATTCGAGCCGCACAACGGGGCGCTGAGCAGGCGCGTGGGACCGCCGTTCGCCTGCACAAGGCATGTGAGCGCCATGACCAATTGTGGTGTGGCGGCGTTGCCATCTGCGCCGGCAGCGGCATCGCAGCGCTTCGCCATTCCCCACGCATGGGCCTCTTGCGCCGACCATTTTCGGAAGCGATAGATAAGCTTGTGGGCGCTGTGCGCATGGGCTGCTCCGTCGAGCATGCACAGCGACTTGGCGGCGGCAATGCCGCCAACGTCGACGCCGACGGCATGGTTTGCGCCGAGCCAGCCGTGCCCGCGCCGATCTGGCGAGGCGTTCTGAAACGTCTGGGCGCCCACGCTCAAACAAAAATCTAAATTAAATAACAGCCCAGTCAACGGCTTCGTGCCAACGCTCGACAAGACGCTCCAGGCGCCAGGCGGCATTGGCAGGACTTGTCGAGGGCAGGACGACGGCGGGCAACCCCGTCCGATCTTGCAAGTAGCGTTTGTAGAGTCGCCCTGCCGTACCGCCGTTACAGACAACGAGCTCGATCGACGCGGCATCGGTAATGCGCTCGATATGTGCCGGCACAACGTTGCGGATGCTCGCGTCGCTCGAGCCCTTAATGTCGCAGCTCTCGATTGCATCCCACAGGGCCACGCCGCCGTTCAGCAGCATGGCCCGCTTGGCGGCAATGGAGGCATCGAGCGTCGCGGGCTCACCGCTTGCCAAAGGATCGCCCTCGTTGGGCGGCACAGGCATACCGAGGCACGTGGCCATCACACGCCAAAAGCGATTCTGAGGGTTGCCGTAATAAAAGGCATTAGCGCGCGACAGCACCGAGGGAAACGATCCGAGCACCAAAACGCGCGAGTGCTGGTCGAACACGGGCTCAAACCCATGCTCAATATGTTGATAGCCCTCGTCAGACGCTGCCATGGCCTAGGCCCTCAACAGATAGCGCACCTCGTAGGGCGCAAGCTCAAGGGAGCCCGCCAGCTCGACCGTGGGCACGCCGTCGGCAAGCAAATCGACAAAGGAGCCGTTGAGCTCGCCGGCGCCAAAGGTGTAAGGCTCGTCCACGGCGTTCACCGCCACGAGCACCGTCGCGTCGTCGCAGGCGCGCTCGAACAGCAGCTGCTTGTTCTGGATCACCACATTGCGATAGGCACCGTAGTTGAGAGCACGGGCCGCCGCGTCGTTTGCCGAGCGCAGGTGCGCCAGCTGCGTGATGAAGGCCGTCAGCTCGTTGGGCGCAGGCTCATCGAGCGCAGGGCGCAGCGCCCAGTCGCCATCGGGGCCGCCCTTTTCACCAGCAATTCCCCACTCGCTGCCATAGTAGACGCACGGAATGCCCGGCATGCCAAAGAGCATGCCATAGGCGGGACGCAGGCACGACTTGTCGGTGAGGATGCTTGCCAGGCGCGGCACGTCGTGGTTGTCGACAAACGACAGCAGGTGTTTGCCGCGGTAGATGCACCAGGGGTCGCCGCCAAACTGGCGATGCAGCGAATGGGCGATCTCGAACATGTTGACCGAGTTAAAGCTGGAGTACAGGCCCTTGTAGCACTCGTAGTTGGTGCAGGAGTCGAGCATCTCGTCGTTGACGATTTGGTTGTAGTCGCCGTGGAGCGTCTCGCCAATCAGCACAAAGTCGGGCTTGAGCTCACGGGTAAAAGCGTGCAAGCGGCGCATGAAGTCGCGGTCGAGCATATAGGCAACGTCCAAGCGCAGGCCGTCGACGCCAAAGACCTCGGCCCAGCGACGCACGGACTCAAGCAGGTAATTGACCACGGCGGGGTTTTGCAGGTTGAGCTTCACAAGCTCAAAATGGCCCTCCCAGCCCTCATACCAAAAGCCGTCGCCGTAGCACGAGTCACCGTCAAAGCTGATGTGGAACCAATCCTTGTACGGCGAATCCCACTTGCGCTCCTGCACATCGCGGAAGGCCCAAAAACCGCGGCCGACGTGGTTGAAGACGGCATCGAGCACCACGCGGATACCGTGGGCATGCAGTGTGTCGCACACGGCGGCAAAGTCGACATCCCCACCCAGGCGGCGGTCGATATGGCGCAGGCTGCGCGTATCGTAGCCGTGGCTATCGGACTCGAGCGGCGGGTTGATGAGCACAGTGCCAACGCCGAGTTCCTGCAGGTAGTCGGCCCATTTGGCAATCTTCATGATGGGCGCATCGGGGCTAGCTGTGGCATCGGCGGCCTGGGCGAGCTCATCCTCGGCAACGGGGGCGGCGTTTTCGCGCGGAGCTCCACAAAAGCCCAGCGGATAGATCTGATAGAACGTCGTCTCGTATGCCCACATAGCAACCTCCCGGTAAGCTCAACATAACGACATCCATTGTATGCCTGCCGTGCATCCCCTCCCCCAAAATAAGTTGCGGTGGAATAGTTCCTGCTTGAGCCTTCAAAGGCCTTAAACAGGAACTATTCCACCGCAACTGATGAGGGGACGTGGCTAGGCGACGGGCTTGGCGCGGCGGATGGCTGGGAACATCACCGTGATGGCGAGGATAACGCCCACGACGGCAATCGCCCCGCCCACAAAGCCGATCCAGGCGATACCGGGACCCGAAACCACGGCTCCGCCGATCGCGGTACCCGTGCCGATACCGAGGTTGAACAGGCCCGAGAAGATCGACATGGCGACGGCCGACGAATCTGCCGGCGTGTGCTTGATGAGCTCGGCCTGAAACGCCACGTTAAAGGCCGTGGCGCAGCAACCCCACAGTGCGCAGACGGCAAGCACTGTCACGAGCGACGATGCGGCCGGCCCCATGAGCAGCAGGGCCACCGGCACGCCGGAGAGCGTGATAGCCAAGAACGGGAAGCGATGCCCATCGAACAGGCGGCCAAACAGCCAGCTTCCGAGCAAACCAGAGCAGCCAAACGCCGTCAGCGTCATGGTAATGGCGCCCGCATCGACGTGCGCGACCTGCGCCAGGAAGGGCTCGATATAGCTGTAGCTTGCGTAATAGCCGGTCGCCATGAAGACCGTGACTGCGTAGAGCGCGATGAGGAGCGGGTTCTTGAGCAGCTCGGGCAGCTGTTTGACGGTAAAGCGCTCACCCGCCGGCATGGCCGGGAACACCGCTGCCTGGTAGACGACCGCGATGGCTGAGAGGCCCCCGACCACGGCAAACGTCATGCGCCAGCCCACGGCCAAGCCAATGGCGCGACCGAGCGGCAGGCCAAAGATCTGCGCGATGGACGAGCCCGTAGCGATCATGCTGATGGCGAGCGCGCCGTGGCGAGTGTCGACCAGGCGCGAGGCCATAATCGAGGCGACTGACCAGAACACGGCATGTGCGCAAGCGACCACCAGGCGCGCGCAGACCAGGATGGGATAGGTCGGCGCCACAGCGGACAGGAACTGACCGAGCGAGAACACGGCCAGCACGCCCAGCAGCATCCGCTTGAACTCAAAGCGCGAGGCGAACACCATGAGCGGCAGCGACAGCAGCATGACGCCCCAGGCATAGACCGAGATCATGATGCCCGCCTGGGCCTCGGTGAGCGAGAACGACGCGGCGATATCAGTCAAAAGGCCGATGGGCATAAACTCCGACGTGTTGAACACGAACGCACAGCAGGTGAGCCCGACGAGTGGGAGCCATTGCTTGAGCGTGATGCCGTCTTGCCTTGTCTGAGTCATATATAACGTCTCCAATCGTTTTGAGCGGAGGCGATTATATAGCAACGGCCCCGCATCCGTCAGTACAGAAGCGGGGCCGAAAACAATTCGATACACAGAGGTTGCGCCGTCAATTCATAACTAAGCCAACCCCAGCAATATGCCCGCCGAATGCACGACAAACGCCACGATCCAGGCAACGGCGACCTGAAACGCGAATACGGCCACGGCATAGCGCGCGCCCAACTCGCTCTTGACAGCGCCGATAGCGGCCACGCAAGGCGGGTACAGCAGCGTAAAGACCAGGAACACGTAAGCGGTAAACGGCGAAAACATGGTCGACAGTGCCGCGGGCGAGGTCGCGCCCAAAAGCACGGTGAGGGTCGAGATGACACTCTCCTTGGCGATAAGTCCGGTGACGAGCGCCGTGGATGCGCGCCAATCGCCAAAGCCAAGCGGCGCCAGCGCCGGCGCGATGATGCTGCCGAGGCCCGCAAGCAGGCTTTGCGACTGATCGGCGACCACGTTAAAGCGGATGTCGAACGTCTGAAGGAACCAGATGACCACGGTCGCGGCAAAGATAATGGTAAAGGCCTTGGTGATGAAGTCCTTAGCCTTATCCCATGCCAGCATCACCGTCGTCTTGACGCTCGGCAGGCGGTAATTGGGAAGCTCCATGATAAACGGCACCGGGTCGCCCTTAAATGCAGTGCGGTTGAGCACCAAAGCCGCGATGCAGCCGACCACGATACCAATTAGATAGAGCGAGACCATGGCGGGGACCGTCGCCTGCGGGAAAAACGCCCCGCACAGCAAGCCGTAAACAGGCAACTTGGCTGAGCAGCTCATAAACGGCGTGAGCATGACCGTCATCTTGCGGTCGTGCTCGGATGGGAGCGTACGGGTCGACATGATAGCCGGCACGGTGCAGCCAAAACCGACGAGCATGGGCACGAAGCTGCGGCCCGACAGGCCAAAGCGACGCAGCACCTTATCCATGACAAAGGCCACGCGCGCCATGTATCCGGAGTCTTCCAGAATGGAGAGGAACAAAAAGAGCACGACGATAATCGGCAGAAAGGTCAGCACGCTGCCCACACCCGTAAGCACGCCGTCGACAGCCAGCGAGCGCACCACGTCGTTGGTACCGAACGCCTTGAGGCCTGCATCGGCCGAGGCGATGATGGTAGCGATACCGTCCTCCATGAGTCCCTGCAACGCCGCGCCGATCACGCCAAACGTCAGCCAAAAGACGAGGCCCATGATCACCAGAAACGCCGGAATGGCTGTGTAACGACCTGTCAGGATGCGGTCAATCTTGACGGAGCGCACGTGCTCGCGGCTCTCGTGCGGCTTGACGACGCAACGCCCGCACACGTCGCCGATAAAGCTAAAACGCATATCGGCCAGCGCAGATAGGCGGTCGGTGCCGGCCTCGCCCTCCATCTGGGTGATGATGTGCTCGATAGCGTCGAGCTCGTTGCGGTCCAGGTGAAGCGCCTCGGTCACCAGCTCGTCGCCCTCAACCAGCTTGGTCGCCGCAAAGCGCACTGGGATGTGCGCCGTCACGGCATGGTCCTCGATCAGGTTAGCAATGCCGTGGATGCATCGATGCAGCGCGCCGCCGTCCGGACCGTCGGGCGCGCAAAAGTCCAGACGGCCGGGGCGCTCGCGGAACCGCGCCACGTGCAAGGCATGATCCACCAGCTCGCCGATACCCTCGTTGCGGGCAGCGCTAATGGGGACAACAGGCACGCCCAACAGACTCTCGAGCAGGTTGACATCGATGGCGCCGCCGTTGGTCGTCACCTCGTCCATCATGTTGAGCGCGATGACCATGGGACGGTCGAGCTCCATAAGCTGCAGCGTTAGGTACAGATTGCGCTCGATGTTGGTGGCGTCGATGATGTCGATGATGGCGTCGGGATGCTCATCCAGGATAAACTGGCGGCTTACGATCTCTTCGCCCGTGTACGGCGACAGGGAGTAAATGCCGGGCAGGTCGGTAACGCTTGCCTCGGGATGGTTACGGATTGTGCCGTCCTTGCGGTCGACCGTCACGCCAGGAAAGTTACCGACGTGCTGGTTGGAGCCCGTCAGTTGGTTGAACAGCGTGGTCTTGCCGCAGTTTTGGTTGCCGGCGAGGGCAAAATGCAGAGGCGCGCCCTCGGGCACGGCCGTCTTTGCCGCGCGGGGCGAATACGTCCCCTCGCCGAGTGCCGGGTGCTCCGTCGTGCCGATTGCGGCGTTAGCGCGCGGACCCGTATCGGTGTCGTGAATGCCCACGAGCTCGATGCGAGCGGCATCGTCCTTGCGCAGTGTCAACTCGTAGCCACGCAGGCGGATCTCGAGCGGGTCGCCCATGGGGGCGTACTTCATCATGGTGACTTCGGTGCCCGGCGTTAGACCCATGTCCAAAATATGCTGTCGGAGTGCCTGATCGTCCGATGCCACCGATGCGACAACGGCGTCCTTTCCAATCTCGAGTGTATCGAGCCTCACGTCCGTGTTCCTCCCCCGGCGCCCACAGGGCGTTGTATTTATGTTCACCATGGCTAACCGTTTGCCATGGCTAACCAATTTTAAGCTTACATGATAGCGTGAACACACAACGACGTTCAATCGACAGATCGGTGCAAGGGGAATTCTGGGCCATTGCTTCCCAGACGGGCCTGTTGCGGAAACCGAATCCCACTCCGGAACACCTAAACGGGACGGGCTTTCCGGTTGAGGCATCTAGCGGAAACTGCAGCCCGGAATCGGCGCTCAGACTGGGATGCGATTTCCCGATCGAGCCCCTCGGGGAAACTGCGACCCGGAATCTGCGCCCAAAACGGGTCACGATTTCCCAAACGGGACGTGGTTTCCCGCGGGAGCAGAAACAGCCGCCCGCTCCCTCGACAAAATGATCCATTTTCCTCCGTCTCCAACAGATCAAAACGAAGTTGCGGTGGAATAGTTCCTGTTTAAAGCCCCGTGACTTTAATTGGAACTATTTCACCGCAAGTTATGAGGGACGGGATGGGGCTGGCCCTCTTACTCTTACAGATGGCGCTCCAGGAAGCGGAAGGCTAGGCGGATCCAGGGACGGACCGCCACCTGCTTGTCCTCGTTGTCGACCGCGGTGTTGGCGTTGCCGAGCGAAAGGCCGTGACCACCCTGGTCGAAGACGTGCATCTCGCATGCAACGCCCTCCTCGGCCATGCGCTGCGCAAACGGGTATACCTGCGCGATCGGCGCCGTCTTGTCGTCGGACACGCCCCACACAAAGGTCGGTGGCATCTGACGCGAAACATGCGTGGTGGGGCAGATGTCGGCCAGATGCTCGTCAGTTGCCTCGCCGCCCGTCACCATCGACAGGTAGTCGTTGAGCAAATCGCGTCCCGTCTTGCCGCCCGTCTTGGGCACGCGCAAGTCAATGCGCGGATCGCGCGTCTGCATGTCGCGCACATAGGCAAAGTCGAGCAATGGATAGCCCAGCACCACGGCATCGGGACGAATGTCGTCCGGACGCGCCCCGGCAAGTGCCGCAAAGGGGCCGGTCTTCCACTGTGTTGCCAGCGAGGCGCAAATCATGCCGCCAGCAGAAAAGCCCACGACGCACACGCGCTTAGGATCGACATGCCACTCGTCGGCGTTGGCGCGCACCGTGGCGACCATCTTGGCAAGATCTGCCTGGGGGTGCGGAAAGCTCACGTCACCCGTAGAACTCGTGACATAGTTGAGCACAAAGGCCTGGTAGCCGCGATCCAAAAATGCAAACGCCACCGGGTCCTGCTCGTGCGGAGCGATATGCGTAAACCCGCCTCCGCCGCAGATGATCACCGCGGGGCGGCGGCCATTCGGTTTATCGGGCAGCGGCTCGGCACCCAAATACGTAAACGTCGCCGGATAATCCTCGGTCGGCTCCTCGCCCCACAGCGCATGGTTCTCGACAATCATATGTGCTCCCTTCGCGCAAATTATGCGCCTTTGTTTTTCGCCTTCAAGCGTACCCCACTTGAACCCGTGGCGCAGAAACACACCAGCAATAAGTTTCCCTTTAACTGATATATCACATAATCCCAGCTCAGAGGTATCGCTGAGCAGCGTAGAATAGGGGGCGTTGACCAAGCCGCGAAACACATATGAAACGTTTCCGGCAAACCAAACGCGCGATATGCGCCTATTTAAGTTGGAGGCAACTATGGGTCTGCTCGATTCGCTTAAGTCCACCTTCACCTCGGCCGGCGAGGCGTCCGTTCCGCCCGCAGCAAGCTTCGCCACCCGCGAAGGCGTCATCTATGCCCCCGTTAACGGCGTGCTCGTCAACCTGGACGAGGTTCCCGACGAGACGATCGCCTCGGGCATGCTTGGCCAGGGCTATGGCATCGAGCCCATTACCGGCACCATCTATGCGCCCGCCAACGGCCGCATCGGTGCCACCACTGTCACCAACCACTCCATTGGCATGATCACCGAGGACGGTCTTCGCGTGTTTATCCATGTTGGCCTGGGCACCGTGGAAATGAACGGCAAGGGTTTTGCCCGCTTTGTCGAGATGGGCGATGTGGTCAAGGCAGGCCAGCCGCTCATCAGCTTCGACCGCGAGGCCATTAAGGCCGCTGGTCACGAGGACATCGTAACCGTCATCGTCTCCGAGCTCGATCGTCTTAAGAGTATCGACCATGTCGGCGAGTCTGGAACGCTTATCGGCGGCAACCCGCTCGTCAAGCTTGGCGACCCGCTGCTGGTAGCCAAGACCAAGTAGCCAGGCCCCGCGCCACACAGCCAAAAGGCACCTCGTCAAGTGCCCGCGACCATTTGGCCGCGGGCACTTTTCGTTTGAAAAACCATCCCGCCAATGCCTTATCTGTATAGCTCAAATGAGCCGAGCTGCTAGAATATTGAACTGTATGGATAACTATCATTCAACCGTTATGGGAGGATACGTGAACCGCACCAAAATCGCGCAGCTCTATGCCGATGCCGAGTCGCTCGGCGGCCAGACTGTCACCGTCGCCGGCTGGGTTAAGTCCGTCCGCGACATGAAGAACTTTGGCTTTGTTACGCTCAACGACGGCAGCTGCTTCCGCGACCTGCAGGTCGTCATGAACCGCGAGGCACTCGACAACTACGACGAGATCGCCCATCAAAACGTCTCGGCCGCACTCATTTGCACCGGCACCGTCAAGCTGACCCCCGATGCGCCCCAGCCTTTCGAGCTTTCTGCCACCTCCATCGAGGTCGAGGGCGTCAGCGCCCCGGATTACCCGCTGCAGAAGAAGCGTGCAACCGTCGAGTTCCTGCGCACCCAGCAGCACCTGCGCCCGCGCACCAACCTGTTCCGCGCCGTGTTCCGCATCCGCTCTGTCGCGGCTGCCGCCATCCACCGCTTCTTCCAGGAGCAGGGCTTTGTCTACGTCAACACCCCCATCATCACCACGAGTGACTGCGAGGGCGCCGGCGAGATGTTCCGCGTGACCACGCTCGACCCCAAAAATCCGCCCCTCACCGAGTCCGGCGAGGTCGACTGGAGCCAGGACTTCTTTGGCAAGCATGCAAGCCTCACCGTGTCCGGCCAGCTCAATGCCGAGAACTTTGCCATGGCCTTTGGCGACGTGTACACCTTTGGCCCCACCTTCCGCGCCGAAAACTCCAACACCACGCGCCACGCCGCCGAGTTTTGGATGATCGAGCCCGAGATGGCCTTCGCCGACCTTAACGACTACATGGATAACGCCGAGGCCATGCTCAAGTACGTCCTTAAGGACGTTATGGCCACCTGCCCCGACGAGCTCAACATGCTCAACAAGTTTGTGGACAAGGGTCTGCTCGAGCGCCTGGACCATGTCGCCAACTCCGACTTTGCCCGCGTTACCTACACCGAGGCCGTCGAGATCCTGGAGCAGGCAGTCGCTGCTGGCCACCAGTTTGATTACCCCGTCAGCTGGGGCATCGACCTGCAGACCGAGCACGAGCGCTTCCTGACCGAGGAGCACTTTAAGCGCCCGACCTTCGTGACCGACTACCCGGCCGAAATCAAGGCGTTCTACATGCGCATGAACGAAGACGGCAAGACCGTCGCCGCCGCCGACTGCCTGGTTCCCGGTATCGGCGAGATTATCGGCGGCTCCCAGCGCGAGGAGCGCCTGGATCTGCTCGAGGCCCGCATCAAGGACCTGGGCATGAATCCCGAGCAGTACAAGTACTACCTTGACCTGCGCCGCTACGGTTCCTGCAAGCACGCCGGCTACGGTCTGGGCTTCGAGCGCTTGGTCATGTATCTGACCGGCGTGGGCAACATCCGCGACGTCCTGCCGCACCCGCGCACCGTGGGCAACGCCGACTTCTAATCGTCGGACGCTAGCTCGCGTCGCCACACGCCAACGCTCATCGCATAAGCGTCTCTCGACATCGGTCGAGAGACGCTTTTTTCAACAGCATCCGTCAAGCTTTTGGCAAGTTTTTGGTCAGTTGAGCAGGGCTGTTGAAAACTCGACCCGCCGTTTGCCGACGACTACCGACCGCCCAGAGCGCCCTGCGCCCCTGGGAAAGCCCCACGTCCTAGGCTCCATACCGTCGCCACCCAAAACGGAAAGGACGTGGGCACCATGACCGAAGCCGCTGTTGAAACCTACGACACCACGACGAGGGGCGCCGCCTCGATGGCAGCCTATCGCGCCGTTCGCATCCTGCAACTATTAAGCGAAAACACCGGCGAGGACAAGGCCATGCTTTCCGATGAGTTGATCCGGCGCCTCGCCCATCCCGACGACCCCGCTCGCATGCCCATCTCGGCGGCGCGGCGCAGCATCTACACCGCCATCTCCGCGCTTCGCCATGCCGGATACGAAATTGAGTACAAACGCGGCGTGGGCTACAAACTTCTTACCCGCCCGCTCACCGACGAAGAGATCATCCGGCTCCACGGTATGGTCATGCGCAACCGCTCCACGCCTATCGCTATCCGCAAGAGCATGGCGCAGCACTTAGTTGCCATGGCGAGTGCCGACGTTCGCGGCTACCTCGATACACCCGAACCCGTTCCAAGCGCAGGCAGCAAGGCTACCAAGGCAACACGCACGCCCATCAAGCGCATCGACACGTGCGAGCTCGTCGAGCAGGCCATCGACCACGGAACCACGGTGAGTTTTGATATTTCGAGCGTCACGACACGCGGCGAAACCGAAGCAGCACGGATGACACTCCGTCCCTTTGCCATCAGGCAGCGCGATGGCATCTCGTATCTGCTGGGAACGGTCTACGACGCCCGAGGCACCGACGATACGCTGCGCACCGTCGAGATCGCCCGTATGAGAAACGTCAGCACGCGCCTGCTCGACGGCAAGAAGCTCTTCGCCGCCCTGGACGAGGACGACGCCTCCTCCGCCGCATAAGACCCTCCGCCGCCCATTCGACTACCCGTACCGCCCATCCGATTCTGTATTAAAAAACCCGCCAGGCTGTTGTAAAAATGGACATCAGCGCTACTATAGTTCCACTTGCACTTTGTCCCAGTGCAGTGTTTCCAGCCATTTTTATACTGGGGGTAATGATATGAAGGACATCACCATCAGCCGCAGGAGCCTTCTGGTCTCCGCCGGCCTGCTCGCGCTCGCCCCGCTCGCCGGATGCGGCGGCAACTCTGGTTCCGGCTCCGCTGCCGCCGGTTCCGACTACACCATCGGCGTTCTAAAGCTCACCGAGCACCCCGCGCTTGATGCCTCCTATGAAGGTTTTACTAAGGCCATCAAGAAGAGCGGTCTTAAAGCCAAAATTGATCTAAAGAGCGCCCAGGGCGACCAGTCCACGTGTAAGTCCATTGCCGACAAGTTTGTGGGCGACAACGTTGACCTGATCTACGCCATCGCTACGCCCGCCGCTCAGGCTGCCGCCGGCGCCACGGCCGACATCCCCATCGTGGGCTGCGCCATCACCGACTACGCCGCCTCCGGCCTGGTCCAGGACAACGACAAGCCGGACACCAACGTCACCGGTGCCTCCGACCTCACCCCGGTCGCCGAGCAGCTCGAGATGATGCAGAAGGTTCTGCCCGACGTTAAGAAGGTCGGCCTGCTCTACTGCACCGCCGAATCCAACTCCGACGTCCAGATCAAGGCCGCCAAGAAGGAACTCGACAAGCTGGGCATCGAGTACACTGACTTTACCGTCTCGAGCTCTAACGAGATCCAGTCCGTCGTCGAGTCTGCCGTGGGCAAGGTCGACGCGCTCTACTCCCCCACCGACAACACCATCGCCGCGGGCGCCTCGCAGGTCGGTCAGATCTGCAAGGAGAACAAGCTTCCCTTCGTGACCGGCGAGGAGGGCATGTGCAAGGCCGGCGGCCTGTTCACCCTCTCCATCAACTACGAGGATCTGGGCTACGCCGCAGGCGAGATGGCCGTCAAGATCCTGAAGGGCGAAGCCAAGCCCGAGGACATGGCGATCAAGCACCTCTCAAGCAAAGACCTGGTCGTCGTCAAGAACGACGAGATGGCCGAGGCTCTGGGCATCGATCTTTCCGCTCTGGACGCGTAATGCCATACGCGGCATGCGTCTAGAGCCCGTGCTCGCGCTTTAGCCGCGTTATTCAATATCTGAGCCACAGGGGCGGGCGCTGTAGGCCGGCGTCCGCCCTGCTTGTTTCAGGTAAAACAAAACGTCTGTCCGCAGCTCTTCTATGCATTGTTACCGCTATTATGGTGAATCACGTGTCCACCCTATCCTAGGAGGTATGAAGCATGCTCATTGCATTGCAGGGCGCCGTTTCGCAGGGCGTCCTCTGGGGCATTATGGTGCTTGGCGTGTTTATCACGTTCCGCCTGCTCGACATTCCCGATATGACCTGCGACGGCAGCTTTGCCCTCGGCGGCTGCGTCTGCGCCGTGCTCATCGTCAATAACAACGTCGACCCGCTGCTCGCCGTGCTGGCCGGCATGTGCGGCGGCGCCATCGCGGGCGCCGTCACGGGCATTCTGACCACCGTCTTTGAGATTCCCGCGATTCTCGCCGGAATCCTCACCCAGATCAGTCTGTGGTCCATCAACCTGCGCATCATGGGCAAATCCAATACGCCCATTCTTGCCAAGGGCACCGTGTTCTCGGCCGTCAGCAACATGACCGGTCTGCCGCAGTCCACCGTCGCCATCATCCTAGGTATTTTGCTCGCCGTGGCTATCGTTGCCATCCTGTATTGGTTCTTTGGCACCGAGATCGGCTCGGCACTGCGCGCCACCGGCAACAACGAGTACATGATCCGCGCCCTGGGCGTCAACACCAACTCCACCAAGATGATCGCCCTCGTGCTCTCCAACGCCCTCATCGGCCTTTCGGGCGCACTCATCTGCCAGAGCCAGAAGTATGCCGACATTGGCATGGGCACCGGCGCCATCGTTATCGGTCTTGCCGCCATTGTTATCGGCGAGGTGCTCGGCCGCCTGTTGCCCGGCGGTCTCACGCAGTTTAGCGTCCGTCTTGCCTCCGCCGTCTTTGGCTCCGTGGTGTACTTCCTTATCCGCGCCATCGTGCTGCAGTTGGGCATGGACGCCAACGACATGAAGCTGCTCTCTGCCGTGATCGTCGCCGTGGCCCTGTGCGTGCCCGTGGTTTGGGAGCGCTATAAGCTCCGCAGCTCCTACACGAAGGGAGATGAGGCAGATGCTTAAGCTCTCGCACGTCAAAAAGACCTTTAACAAGGGCACCGTCACCGAGAAGCGCGCTCTTACCGGTGTCGACCTCACCCTTAACGACGGCGACTTTGTAACCGTGATCGGCGGCAACGGCGCCGGCAAGTCCACGCTGCTCAACATGATCGCCGGCGTGTATCCGCTCGATTCGGGCGTTATCGAGCTTGACGGCACCGATATCTCGCGCCTGAGCGAGTCGCAGCGTGCCAAGTACCTGGGCCGCGTGTTCCAGGACCCCATGCGCGGCACCGCAGCCGACATGCAGATCGCCGAGAACCTGGCCCTCGCCAAGCGCCGTGGCCAGCGTCGCGGTCTTTCGTGGGGCGTCACCAAGGCCGAGAAGGACGAGTACGTTGAGCTGCTCAAGCGCCTGGACCTTGGTCTGGACACGCGTCTCAACGCCAAGGTCGGCCTGCTCTCGGGCGGCCAGCGCCAGGCACTCACCCTGCTGATGGCCACGCTCACCAGGCCGCGCCTGCTGCTGCTCGACGAGCACACCGCGGCCCTCGACCCCAAGACGGCCTCTAAGGTGCTCAACCTGACCGAGGAGATCGTCGACGAGAACCACCTGACCACGCTCATGGTCACGCACAACATGAACGACGCCATCCGTCTGGGCAACCGTCTGATCATGATGCACGAAGGCCACGTGATCTACGACGTGGCGGGCGATGAGAAGAAGTCGCTCACCGTAGCCGACCTGCTGCAGAAGTTCGAGGAGGTCTCGGGCGGCGAGCTCGCCAACGACCGCATGCTGCTGAGCTAAAACCTGCCAAAAAGGGACAGGTTTATTTTGGTAGGTTTTATCTGCGCAAACGTCAAAACCGCCGCAAAGGGACAGACGCCCTTGCGGCGGTTTTCGCATATTATGTCGATAATCCAGCGTCAGCAGGAACTACTGGTTAAGGACTAAGGAAACTGCCACGAGAAGCTCTCTTCCCCGTCTCGCCTTGACCGCCGCACTCCTTGCCGGCGTGCTCGCCGGCGCCCCAGCTTACGCCACCGCGGCCACCCCATCTCAAGTTATCGGCCCGTCCGATGTGATCGGACGGGCTTCTTGGTGGGTATCATGGTTGGACGATCATAAGGAGGTTTTCCCTACATGGAATTGTTTGAGCCGATTCTTCATTTCTTTGAGCAACGGTGGGTCCACAACATCATCTGGGCCGTCATCTTGGCGATAGGCACCGCCGTCGCCGCCAAGGTCGTATCCAAGACCCTGAACCATCTGCTTAACCGAGACGATAACCCGCTTCCGGCATCGAGTATCTTCATCAACATCGGGCGCGCCGTCATCTGGATGATCGGCGGCAGCTTTATCCTCGACAACTGCTTTGGCATTAACGCAAACGCGTTCGTCGCCGCTCTTGGCGTCGGCGGCATCGCCATCTCGCTCGGCTTTCAGGACACGCTATCAAACCTTATCGGCGGCATGCAGGTGACCTTTATGGGCATCATCAAACCCGGCGACAATATCGAGGTCGGCGGTGTGTCGGGCGTGGTCCAAGACATCACTTGGCGCCATACAACGATTGAGGATGCCTGTGGACAGACCATCATTGTGCCCAACTCCAACATCTCCAAGAACACGCTCGTGCATTTGATGCCCTTTGGACGCGTGGCCGTGCCCGTTGCCGTAAAGGACACGTCTAAGTGGGCTTCCCTTGACGCGCTGGCAGACGAGCTCACGAGCGCAACCAAAACGGCCGTCTCGCCCATCTCGGGCTTTGACAAGGAGCCCTACGTGCTCTTTAGCGAAATCGGCGACTTTGGCATCAAAGGAAAGATCATCTTTATCGTCAGCGACGACAGCACTACTTTCACGGCAGCCGACGCCTGCATCCGCGCCATCGCCCCCATCATCGCCTAAACCACCGCAAAGGGGACAGGCATCTTTGTAGTGGTTTTCATTCGTGGTACCATGGTTCATATAGTTGTTTAAACGACTAAGGGAGCAACATTATGGAAGAGGCCTATCGTCAAGCACGCAAACGCGGCGAGCAAGGACTTCGACGCGCCATTAGCCAAAGCGAGCATCCATACCTTACGGACCTCGATAGCTTGGTTGCTCAGCTCCCCTTAGGTCAGCGAGAGAATGTCGGCCTGCGGGATATTCCGCTCGAAATGGTCGTCGGCACGGTCACCAAGGGCCGTCAGTCCGCCTTTTCGTGTAACTTTATGCCCCTGCTTCCGTTTAGCACCGAGTTCGCCCGCAAGTGGTCCAACCTCTACGACATCCAGGTAACCGAGGGCTATCGCGACCCCATCATCGTCACCGAGTTCATGCATCGGTTCTATGTCCAGGAAGGCAACAAACGCGTTAGTGTCCTCAAATTCCTAGACGCCCCGACGGTTTCGGCCAAGGTCACCCGTCTCTACCCCGGCAAATGGGATTCCGTCGAAAGCCGCCTGTACGGTGAATTCTGCGCGTTTTGGCGCGTCTGCCCCCTATACGAGATCGAGTTCTCGCGTGAGGGAAGCTACGAAACGCTCGCCAAGATGCTCGGTCAGAACCTTATCGAAAAATGGCCGCAGAAAAAGGTCGACTACCTGCGCCACACCTTCCTGCTCTTTAAGCGCGCCTACCTTCGCGCAGGCGGCGACCACCTGGACATTACGCCTGCCGACGCCATGCTCGTGTACCTCAATGTGTACAACCAGGACCGCCTGCTGGATACGCCAACGGATATCGTCGTAAACCGCCTGTGCAAGATTTGGCGCGAGCTGGTCATCGCCGGCAAAAATGACGAGGACAAGGTTGATCTTGTCGAAGCACCGAGCGTCGATGAGGAAGAGTCGCCCGCCAAGTCCACCTCCGGCGTGCTCAACTTCTTTATGGGCAAGACCGTCTATTCGGCGGCCAACCCCCTGCGCATCGCCTTTATCCATGAGTTCCCCTGTGCGACGTCGAGCTGGGACAGCCTGCACGACCAAGGGCGTCAGTATCTCGATGAGCACTTTGACGGTATCGTGCACACCGAGGCGTTCGAGGACTGTCACGATCCGGACGTGTTCTACGCCGCCGTGGAAACGGCTGTCAAACATGGGGCAAACGTCATCTTCTCGACCTCGCACCGCCTGATGGAATACACGCTCAGGGCTGCCGTTGAGTATCCCCAGGTTCGGTTCCTCAACTGCTCTATCGGCCTTCCCCATCAAAGCGTCCGTTCGTACTTTGGCAAGATGTACGAGGCCAAGTTCCTCCTGGGCGCCCTTGCCGCCAGCATGGCGGACAACCACCGCATCGGCTACCACGCGTCGGTCTTCGCCTCGGGCGCGCTCAGCGAGATCAACGCCTTTGCGATTGGCGCCTCGCTGCTCGACCCCCGTGCGCAAATTATCCTGACTTGGGGCGATGTGCCCGCCGGAGGCCTTGCCGAGGCCATGTGCCGCGAAGGTGTAAGCGTCATGACCGGCGCCGACATGTCAAAGTCGCTCGAAGACCCAACGGCCTACGGGCTTCACCGCTTGGTCGACGGCAAAGTCACCGGCATCGCCATGCCCGTATGGAACTGGGGCCGTTACTACGAGCTCATCGTTCGCAGCCTTCTGCACGGCACGTGGGACGAGACCAGCGATGACAACCAAGTGCGTGCCGTCAACTACTGGTACGGCATGAGCTCCGGCGTTATCGACATCCGTTACGCTCCGGGCCTACCCTACCAGACGCGCAAACTCGTGCAGTTGCTCCGCAACGGCATTGTTGAGGGATCCATCAACCCCTTTGGCGGCGAGCTCCATAGCCAGAACGGCGTGGTACAGATCGAAGGCTTCCCTCCGCTGCCGAGCACACAGATTGTCGAGATGAATTGGCTGGCGGACAACGTGGTAGGCACCATTCCGCAGCTCGACGATGAGCCGAAAGTCCCTGCCCTATGAAAATCCTTGCCATAGCCGATACCGAAGAACGATGCCTTTGGGAGTGCTTTCGCAAGGAACGCTTTGAGGGTGTCGACCTGATTTTGTCCGCCGGTGATCTGGACCCGGACTATCTTGAATTTTTGGTTACGGTCATCAACAAGCCGCTCATCTACGTTCGCGGCAATCACGATGACCGCTACGCGCGTCATGCACCAGGCGGATGTATCTGCGTGGAAGACAGCGTGTACACGTACCGAGGGATTCGCATTGCGGGCCTTGGCGGGTCCATGCGTTATCGCGACGGCACCAACATGTACACCGAACGCGAGATGTCCAAGCGCATGCGTAAGCTGTCGCGTAAGGTTAGGATGGTCGGCGGGTGCGACATTCTGCTTACCCATGCGCCCGCCGCCGGTATGGGTGATTTGGACGATCTGCCGCATCGAGGGTTTGAGTGCTTTAACACGGCGCTTGAGTCCTGGGGGGCCGACTACATGGTGCATGGGCATGTACACCAAAGCTACGGTTACGATTTTCAGCGCGAGCGGCAGCATGTGTGTGGAACGACGATCATCAACGCCTGCGGCTATACGCAGTTTGAGCTCGACCAGACGCGCTACCCCATCCGTGGCTGGCAGGCAGCCTGGCTCAACTCGCAAACCATGCGCCGCGAGCTCAAACGCCACGATGCCATCGAGTCCTCAACAGCCAGAACACCCTGGTAACCACCACAAAGGGGACACCGTCCCCTTTGTGGTGCTTTTGACGCGATAGCAAGAAACCCGGTCCTGCACAAGGCAGAACCGGGTTTCTTTAGCAATGCTTGCTTTGATCAGGCAGTAACTAGCAGTTACTCAGCCAAGAAGTCACGCTGGACAGCGGGATCGACCTTGACGCCAGGGCCCATGGTGGAAGACACGGAGATGGACTTGACGTACTTGCCCTTAGCAGAAGAGGGCTTGACGCGCAGGATCTCGGTGTACAGGGCAGCGTAGTTCTCAACAAGCTGCTGCTCAGAGAAGGACTTCTTGCCCAGGGGCACGTGGCAGATGCCGTAGCGGTCGGCGCGGTACTCAACGCGGCCAGCCTTGAGCTCGGAGACCATCTTGGCAACGTCCATGGTCACGGTGCCGAGCTTGGGGTTCGGCATGAGGCCACGGGGACCAAGGATCTTACCGATGCGGCCAACCTTGGCCATCATGTTCGGCGTAGCGATAGCGGCGTCGAAGTTGATCTCGCCCTTCTGAATCTGGGCGACGAGCTCGTCGGAACCGATAACGTCGGCGCCGGCAGCCTCGGCCTCGCGGGCCTTCTCGCCCTCGGCGAAGACGGCAACACGAACGGTCTTGCCGGTGCCGTGGGGCAGGGAGATGGAACCACGGATGTTCTGGTCAGCCTTACGAGTATCGATGCCCAGACGGAAGTGGGCCTCGACGGTCTCGTCGAACTTGGCGGTGTCGAGCTCCTTAATGAGCTTGGCAGCCTGAAGGGGGGTGTAGAGCGTGGCGCGGTCGATCTTCTCGGCAGCGGCGTTATAGCTCTTACCATGCTTAGCCATGTGCATTACCTCCTGTGGTTAAACGGGCGTGAGCCCTCCCACATCGTATCGTGTGCCCTATTGCACACATTTAACGGGCGCCCCGGTCGGAGCACCCGTCGTTACCATAAGAAATCGCTACTCAGCGATGGTGACGCCCATGGAACGGGCGGTACCGGCGATGATCTTCTTGGCGGCGTCAATGTCGTTGGCATTGAGGTCCGGCATCTTGATCTCGGCGATCTTGGTGAGCTGCTCCTGGGAGAGCTGGCCAACCTTGTCGGCCTGGGGCTTAGCGGAACCAGACTTGAGGTTCAGCTCCTTCTTGATGAGGTGAGCCGCCGGCGGGGTCTTGGTGATGAAGGAGAAGGACTTATCCTCGTAGACAGAGATCTCAACGGGGATGATGTCGCCCTTCTTGTCCTGCGTCTCGGCGTTAAAGGCCTGGCAGAACTGCATGATGTTCACGCCAGCAGCGCCCAGGGCGGGGCCGACGGGAGGAGCGGGGTTAGCTGCACCAGCAGGAATCTGGAGCTTAATGACGTTGGCAACCTTCTTCTCAGCCATGGTCATTCCTTTCGAATCACGAGTGTGAAGTACTTGCTATATCGTAAGCACGCACGTGTTAGAAGCACTCCTGAGATGAGCAGTCACAGAAGAAGCACGCTCGCGCGAACGGACCAAAACTTAAGCGATGACAGCGACCTGGTTAAAGTCGAGCTCAACTGGCGTCTCGCGGCCAAAGATCATCAGCGTGACCTTGAGCTTGCCAGCCTCGGTGTTAACCTCGGAGACCTTGCCATCAAAGTCGGTAAGCGGGCCATCGGTGACGCGGACGGACGTGCCGACCTGAATATCAACCGAGGTGCGCTTGGGCGAATCGCCCTTACCGGGACGACGAGTCATCTTGTTGTACTCGTCGCGGGAAAGCGGAGCGGGCTTGCCGTTGCCGCCTAGGAAACCGGTGACGCCAGGCGTGTTACGAACGCACGTCCAAGCATCGTCATCCATCTCCATGCG
Organism: uncultured Collinsella sp.; assembly: GCA_902494345.1. Classification (GTDB taxonomy): domain Bacteria; phylum Actinomycetota; class Coriobacteriia; order Coriobacteriales; family Coriobacteriaceae; genus Collinsella. Next base: position 113,895 of record CABUSV010000005.1, read on the forward strand.
GACCAGGACATAACCCGGGAAAATCTTGGAATCCTTGGTCTCACGCTTGCCACCCTCTTTAATCTCGGTGACGCGCTCCATAGGAATCTCGATATCAAAGATACGGTCCTGCATGCCCATGGTCTCGATACGATGCTCGAGATCGGACTTAACGCGGTTCTCGTATCCAGAGTAAGTGTGAACGACGTACCAACGCTTAGACATGGTTTAGCCCCTCAATCCAGAGAACAGAGCAAGAGCCTCGCCAAAGCCAGCATCGAGCAGAGCGATGACGACGCCGACGACGACCAGAGAAGCGCAGACGACGACCGAGTAGTTCACGAGCTCCTTCTTATCGGGCCACGTGACACGCTTCATCTCGGACTTGACCGAAGCGAAATACTTCTTGGTGCGGGCGAAGAAACCAGGCTTCTCGTTCTTCTTGGACTTCGCAGCCTTCTCGTTCTTCTTGGCAACGGCCTTCTTGGCCTCAACCTTGGAGTTGGCGGCAGCGCTGTTGGCAGGTGCCGGCTGCTGAGCCTTCTTCTTGTTCTTCTTGTTGGCCATTTGGGTTACCTCCGCGCAATGCGCTTATACATGAGTAAACCGTAAGCCCCCAAGTGGGAGCTTACGGAATAATGACTGGCACGCCAGGAAGGACTCGAACCCTCAACACTCGGTTTTGGAGACCGATGCTCTACCAATTGAACTACTGGCGTATGTGACTAGAGACTAGCGAGTCTCTTTGTGCAGCGTGTGGTGACGGCACCAGGGGCAATACTTCTTGATCTCCATACGATCAGGCATGGTCGACTTGTTCTTGGTGGTCGTATAGTTGCGGCGCTTGCACTCAGTGCACGCAAGAGTAACTAGAGTACGCATGTATCCTGAACCTTTCATTTCCGCCCCGTACGGGCACGAGTTGTTACTTTATCAGCTCCACGTAAGTGCTGTCAATGAAAACCTCGAGTCAATTGGTTCTCGGTGGATCCATTCATATTTGGAACACATCAATAAAGCCATCGAGAGCTAATCGACGGTGCATCCAGGACCATTATCGATCCTCTCGACACCAGCAACGGCTCAATATCCATTGCAGAAAAGAACCCGGCACCCATATAAGTGCCGGGTTCTCTAAGTCAGCTATATCAAAGAGCTAATTTACTCAATGATCGTGGAGACGATGCCCGAACCGACGGTGTGGCCACCCTCGCGAATAGCGAAGCGCAGGCCCTCCTCCATGGCGATCGGGTGGATGAGGTCGCCCTCGATGGTGATGTGGTCACCAGGCATAGCCATCTCGGTGCCCTCGGGGAGCTTGACCGTACCGGTAACGTCGGTGGTACGGAAGTAGAACTGAGGACGATAACCATCGAAGAACGGGGTGTGACGGCCGCCCTCCTCCTTGGTCAGAACGTAGATCTCACCGGTGAACTTGGTGTGCGGGGTAACCGAACCGGGCTTGCAGAGAACCTGGCCGCGCTCGATGTCCTCACGCTTGATGCCGCGGAGCAGCAGACCGACGTTGTCGCCAGCCTCGCAGAAGTCCATGGACTTACGGAACATCTCGATACCGGTAACGACGGTGTTCTGGGTATCCTTGATGCCGACGATCTCGACGGGCTCGTTGAGCTTGAGCTCACCGCGCTCGACACGGCCGGTAGCAACGGTACCACGGCCGGAGATGGTCATAACGTCCTCAACGGCCATCAGGAACGGGAGGTCGTTGTTACGAGCAGGCGTCGGGATGTACTCGTCGACGGCCTTCATGAGCTCGCGGATAGCGTCCATCCACTTGGCGTCGCCCTCGAGAGCGCCCAGAGCGGAACCACGGATGACGGGGATGTCGTCGCCGGGGAAATCGTACTCGGAGAGGAGCTCACGGGTCTCCATCTCGACGAGGTCGATGAGCTCGTCATCGTCGACCATGTCGCACTTGTTCAGGAAGACGACGATGTAGGGAACGCCGACCTGACGGGCGAGCAGGATGTGCTCGCGGGTCTGAGCCATGGGGCCGTCGGTAGCGGCGATGACCAGGATAGCGCCGTCCATCTGAGCAGCACCGGAGATCATGTTCTTGACGTAGTCAGCGTGGCCCGGGCAGTCAACGTGAGCGTAGTGACGGGCAGCGGTCTCGTACTCAACGTGGGAGACGGAGATCGTGATGCCGCGCTCGCGCTCCTCGGGAGCCTTGTCGATGTTCTCGAACGCAGTGAAGTCAGCCTTGCAGCCCTCGGTCTCGGAGAGAACCTTGGTGATGGCAGCGGTCAGCGTGGTCTTGCCGTGGTCGACGTGACCAATGGTGCCGATGTTAACATGCGGCTTAGTGCGCTCAAACTTCTCTTTGGCCATAAAGCCCTCCTCTAAACAGGTCGTCCCCGGACGGGACTTTGCCTTTATACCATAGTGGCCTCTCAACATACTATTGAGAAGCCACCGTGTTACCTATGGTAGCGGTGACTGGATTCGAACCAGTGACGCCACGGGTATGAACCGTGTGCTCTAACCAACTGAGCTACACCGCCGGATGGAGCCTGCAACCAGACTTGAACTGGTGACCTCTTCGTTACCAACGAAGTGCTCTACCGACTGAGCTATACAGGCACTTGACGGGTGGGAGCTATAGGATTCGAACCTATGTAGGCAGAGCCAACGGGTTTACAGCCCGTCCCCATTAACCACTCGGGCAAACTCCCAATCGTTCAAGTATCCGCAGGTCCTTTGGTCTTTTGGACCGCCGCCCCCGCGAACGAAAAAGATAATACGATGCAACCTTGGGGGCTGTCAACGAAAACCTCTAGATACACGGTGCCGGGCGTATCTATATAGCTGTGACCTGCGGTTTTGTTGAGTTTGGATATGAAGGACGGTGGTTTTGGATACTGAGGTGACGTTTCCCGAGGTAACACTTTGGTGTAGTGGAGTACACCTTCAGGATCGAACTTCGATAATGGCTTATTTGCACCTATATATAGGTCGAGATCGGGGCTTCCCAGACAGAACGAGCGTGGATAATCTCCCACTTTTGGCGTGGCTTCGAGTCCAAAGTGGGAGATTATCCACCCTCGTATGTCCGGAAATCCTCACTCGACCAGGATGACTGGGACCGGTCCGGCCTTTGTCTCGATCTGTAACAGTAAGAGGGTTATTCCTCCCCCATCTGTTACAGATCGAGATATTACGCAGAGACACCAGCTTACGTCTCATTCTGTAACAGTAAGAACGGTTTCAGCCTCTTCGTGTTACAGATCGAGATATTATCGGCCAACCCTTGGCATTGTCTCAATCTGTAACTATAAGGAGGGTTTTCAGCCCACCCGTGTTACAGATCGAGACAAACCTGAAGCTTGGTGGGAGTCAAACCCGCTTACATGTCGACATAAATAGAAACGGGCCCTGTCCCAATTGGAGACAGAGCCCGAAACTCTCATGGAGCCAGTGACAGGAATCGAACCTGCAACCCACTGATTACAAATCAGTTGCGCTACCGTTGCGCCACACTGGCACACTTGGCGCTTTCACGCGAAGCCAGTTAAGAATAAAGGAATTGCCGATGAGGCGCAACAGGCCCTTCACCCGACCACATCTCAAAACCATTCGTCAGAACGAATAGTTTTAATTACAATTGCTATATATAAAACTATTCGTTCTGACGAAGGGTTTCGCGATGCTTACTACCAAGGAAGCAGCCGAACTGCTCGGCATCACTCCGCGCAGGGTGCAGGAGCTCATAAAAAACGAAGCACTTGAGGCCCGCAAGGCTTCTGGTGTATGGCTCATCGACAAAGACAGCGTCGACACGCGACTCCGCTCCGTGACCAAAACGGGGGGACGTCCCCGCCGCGGCCACGGTAAGAGCGAGATCGCGTTCACCCTCATGAACCGCACGTACGAAGTCGCTCAGCTGGTCTACAGCACATCGCGAAAAGACTTTACCCATATCGGCGCCGACATCGATTACACCCACGCGCCTATTGGAGTACTTGGCCCCAATAGTCCCGTGTCGCTCGACTCTTTCCGCATTTGGTGGCGCGGCCGCGGTATCCCGCTCACACGCATTGGGCTAGCCTCCCTGCTTGCAGAAGCCGCAGTCGATGTTCCCGATGAACTCGTACAGCGAAATCTTGGCCTCTCCTTATCCGACCAGTATTGGATTAGGCCCCAAGACTCCGGTCTCACCTGGGAGGATATCAACTTCTTCAATAACGCCTTTGATGACGTCTCACTGTCCATTGCGCCCTTTGCCCCAGAGGGAAAAGCGGCTGCTGCAAAGCCCGATAACACCTCGGACGGCAATCTTCAAAAGTACTGGACGTGCGAGGGCGAGCGTCGAATTCTGCATAAGGCAGGAGCGCACCTGGACCAGGAACCTTATAACGAGCTGGTGGCGACTGCACTTCACCGTCGCATCCTAAACGCCTGCGATTATGTGCCTTACTCGCTCGAGGGCACGGGCACTTCCGCCCTGAGCATATGCGATGTCTTCTTAACTGATGAAGAAGAGTATGTCCCTGCGTTCTATGTAAACCAGTACGCGAACGCAGATGAACGGCTAACCGACTACGAGCGATATGTAGCAAACTGCGAGGAGCTCGGGGTGACAGGCGTCAAGGATGCCCTTGACCGCATGATCGTATGCGACGACATCATCGCCAACTATGACCGCCATTGGCGTAACTTTGGCCTTGTGCGAAACGTCAACACGCAAGCCTGCAGACCTGCCCCCATCTTCGATTCGGGCTCATCACTCTGGTGCAACATATCGCTAGAGGAGCTTAGGGCGGGAGAGCACAGTTTTACCAGCGCACAATTTCATTCAAGTCCCGCCAAACAAATGTTGCTCGTCGAGGACATGGGCTGGTTTGACGGCGACAAACTCGAGGGCTTTGTCGACGAGGCGATCGAGATTCTGTCTAAAAACGATGCCCTAGCAGCGAGACTGCCTTATCTAAAAGAGGCGCTAACGTGGCGCCTCGAAAGAATGATCGACATCGCTGAATGGAGTTAGCGAGGCAGCATTGCCCCGCCAACTCCCTTACCGCCCGCGCAGGGCCTTGAGCTTTGCCAGGGCCTCGGGGCTCAGGCGGCTGCCCAGGGTCATCTTGATCTGGGGTGCTTCCTCGGCCTCATGCACGTCGTTATCGATCTGTTTGATCTCGTCCACCAGCATACGGCTCGAGATGCGTGTAACGCCCTTGCCCATGACGACGGCCTGGATCGTGCCGTCACTCGACACCACGGAGCACGCGCGGCCTTCCTCGCGTGCCTCGATGCAGAGCTTCTGCACCACGGTATCGGCCGATACGCCCGTCGGCGAGAACTCGATGCGCACGCCGCGAGCAGGCAGGTTGGGGCGCTCGCTGGAGATGTTTCCCGCGCCGTCAAAGACGATCACAGCCTCGTAGCGGCCTTGGGCAAACGCGGCAACGTCGTTGATGAGGGCGGTGCGCGCCATATCGTGAACGTCGCTGGAATACGGATCGTCGGAATGGTCGTAGACGAGCTTTTCGTAGCGTGGCGTGCAGTGGATCACGTTGTAGCCGTCGACCACCAGCAGCTCGGGCTTGTTGGAGTGCACCGTCGAGACCGGGTCGGCGATAGCCTGCGCAAACGCATTGCCGCCCACGCCGTAGGTCGCGGCCGAAACAATCGGCTTGGCCGAACCCTCGCCAAAGCGCTTGGCCTTGGACTTGGCACGGTTCTTTTTGGACATGCTCTACTCCTCCCCCATGAGCTCGCCGGCGTTGCGGCGCAGCCACTCAAAGCACAACGCCGTGGTCGCCTGGGCAACATTGAGGCTCTCGGTCATGCCGCGCTGGGGAAGCTTGGTCAAAAAGTCGCATTTCTCGAGTACCAGGCGCGAGATGCCGTCGCCCTCGGAGCCCATGACGAGCGCCACGCGACCTTCGAAGGGAGCATCCCAGCAACTGCCTTCGGCGTGCTCGGAAGCACCGCCCACCCAAAAACCAGCGGCCTTAAAATCGTCGAGCGCACGGGCGATATTGGGAACCTGCGCGATAGGCAGATGCATGACGGCACCGGCTGAGGTCTTATAGCTGCCCACGGTCACGCCGGCGGCACGCTTATTGGCAATGACGACGCCCGCCGCGCCCACAACCTCGGCGGAGCGCACGATGGCGCCAAAGTTGCCGTCGTCAGTCACGTGGTCGAGCACCACGACAAGTGCCGGGCCCTCGCCTGCGCGGTCGAGAATATCGGCGACATCGGCATAGGGGAAGTTGCCAACCTCGAGCGCGATGCCCTGGTGAGCGCCGTGGCTCGACAGTGCGTCGAGCTGCGCGCGCGGCACATACTTAATGCGGACACCCACGGCGTTGAGGTCGTCGACCAGGCGCGACAAGGCGGCATCGCGCTCCCCGCCCTCGGCAATGAGCGCGCACTTGATGGGAAAACCAGTGCGCAGCGCCTCGGCGGCTGCACGACGACCTTCGATAAACTCGCCCTTGGGAGCCTGGACAGCGTCGCGGTTGCGATCGCGCTGCGGACGTGCGGCCTGGGTGCGATCGCGCTGGCCCTTGGGAGCGGCAGCGCGGTCATTGCGGCGAATCGGACGCGAGCCAGAAGCAGCCTGCTTGCCGCCACGAGGCGCACGCTTGCGATTGTCGGCCATAAAACGGCCTCCTTAAAAAGATAACGAACAAGAATCGACCGTCCGAGCCACGGCACCTTGCCTTTCAATCGTCGGGCATGACCACCAGGTCTATGCCCTCCTCTTTCAAGGCAATCTGCCGCACCTCGAACGGTCGACAAATACTAGAGACTCTTAATACGAGTGCCGGCGGCGGTATCCTCGATCGTCAGCCCGAGGTCCTTGAGCTGGTCGCGGATGGCATCTGCCAGATCCCAGTTCTTGGCGGCACGAGCCTCGGCACGAGCCTCGAGAATCTTGGCAGCGGCCTCGTCCACGTCGTCACCCGTGTAGGCAACCAAACCGGCGGCAACGCCCAGCAGGCCCAGCGGCAGCTCGACCTTGGGCTCGGGAAGCTCGACGCCAAGCGTATCGAGCAGCTCGGTCAGCGTGTCGGCGGCGGCAAGCGCGGCGGCCTTGTCGGCAGCGTCGCCCGCTTGCTCCAGGTACTGGTTGCACTCGGTCACAAAGCCAAAGACGGCACCCATGGCACCAGCGGTGTTAAAGTCGTCGTCCATGCACTCCTTAAAGGTGGCACGGGTCTCGGCGGCCTTGGCGGCAAACGCCTCGGATGCTGTCTCATCGGCATCGGCCGTCGCATGGTTCGCGGCCCAGCGAAGGTTCTCGACCGTACCGGCGATACGCGTGAGCGAGTTCTCGGCACCCTCCAGGCGCTCCCAAGAAAAGTCGAGCGGCGAGCGATAGCTCGTCTGCAGCATCAGCAGGCGCAGGGCGGCAGCGGAGTGCTGCTCGAGGACCTCGGCCAGCGTAAAGAAGTTGCCGAGCGACTTGGACATCTTCTCGCCGTCTACCAGCAGCATGCCCGTGTGCATCCAGGTGTTGGAGAAGCCCTGGTGCCAGGCGCAGGTGGCCTGGGCGCACTCGTTCTCGTGATGCGGGAAGGCAAGGTCGGAGCCGCCGCCGTGGATGTCGATCGGAGTACCCAGGTAGCGATGCACCATGGCGGCGCACTCGGTGTGCCAACCGGGACGACCCTCGCCCCAAGGGCTCGGCCAGCTGGGCTCGCCGGGCTTGGCGGCCTTCCACAGGGCAAAGTCGAGCGGGTCGTTCTTGTCCTCGTTCTCCTCGATGCGCGCACCAACCATAAGGTCGTCGATGTTGCGGCCCGAGACCTGGCCATAGTTGGGATCGCTGCGCACGGCAAAGTACACGTCGCCGTTATCGGCGGCGTAAGCGTGGCCCTGCTCGATGAGCGTCTTAATCATGGCGATCATGGGGCCGATCTCCTTGGTGGCGCGGGGGCGCACATCGGGATCGAGCACGTTGGCGGCGCGCATGACGCCGATGAACTTGTCGGAGAACTCCGTCGCGACCTCGGCAGCCGTACGGCCCTGCTCGTTGGCGCGCTTGATGATCTTGTCATCGACATCGGTGAGGTTCTGGGCGAACGTGACCTCGTAGCCGCTCGCGATGAGCCAGCGACGAACCACGTCAAAGCTGATGAACGTGCGGGCGTTGCCGATGTGGATGTTGTCGTAGACCGTGGGGCCGCACACGTACATGCGGACCTTGCCGGACTCGATGGGCTGGAACTCTTCCTTTTTATGGGTAGCGCTGTTGTAGATACGCATTCGTTACTCCTTAACGGTTTTCTGTAGCAGGCAGACGGCCCAGGCGCCAATTCCCTCGCCCTGGCCTTCCCAGCCGAGCTTTTCGGTCGTAGTGGCGGCGACGCCCACGTTTTCGACGTCAACGCCCAGGGCATGGGCAAGGTTGGCGCGCATGGCATCGCGGTGCGGGGTGATCTTGGGTTGCTGACAGGCAATGGTGCAATCGGCATCGACAAACTCGAAGCCCAGCTCGCGCGCATAGTCCATCACGCGAGCGAGCAGCACCATCGAATCGGCACCCTCGTAGGCGGGATCGGTGTCGGGGAATAGCTTGCCGATGTCTCCCCCGCGGCAGGCGCCCAGAATGGCGTCGGCCAAGGCGTGCGCGAGCACATCGGCATCCGAGTGGCCCAGCAGGCCACGCTCGTAGGGGATGTCGACCCCGCCGATGATACATCGACGCCCCTCCACCAGACGGTGAACGTCGTAGCCATGGCCAATGCGCAGGTTACTGAACATGGGGAAGATCCTCTCCCTCGGCCATGCGACCGAGCAGAATCGCGGTTACGGGGCGCAGGTCCTCGGGCACCGTAACCTTAAGGTTGTCGCGCGGGCTCTGGACGCAGCGGACGCGTCCGCCCATGCGCTCGACCAGCGACGAATCATCGGTGCCGATAAAGCCCTCGGCAATGGCTGCAGCGTGGGCGCGCTTCATAGCATCGACGCTAAAGATCTGCGGCGTCTGCGCGGCCCAGTACAGCTCGCGCGGCGGCGTCTCGACGATGTTGTCGTCATCGACGATCTTGAGCGTGTCGATCGCGGGCTGACCGCACACGACACCATCGAGGGCGCGGTCGCCCACAAGCACGTCGATCGCGTGGTCGATGGCCTCGGTCGTAATGAGCGGACGAGCACCATCGTGAATGGCGACGTATTCAAAGCCCGCCGGAACCGCATGCACGCCGGCACGGGTGGAATCCTGGCGGGTATCGCCGGCATCGGCAAAGCTGATGGGCGTGTCATAGTCAAACGGGTCGATGGCCAGGCGGCGCATCTCGGCACGACGCTCGGCAGGGCAAACCACGACGATGTGGCCGACCTTATCACTACGGTCAAATGCGCGGATGGACCAGCTCATAAGCGGACGGCCCGCCACGTTAACGAGCTGCTTGCCGCCGGGATTTCCAAAGCGCTGGCCGCTGCCACCGGCAACGACCACGGCGCATACGGGCGCCATTATGCGTTCCCCTGTTTGGTGCCCTTCATGCGGTACAGGGAGTCCGCAAGAATGGCAGGGTTGTTAACGCCAAAGTCGCCCAAGCGCTCCGGATCCTCGCTGATGTCGTCCATGAGCTCCTGCAGCGAGCCGTACTCGTCGACGATCTTCTCGGCCACGCCGTCGCGCACGACGGACACGCGCGAAAGCGTGCGCAGGCCCAGCGGCGTCATGACGGAGTCCTCGTCCAGATCGTCGTAACCCAGAACTGCCGCCACGTGCTGTGGGTCGGACAGGTCCTTAGGCGTCATGCGAGCGAGCTCGGCGCGAATCTTCTCGGCGTTTGCCTCGGAGGAATCGCTTGCGTAGTCGCGGATCATCAGGTCGTATTCGGTATCCATGCTGGAGCCCGCGAGCTGCTCGAGCTGCATCTGCACGAGCTTGCCCTGGTTACCCAGCTTGACGATGCAATCCTTAAGCTCGGTCTTTGCCTGTTGCATGATCTCGAAACTCGAGAAGATGCCGGTGATGTCGGCGAGCGTAACGTAGTCGTCGAGCTCAAGGGCCGTCAGGCGCAGCAGGGAGCGATCGAGCGACTGACGGGTAGTCTGGAGCGTGGCGACGAGCTGGTTGACCGAGCTCATGATGGTGGTGACGGGCTGGATCTCGTAGCTCTTGCCGTGAACGTACACGTTAACGACGGCACGACGAGCCGAAACCGAGATCACGATGGCATCGGTGAGCACCGACATGCGAGCGGCAGTACGGTGACGCATGCCCGTCTCACTCGTGGCAAGCGAGGGATCGGGATTGAGGTGGAAGTTGGCGCGCAGGATCTGGGTGAGGTCGCCGTCGATGACGATGGCGCCGTCCATCTTGGAAAGCTCGAACAGGCGGTTCGAGGTAAACGAAATGTTGAGCGGGAAGCCGTCGTTACCGGCAGCGAGCACGTTTTCGGTGTCGCCGACGCAAATGAGGGCGCCCAGGTGACCGGCGATGATCATGTCGAGGGCGGTGCGGATCGGCTGACCAGGTGCCGTCAGGCGAATAGCCTGTTCCATACGCTTTTGCAGCTCGTTCTTATCCAAGGCATCGCTCCCATCGTATACGCTCCATAAACGCCAATAAGTTTCTCACGGTTTGTCCCTGCGGCGCTTGCGAAATCCGATGCTTACAGAATGAGCGAACACAGCTTAGGTAGCTCATTTGGGACGGGGCTCTCTTGACTGCTCATGTGGTAGCATCGGGTCTCATATAAATGAGGGAGTAGTCGCGTAATCGGGCTCGCCCGCAGAGAGGGAGCCAGACTATGGGACTCGCAGAGCTCGTGCTGCTCGCCGTTGGCCTTTCGATGGACGCTTTTGCCGTATCCATCTGCAAGGGCCTTGGCATGAAGAAAATCAACCTTAAGGTCGCCGTAGTGCTCGGCCTGTTCTTTGGCGGCTTCCAGGCCGGCATGCCCGTGATCGGATGGGCGCTCGGCAGTCAATTCATGGGCATCATCGGACCCATCGACCATTGGATCGCCTTTATCCTTCTGGCCTTCATCGGCGGCAAAATGCTGTGGGAAGCCTTTTCCGAAGACGAAGATGAGGACGAAGGCGACGACAAGGATGCCGAAAAAATCGACCTGGGCGAGTACCTGATCCTCGCCATCGCCACCTCAATCGATGCGCTCGCCGTGGGCATCTCGTTTGCAGCGCTCTCGGTTGACATCGTTCCCGCTGTATCGCTTATCGGCATCACAACGTCTATCTTCTCCGTCGCCGGCGTAGCGATTGGCCACGCCTTTGGCGCGCGCTACGAAAAACCCGCCACCATCGTGGGTGGCATCGTGCTCATCCTCATCGGGCTTAAAATCTTGCTTGAGCATCTGGGGATTTTGGCGCTGTAACGCCAAGCACAATCACTCAAAACTCAACGCCAGCACAAGGCCTCATGCAGAGTTTTGCATGAGGCCTTTTCGTGCAGACTTTTGCATGTCATACTAATATGCAAAAGTCTGCACGTTAGGAGATCGCCGTGGGCACCCTTCCAATCACCACACCGCGCCAAGCTGGCATCTATGTGCGCCAGGCACGCGAGGCTCAGGGTCTCACCCGTGCCGCCCTCGCTAAAAAAGCCGGTGTTTCGGAGCGCCTGCTCGCATCGCTCGAACTAGGAGACGCCACCGGCATTCGACTCGACAAGTTGCTGACGATTTTCAATGCTCTTGGACTGGCACTCGCCGCTCAAGGGGATATCGGCGAAGCGAAAAACGAGCAACCAGTCGACGCCCCGCATGCTGACTTGCAACCTCGTAGCGCCCCCAGGCGCCATCACGCTCAACGTCTTCATCATCGCAACCGTCTCAGTGCAGCCATTCCGGCTCTCGCAGATGCCCCCTTTACGTCCGAGCTCTACGACAAGGCCTTCGCCGATTTCGCCATGTCCAATCTCGGAGTCTCGATTGCCGCAAACCCATCTGCCCAAACCAGCCCCAAAGGGAGGTAGCAATGGCCAGTAAAACGCTTCGGACTATTATTTGCGGCGTACCTGCGGGAACGCTCGCGCAAGATGAGAACGGTCTTGTCAGCTTTGCCTACGATCGAGACTATGACGGGCCAGCCCTATCGACCAACATACCCGTATCGAATCGCACATACGGTCAACAGGTCATGAATCCGTACTTGTTTGGCCTTCTACCCGACAGCGAGGACCAACGAAAAGCGATCGCCGCCGAATTCGACGTTAGACCCAACAATCCCGTTGCGCTGCTCAGCCATATCGGACTCGACTGTCCGGGCGGAGTGCAGTTTTGCGCCGAAGAAGACGTCGACGCCGTCTTGCATCGTGCCGGCGAATACCGCCCTATAGACGATCACGATATTGCTCTCCGTCTCAAGTCGATCAGAGATGACCGCGAGGCATCGTGGATGGGCCTAGATGAAAGCTGGTCACTTGGGGGCAACCAGGGTAAGTTCGCACTCGCGTTCACAGACGGCCACTGGTGCGAATGCGTGGGCTCCTCGCCCACGACGCATATTTTCAAAAATGGCGTTATCGGATTTAAACTCGAGGCTCTCAATGAGTTTGTCTGCATGAAAAGCGCCCAGCGCGCGGGTATCGCAACGGCAAACGTTGAGTATCGCTTATTTGAGGACGAGCCCGCCCTCATTGTTGAGCGTTATGACCGTGTGAAAGTCGAAGACGGAACAATCATGCGTCTGCACCAAGAAGACCTCTGTCAGGCCCTTGGGGTGATGCCCGCCCAAAAGTACACGGCAGACGGCGGTCCGACCGCACGTGATATTCAAGAACTCCTCGTCAATACGAGCCATCATCAACTTAACCTGTATCTGTTTACGCAGATACTGTTCTTCAACGCCATTATCGGCGCACCGGATGCGCATGCGAAAAACTATTCCTTGCTACTCGGAAACAACGGCACGGCCATGATGACTCGAATGTACGATGTCGCATCGGGCTTGGCGTACGAGCGCATGCGGCGGAAAGCGCGCCTTGCCATGAGCGTTGGCGGCGAGAATCGCGTGGGGCGCATCGGGCCCAATGCTATCCGCCGCTATCACGGCATGGGCGACCCCGCACTGGAAGCGGCGCTCACCGATGCCGGGCTATCCGAGAAGTTTTGCTTTGCGACCATGATGGACCTCGCCTACGAGGTACCCGTTTGCATGGAAGAGGTCATGGACGAATACGCCGACCTGCCCGGCATGGCGGACCTGCGCGAGCATATGCTCGGCCCCGTCCGCGAAAACTGCCAGCGCACCCTCGACCTCATCAAGGCGGATATGGGCTAGGTGTCCGTAATTTCCCATTTCCCAAAAGAAGAGAGGGGGCACCCATCGCAAAAGCCCGGATGCCCCTCTCGTAATGTCATTTGCAATCCGCTAGCACGTGGCTCGGACTGCTGCTAGCGCAACCTTTACGCAGCGAGGCGCTTGAGGACGTCGATGAGCAGCTCGTAGAAGCGCTCGGCAGAAGCGAGCTCCATGCTCTCGTCCGGGGTGTGGACATCGGAGAGCGTCGGGCCCACGGCGATGGCGTCCAGACCGTGCAGGGCCTCGGCAAACAGGCCGCACTCAAGGCCGGCATGGATGGACTCGATGCGCAGCTCGGAGCCAAAGAGCTCGCGATAGCTCTCGACAAAGATGTCGCGGACCGGCGAATGCTCGGCATAGCTCCAGCCGGGATACTCGAACTCAAACTTGGCGTCGAAGCCCAAGACATCGGCCAGCGTCTGCAGGCGGTCCTTGAACTCGTTCTGCAGCGAAGTGATCGAGGAGCGCGGGGACAGCATGATCTTGACCTGGTCGTCAGAGGTGGCAACCACACCGATGTTGGAGGAAACCTCGACGGAGCCGTCGGTGGCGACGTTGCGGCGAATCACGCCGTTAGGGGCAAGACGCAGGGCGCGGATGAGGGCAAGCGCGGACTTCTGGTCCATGGCCTCGACCTCGGCGTCGTCGGCAATCTCGACGGTGCAGGTAAAGCCGGGGTCGAAGACCTCGAGCTCGGCAGTGACGTCGGCGATGATGCCCCTTGCGATCTCGGCCGCTGCCTCAGCGGCAGCGTGGTCGGCGTAAACCAGCTCGGCCTTGCACTCACGGTTGATGGCGTTGTCCTTAGTGCCGCCGTTAAAGCTGACGATGGCGGGCTCGCCGGCGACCATCAGGCGGTCGATGATGCGGGCCATGATGAGGTTGCCGTTGCCGCGCTCCAGGTTGATGTCGGAGCCGGAGTGACCGCCCAGCAGGCCGGAGATCTCGAGCGTGAGGGTGCTGCCGGTCTTGTGCTCGCGCACGATGGGGCAGGTGTAGGTAACGACGACGCCGCCGGCGCAGCTGACGGTGGCCACGCCCTCCTCCTCGGAGTCGAGGTTGATCATGGTGCGGGCGCTGATCTGGGACTTGTCGAGCGTCTCGGCGCCAACCAGGCCGGTCTCTTCGTCGGTGGTGAACACGCACTCGAGGGCCGGATGAGCAATCGAATCGTCGTTGAGCACGGTGAGCATCAGAGCGACAGCAATGCCGTTGTCGGCGCCCAGGGTGGTGCCGTTAGCGGTGAGGATACCGTCCTTGACGACCAGGTCGATACCGTCGGTCGTAAAGTCGTGCTCGACGGAACCCAACTTGTCGCACACCATGTCGATATGGCCCTGCAGCATCACGGTCGGGGCATTCTCGGCACCGGCAGATGCGGGCTTGCGAATGATGACGTTGTAGACCTCGTCCTGGTACACATCGAGGCCGCGCTCCTTGGCAAACGCAACCAGGAAATCGCTAATGCCCTTCTCGTTGCCAGACCCACGGGGGATCGCGCTGACCTCCTCAAAGAAATGGAACAGCTGGGCGGGCTCGTAGCCGGTAATCTTGTAGTCCATGGTGCCTCCTTGGCGCAACTGGTTAGACAGTAAGACATGCGACTTGTATATTCCCAGACTTTGCGTGCATAAACCAGTCGAAAACGCCGAGCGCCCTCGCATCATCGGCTAACGGTGGACCGTATAGCGTAACGGTCACAACTTCCGCAGCTCTACAAATCGAGGCGCCCTTTCCGGAGCGCCTCGATTGCGCGTATCAAATTGTCGCCACGCCCTACAGCGCGCCGGAACCGGCTTGCATCATGCCGCCGGGGCCCGAGGTCACGCCGCCGCTCACGGGCGCGGCGTTGCCGGTGTGCGGTGCCGCCGGGGCGGTATCGCCACCGAGCGTGCCCACCGGACGCGGTGCCGGGATCTCGCCCGTGCCGTGGCTAAAGACAAACTTGCCATCGGCCACGTCGCACAGGACGGTATCGCCCTCGCCCCACTCGCCGGCCAGCAGTTCCTCGGACAGTGGATCCTCGATGAGCTTTTGGATGGCACGGCGCAGCGGACGTGCGCCGTTGGTGAGATCGGTACCCTCGGCCACGATCTTGTCATAGGCCGCATCGGTGAGCTTGATGTTCATGCCGTTGGCAATCAAACGCTGACGCAGGTCGTCCACCAGCAGGTGCGCGATCTTGGTGAGATTCTCGCCCGAGAGCTTCTGGAACACCACAATGTCGTCGATACGGTTGAGCAGCTCGGGGCGGAACAGGCGCTTGAGCTCGCCCATCGCACGGCCGCGGATCTCACTCGACGTGAGGCCCTGCTCGCCGGTGGTACCAAAGCCCACGCTCGCATCCTGCGCAATCTCGCGAGCGCCCACGTTGGACGTCATGATGATCACGGTGTTGCGGAAGTCGACCGTCTTGCCCTGGCTATCGGTCAGGCGGCCCTCCTCCAGCACCTGCAGCAAGATGTTGAAGATATCGGGGTGCG
Organism: uncultured Collinsella sp.; assembly: GCA_902494345.1. Lineage (GTDB taxonomy): Bacteria > Actinomycetota > Coriobacteriia > Coriobacteriales > Coriobacteriaceae > Collinsella. Next base: position 129,614 of record CABUSV010000005.1, read on the forward strand.
CCTTCTCGATCTCGTCGAACAGCACGACCGAGTACGGGTGGCGACGAACGGCCTTGGTGAGCTGGCCGCCCTCGTCGTGACCGACGTAACCCGGAGGGCTACCGATGAGCTTGGAGACCTCGAACTCGCTACCGAACTCGGACATATCGAAGCTGATGAGCGCGTCCTTGCTGCCAAAGAGGTACTCGGCGAGCGTCTTGGCGAGCTCGGTCTTACCCGTGCCGGTGGGACCAAGGAAGATAAAGCTGCCGCCGGGGCGACGGGGATCCTTGAGGGGTGAGCGGCTGCGGCGCACGGCCTTGGCAACTGCCTCGACAGCCTCATCCTGACCGATGATGCGCGTCTTGAGCACGCTTTCGGCCTGCAACAGGCGACGGCTCTCGCTCTCGGTGAGCGAGGAAACCGGCACGCCAGAGGTCACGGACACGATGTCGGCAATCTGACTCACGTCGATGGTGAGCGGGCTGGCGTCGAGCTCGGCGGTCCAGGCGGCCTTGGCCTCGGCGAGCTCAATCTCGGCGGCCTTCTGCTGCTCGGTGATCTCGGCGGCCTTGTTCATGTCGTCGCTCTCGGTGGCCTCCTGCGCGGCGGCCTTGAGCTCCTCTATGCGATGCTCGGCCTCGCGCACCGGCTCGGGCGCGCGATTCGCGGCGATGCGAGCGCGGGCACCGGCCTCGTCGATGAGGTCGATGGCCTTATCGGGCAGGAAGCGATCCTGGATGTAGCGGTTGGAAAGGTTCGCGGCGGCCTCGATAGCGCCCTGCGTATAGCGCACATGGTGGTGCTCCTCGTAGCGCGGCTTGAGCGCGGTCAGGATCTTGACCGTGTCCTCGACGCTCGGCTCCTCGACATCGATGGTCTGGAAGCGACGCTCGAAGGCCGGGTCCTTGGTGAGGTACTTGCGGAACTCCTCGGCCGTGGTGGCGCCAATAATCTGGAAGGCACCGCGTGCAAGCACGGGCTTGAGCATAGAGCTCGCGTCGATGGAGCCCTCGGCAGAACCGGCACCGATGATGGTGTGCATCTCGTCGATAAACAGGATGACGTCGTCGGCTTCGGTCGCCTCCTGGATCACGTTCTTGAGGCGCTCCTCAAACTCACCGCGATACTTGGCACCCGCAACGAGGCCCGGCAGGTCGAGCGTCCAGATGTTCTGGTTCATAAGGTTCTCGGGCACGTTGCCGGCAGCGATCTGCTGTGCCAGGCCCTCGACGATGGCCGTCTTGCCCACGCCGGGGTCACCCAGGATAAGCGGGTTGTTCTTGGTGCGGCGCGAAAGAATCTCCATCATGCGCTGGACTTCCTTTTCGCGGCCAATCACGGGATCGAGCTCGGCGTCGCGCGCCTTTTGCGTGAGGTTGGTGGCGAACTGCTTGAGCGTGTCGGTGCCGCTCCCCTTTTGCTGCGAGGCGTCCGAGCCACTAAAGAACGGCAGGCCCGCACCGGGACGCCCGGCACCGGCACCGGCGAGCGGACGCTTCTTGTCCTGGTCCTTGGCGGTGAGTTTCTCGATAGCCTTTTTGATGGAGGCGGATGACACGCCCAGGCGCATGAGAATGTCCATGGCCATGCCGTTGCCCTCTTCGACGATGCCGATGAGCAGGTGCTCGGTCGACACATACGTCTGGTTGTTCTCGCGCGCCACGCGGAAGGAGCGCTCCATCACGCTGATGACGAGTGGCGTAAAGGCGAGCTTAGCGGCCTCGGTCTCCTCGCTGGGCTCGGGAACGGTGGTCTGGACCTCTTTGAGTGTGTCCATGATGTCGTCGTAGGAGATATCGAGCGAGCGCAGCGCCTCGGCGGCAATGCCCTCGTCCTCCTTGGCAAGCGCGAGCAGCAAGTGCTCGGTGCCCACCTTATTTGAGTGTAGATCGAGCGCCTCTTGCTTGGCCATGGACATGACCTTGCGCGCGCGATCGGTAAAACGGTCTAACATGCTAGTTCCTCTTAGACGAGCTAGTTTTTCAAACGCAAAGCGCCACTCGTGGCGGCGCTTTGGTCTCTTTACCCATATGGAGTATATGTTAACCGCTGGGGCCTTTTCCGCATGCAGCCATACGACAACGTCTACAAAAAAGGAATCGCCAGGTGCGGCGGGCGCTCTAGGTTAGAGGCTGTTGCCTAGCAGGCAGGCTCGGCGTCCATGCTCTCGGCAACGCCATTGACGGCATCGGCAACGGGAGCACCAGGCATGCGCACGAGCTCCATATGCTGCTCTTCAAAGACGGTTCCCATGGGGAAGGCGCGGCGGAAGACAAAACGAGCAACCGGACCGGCCACCAGCAGGTTCCAGGGCAGGGCCATGATAAAGTTGCGCGGAATGTTGACGAGCCACATCATCGGCAGCAGCTGCAGGTTGGCGAGCGGACCACCGGGCATGTGGAACAGGCCTTCACACGCGCCGTAGAGCGACATGATGATGACCATGGGAACGACCATGCAGGAGCTGACAGCGAGCGTCATAGCGAGCGGCGAGCTCTTGCCCGGCGTGACCAGGAATTTAAAGGCAAAGCCCTTGGCGAGGGGGCTGGCAACAAACCAGTCGCAGCACATGGCAAAAACGTAGGCAACGGGGAAGCCGAGCCACGCGGCGGCAATGACCTCGCCGTTGATGGCCCCATGCTGCAGGGCAACGTTGTAGATGCTCATCCAGAGCACCATGCAAAAGCACATAATAAAGGTGAACAGCAGGCTCTCTCGTTTGTTGATAGGCATAAAGGGCGTGGTCCTTTCTGTGTTACGCCGCGGCACAACGCAACAAAAACGGGCGGGCAAGATGGAGCTGTTGGGACTTCATCTCGCCCGCCCGTGGTACGTGCGTCTGCGACTACTTATGTGGTGTAACCAGCCTAGCACGAAAAGCACATGCTTCGTAAGCGTTGAGTTTATGAAGATGCAGGGCACCAATAATCCCCCGACCCCATATGTTGCGGTGGAATACGGACTGTTTTGACCCTTTAAGCAGCAATTCAGTCCCTATTTCACCGCAACTCATTTGGTGCAAAGTAATCTGCCCCCCTTGCACCAATTAGCTGGTGTGGCGCCAGCGAGGGTCGGTGAGTGTACGTGCCACACCCAGACCAACGGGCAAAAACGCCACGATGAGCACTGCACGCACAAACCAACCGAGCATATTGACCGTATCGAAGGTGCACATGTAGTACATCGAGCGATACAGATACAGGCCCGGCACCATAATGACAATCGAAGGCACCGTGAGGGCGATACGTGGGTAGGTGAGCTTGACTTCGGCCAAGCTTGCCAGCAGCCCCGATACCAGCGCGCCGATAAACGCTGCCGCCTCGGGAGGCATTCCCGCGCTGAGGCCCAGGAAGGGAATCATCGTCGGCGCATCGACAAGGGTCAGACGCAGGGTATTGGACACGGCGCCGATGAGCCCTGCCGCCGCTGCCATCTTTACCGGGCTGTTGAACATCACTGAGAAGCCGAATACGCCGATAAAGCTCATCAGTATGCGCAAGAGCGTAAGAGCCAACGGTGAGAGGCCGAGCGGGGCGAAGTCATCCGGCGCCAGTCCCACACACTCGGCAACCATCCAGCCCACAAGGGTCGCCATCACAATAATCGACACGGCATACGAAAGACGCTCAATGCCACTTCGCATATCGAGCTTAGCGATGTCGAGGCCTGCCGTAATGAGGGGAAAGCCGGGAATCACAAAGAGCATGGCGCCGATATAGCCTTCTTGGTGCGACATTGCCCCCGGTACGACCTGGCCAAGGCCGAGCAATGCCAGCAGATACGAAACGCAAGCGAGCGCAACGCCCGTCGTCAGCGCGCTAAACTGGCCAAGACCCTGCTTGAGAATATGGGAGCGAGCAAAGTTGCCGACACCAGCGCCTACGAATGCGCAGGCCATCTCGATAGGGCCGCCGCCGAGCAAAAAGACGAAGGCGCCGCAAGCACAGGCTGCCGCAAGGCCCTGTTGCCAGGGAGAGTAATCGGGCTTTGAGCTCTCAACGGTCTTGAGCATCTCGTGGTATTCGTGCACGGTAAACCGGCGCCCATACGTCTCGATTTCCTTTAAGAAGCTCTCCATCATCCAAATGCGATGGGTATTGACCCCCGTTGTGGGCAGGCTGACAACCTCGTTAAAGCAGTGGCCATCTTCGATGCAGGTGCACTCAAACGACAGAAGACTCAGGTCGACGTGAATCGTGACGCCGAGCACGGCAGCAACACGATTCATGGTATCGCGCACGCGCCAGGCACCTGTTCCGCTTGCCAGCATAAGCATGCCGGTGCGGCAGATGATGGATGACTTATCGGTGAGTGGCGCATCGACGGCAAGCTCATCGCCTGCCGTCACGATCTGGTGCCAGTCAGTTTTCATATGGAGCGCGCCGGCACGAACGCCGTGGTGCATAGGGGCTCTCGAAAGCAGCGAGTCAAGGCGCGAAGGCTGTGGGGGCTCCGCTGATTCACCCTCAACCTCATCAGCCTCTTCATCGACCAGATCAAAGGAATCAAGCGGCGCCGGCTCGCGACGGTCGATCAGCTCCTCGTCCTCATCATCAAAGTAGTTGAACTGATCGAGCATGTCCTCTTCGATTGAACGCTCGCTCGCGTCGTCCATCCCGGTGCTCCCTTCCTGTCGACTAACCCCCATCCTAGGCAGCAACGGCTAAAGGAAACATAAAAGAGACGGCTGTCATGCGAGCCATGTGCGCAATATCCGTTGGGTAGTCGTTTAAGAACGTCCCCAATGACTACATCGATGTATTGGCAACGTCAGCGAGCGGGCCGCATTTGAGACAAGGTGACGTGAAACGAAAGGGCGCTGACCTTCTGGTCGCGCCCTTGAAGTTGAACGTCAGATTGTCCAAATGCGGCCCGCGCAGCGTCGAGCCGTTACGCGGTTCGTAGAACCGCGTAACAAGTTAGTACATCTTTGCGCCGGCGGGGATGGAGGCGTCGAGCTGGATCAGGTTGAGGCGCTCCTCGCCCTCCTCCTCGTGGACAGCGCTGATCAGCATGCCGCAGCTGGGAATACCCATCATCTTGCGCGGAGGCAGGTTGGTGATGGCGAGCAAGGTCTTGCCGACCAGGTCCTCGGGCTCGTAATAAGCGTGAATACCGGAGAGGATGGTGCGGTCGGTACCGGTACCGTCGTCGAGCGTAAAGTTCAGCAGCTTCTTGGACTTCTTAACGGCCTCGCATGCCTTGACCTTCACAGCGCGGAAATCGCTCTTGGAGAAGGTATCAAAGTCGACGAACTCCTCGAACAGCGGCTCAACGGCGATCTTGGAGTAATCGAGCGTGGGCTTAAGCGACTTAACGAACGGGCTCACGAGGTTGCCGGCCTCGGCAGCCTTGGCGGCAGCGGCACCGGACTGGAAACCCTTCTCGGGCTTCATGTGCGGGAACAGCAGCACGTCGCGGATGGAAGCCTGGTTGGTGAGCAGCATGACTACGCGGTCGATGCCGATGCCGATGCCGCCCGCGGGAGGCATACCGTACTCGAGGGCGCGCACGTAGTCCTCGTCATACTCCATGGCCTCATCGTCGCCGCCGGCCTTCTCGGCCATCTGGGCAGCAAAGCGCTCAGCCTGGTCGACCGGGTCGTTGAGCTCGGAGAACGCGTTGGCGTACTCGTGGCCGGCAATAACCAGCTCAAAGCGGTGCGTCAGGCGCGGGTCGTCCTCAAAGCGCTTGGCAAGCGGGCTGACCTCGATGGGGTAATCGCACACGAACGTGGGGTTGACGATGGTGTCCTCGCCCAGCTCATCGTAAATCTCGGCGATGATCTTGCCAGCAGTCCACTCGGGCTTGATCTCCAGGCCCTTCTCGCGCGCGGCGGCAGCAAGCTCCTCGACCGGCGTGTCGATGGTGACCTGCTTGCCGAGCACGTCGGAGACGATGTCGGTCATGGGACGGCTGGCCCACTCACCAGAAAGGTCGATGGTCTGGCCCTGGTACTCGATGACCTCAGGGTTGCCGATGGCCTTGTTAGCCGCCTTAATGACGCCCTGGGCGAGCGCCTTCATGCCCTCGAGGTCGGAGAAAGCACGGTAGGCCTCCATCGTGGTGAACTCGGGGTTGTGGGTAAGGTCCATGCCCTCGTTACGGAAGATGCGGCCGATCTCGAACACGCGCTCAAAACCACCGACGATGCAGCGCTTGAGGTGCAGCTCGGTGGCAATACGCAGGTAGCACTCCTGATCGAGCGCGTTGAAGTGCGTGATGAACGGCTTAGCCGTAGCGCCGCCCTGGATGGTCTGCAGAATGGGGGTCTCGACCTCCATGTAGCCGTCGGACTCCATAAAGCGACGGAAGGTGGAGAGAATCTGCGAACGCTTACGGAAGGTCTCGCGAACGTCGTCGTTGGCGATCAGGTCGACATAGCGCTGGCGATAGCGGGTCTCCTTGTCGGAAAGACCGTGGAACTTCTCGGGCAGCGGACGAACGGCCTTGGCAAGCAGGGTCGCGCTCTTAGGAGCAACGGAAAGCTGGCCGCGCTGGGTGCGCACGACCACGCCGGTCACGCCCAGGATGTCGCCCAGGTCGAGGGACTTGAGCGTATTCCAGGCAGCCTCGTCCATGTCGTTGATGCGGCAGAACAGCTGAATCTCGGCAGTCGCATCGCGCACGACGATGAACATGATCTTGCCCTGACCGCGCTTGGCGACCACACGGCCGGCGATCTTCACGACGTCCTCGGTGTCCTCGCCATCGGCAAGCTCGGCGTACTTAGCCTCGATATCGGCGACGTAGTCCTCGAGCTCAGAGTGCTCGGGATAGGGGTTCTGGCCCGCCTCGAACAGGGCGGCACGCTTGGCCAGGCGGGTGGCACGCTCATCGTTGAGCGTCGATGCCTGATCGGCGGCGTTCTGGTTCTCTGCCATAAGTTAGCTCCTCAAACTAAAACGCTCCCCAGGATTCGGTCCCAGGGAGCGAAAACATACCTTTACGCGGGACCGTGGTCTAGCGTGCGATCTTGGCGATGGTGTAGACGCGAGTCTTGCCGGAAGGCGTAACGACCTCGACGGAATCGCCCTCGCCGTGACCGATGATGGCGTGACCGACCGGAGACTCGTTGGAGATCTTGTGCTCGAGCGAGTTGGTCTCGGTGGTACCGACAAGCGTGACTTCCATGACCTCGCCGTTGGGATCAATCAGCGAAACGGTGGAACCGATGGAGACGGTCAGATCACCTGTGGTGGCAGCAACCTGAGCGTTGGCAAGAATGGCCTGGATCTCGGCGATACGAGCAGCATTCTGGGCCTGCTTGTCCTTGGCGGCATCGTACTCGGAGTTCTCCGAAAGGTCGCCGAACGCGCGGGCTTCCTTGATGTCCTCGACGATCTCCTTGGCGTAATCGCCCTCACGCCAAGCAAGCTCCTCGACGAGCTTCTGGCGGCCCTCAGCGGTCAGTACGATCTGGCTTGCGTCCATACGGATATCTCCCCAACTCTGATCAAACAATCAACTGTCAACAAAACGAAAAAGACCGGCTAGCCTGCGGGCAAGCCGGTCAGGTGCTCACCCCAAAGGGATGGGACTACTCTGCGTCCGCGTCGCTGTCCTCTGCCTGCTTCTTCTTGGCAGCAGCGAGCTTGGCCTCGAGCTCAGCGATCTCCTTGTCCTCCTCAGACTGCTCGACCACGACCTCCTCGGCCTGCTTGGTCTCGGCCTTATCGTCGCCCTCCATACCCTCGCGGATATTCTTGACGGTAGAGCCGAGGGACTTGCCGAGCTTCGGCAGGTTCTTGGGCCCGAAGATAATCAGGACAACGACGAGAATAATGATGAGCTCAGGAGCCCTCAGTCCAAACATGTAGACCTCCACAATACAGCGAGACAAGCTCGAATGAGTATACCGCGGGTATCGCGGTATCACAACAATAGCTAAAAAAAGGGACCGCAAGAAGCGGTCCCTCCTCATGCTCTGGTCGGGTTGACTGGATTTGAACCAGCGACCCCTGCGTCCCGAACGCAGTGCTCTACCAAACTGAGCCACAACCCGTTAGCTCGACTATAGTAACAAAGATTTCCGTCGTGTGCTAGAGAAATTTTTACTTCTTTGGCACTTCGACGCGAACCGTGTTGGAAATGAGCTCCGTCGCGCAGGACCACCAGCCGTTTTGCTGGGCAGCATCGGCAAGCCTTTCGGCCGTGGCGGCGGTGTCGCAAATGGCAAACGAGCAGGCACCCGATCCGCACACATCTACAGCAACGGTGCCGTCCTGTTTACGCAGCCAGTCGAGGACCGTTTGAATCTGCGGCTCCATCTGTGCGGAAATGACACCCAAGTTGTTATGGATGAGTGCATATGCCGTCTCGGCATCACCAGCACGCAAGGTAGAAGCTATCACGCCGGGCTTGTCCGCAGGCACCGGGGCCTCGTCAAAACGTCGATAGGCTTCAATTGTCGAAACACTTGCCTCGCGCGGCTTGACCAACACGACGGGCGTTGCGGGCAGCGCGGGGTACTCAGTTGCCAGCACGTCTCCCCCACCTACGTAGAACGCAGGGCTCGCGTGCAAAAAGAACGGGACGTCAGCACCAATGCCCCGCGCAATGTCGTCGAGCGCTGGGTCGGTGCGATCAATGCCCCAGAGCTCCGCCAAGGCGACAATGACCGCGGCCGCATCCGTCGAGGGGCCGCCCAAGCCGGCGCACAATGGAATGCGCTTCTCAATCGTCACGCAGATGTTTGCCTCGCGACCATAATGATCGGCCATAGCAACCGCAGCCCGATACGCCGTATTCTTTTGCATGGGAAAATCTGATGCCGGAACCGTCTGAACGGTCAGCGCCTGCGCCGGCGTGACCGTCACGGTATCGGAAAGACCGACGGCTGCCATCAGGGAATCGACCCTGTGGTAGCCGCGGTCATCGCGCTCGGTATGAACCCCCAGGTAGAGGTTAATCTTCGCCGGCGCGGAAAGAGTCAGGGACCGATCGGTCACCGTTAGTGCTCCTCGAGCTGATTGCCGAGCGGGGTAAAGATATGCTCGCCGCTCTCGGGGTCGAACAGCTCGACCTGACCGGTGAGGACATCGATATACTGGTAGGACTGACGCGACTTACGGCCACGGCGCTCGTCGACCTCGACAATGAAGACGGCGGGGTGGACGCTCTTGATGGTGCCCATGCGCTCGACAACGCGGGTGCGGCCCATGTTGGCCTTAACCTTGACGCGATCGCCCACCATATCGGTCAGCTTCTCGTGGATGTCGTCGACGTGATTGACTTCCATCTCTTCCATGAACAGGGCCTCCAGAAGGTGCAATTCAAAAAGGGGATAATACCCCTAAGATAGACAAAACTCTAATACTATAGCACCCTGTTGCCGTCATACGCAAGTAGCTTAAAAAGCCCGGTCCCAAATTGACTACTTACAGACTATCGGTGTCCAAGACGATGGTGAACGGACCGTCGTTGACAAGATCGACTTTCATATCGGCGCCGAAGATGCCATGTGCTACGTGCTCGACGTCCTCGCGCACAAGCGTCAAGAAGTACTCGTAGAGCTCGTTGGCAACATCGGGGGCGCCGGCATCCGTAAACGATGGGCGGCGGCCGTGACGGCAATCGGCGAACAGCGTGAACTGCGACACCACGAGCACCTCGCCGTCGACATCGGCCAGTGCCAAGTTGGTCTTGCCGTTCTCGTCCTCGTTAATGCGCAAGCCCCGGAGCTTGCCCCACAGCTTGTCGGCCTCGGCACGCGTATCGCCATGGCCCACGCCCAGCAGCACCAGGTAGCCTCGTCCAATGCGGCCCACGCACTCGCCATCGACCGTCACGCCGGCGTTGAGTACGCGCTGCACCACCGCACGCACGGCCTACTCCTCGCCCGTCAGTTTGGCAGATAGGTGCTCGAGCGCATGGAATCGATGGCTGATGGCGTTCTTCTCGTCCGCCGTGAGCTCGGCCATGGTCTTGCCCGGCGTGTCGACCGGCAGGAACAGCGGGTCGTAGCCAAAGCCGTGATCGCCGCGACCCTCGTGCGCGATAACGCCCTCGCAGGCGCCCTCGCCATAGGTAACCAGACCGTCCGTGTCGATGAGCGCGACGACGCTCATAAAGCGCGCGGTGCGGTCCTCATCTGCCACGCCTTCCAGGTTAACGAGGAGTTTGGCGTTGTTGGCGGCATCGTCGCCGTGCACGCCCGCGTAGCGCGCGCTATACACGCCCGGCTCGCCGTCCAGGGCATCAACGACCAAGCCCGAATCGTCGGCAATGGCCATAAGCCCCGTCTCCTCTACCGCGGCCTGCGCCTTGATGATGGCGTTCTCCAAAAACGTCGTGCCGTTTTCCTCGGGATCGTCAAAATCACCCAGCTGGCCGAGCGCCACAAAGCGCACCTCGGGCATGACCTTGCCCAAAATGGCCTCGATCTCGGTGAGCTTATGGGCGTTGCCCGTTGCCACGACGATGGTCGCCGCCGGGTCGAGGGTGTCGATGTCAATCTTCTCAAGTGCCATGAGTGGTCTCCTTGTCTCTATAGCAATGCCGCGCCGAGGGCGACGAGGGCCTCTGCCTCTCCCCTCTCAATCAACGGCAGTCTTATACTTCGACGTTTTCCCAGATAAAACCTACCAAAATAAACCTGTCCCCATTTGGCAGGTTAGGCGATGGCTTGGCGCTGAAGCTCGATGAGCTCGGCGATACCCTTGTCGCCCAGGTCGAGCAGAGCGTTGAGGCGTTTGCGGTCGAAGGGCGCCTGCTCGCCGGTGCCCTGGAGCTCGATCATCTCACCGGTGTCGGTGGCGACGAGGTTCATGTCGACCTCGGCATGGCTGTCCTCGGAATAATCGAGGTCAAGCAGCGTATTGCCGTCGACAACGCCCATGGAGATGGCAGCCACCTGGCCGATAAGCGGGATGCGCTCGATCTTGCCCGCCTCGACCCACATGGCGAGGGCGTCGTGCAGCGCCACCCAGGCGCCGGTGATGCTCGCTGTACGCGTGCCGCCATCGGCCTGAATCACATCGCAGTCGACGGTGACGGTGTACTCGCCGAGCGCCTTCATGTTGACGACGGTACGCAGGCTGCGGCCAATGAGGCGCTCGATCTCCATGGAGCGACCCTTGCGGTTGGCGTGCTCGCGCTTGCAGCGCTTGCCGGTCGACGCCGGCAGCATGGCGTATTCCGCGGTCACCCAGCCGGCCTTAGCCCCCTTGCGCCAGCCCGGCACGCCCTCCTCGATAGTGGCGGCGCACAGCACGCGCGTGTCACCGAACTCGGCCAAACACGAGCCGTGGGCGTGCTTCATGACGCCACGGGTGAGCTTAACGGGGCGCAACTCGTTGGCGGCGCGGCCGTTGGCGCGGTTGACCTGCATGTACTCCATAGAAATATCCTTTCGGCAAAAGATGTGGCGAAGACTTTGGCGGCTGCCTTACATCTATTTCAGTTCATCGATATCGATATGTTCGATGCTCTTGAGCGGCTGACCAAAGATAAAGCTGCCCGCCACCGCAAACTCGGCAATGTTATCGACCGTCGTGGCAAAACGATGCTGCGGCTCGGCGGCGTCGCCCGCCAGCTGCTCGCGGCGCGTGAGGATATCGGTCAGCTCGCGTGTGGTCTCCTCGGCGGAACTCACGACGCGCACCCCAGGCCCCAGCGCATGGCGGATAGGTCCCACCAACAGCGGAAAATGTGTACAGCCGAGCACCACGGTATCGATACCGTGGTCGCGCAGCGGCTCAACCGTGGCACCCACCAGCGCACGCACGGCAGGCGTATCGAAGATGTCCTCGTTCTCAAGCCACTGTTCCTGCAGATGTGCACCCGAGGCGAGCTCGTGTTCGACAACCTCGACAAAGCTCGAGGCAGGACAGCCGTATACATCGACGCCGGCGTCTAGATCCTGAATGGCGCGCGTGTAGGCGCCCGAGCGAATGGTGAGGTTGGTGGCGAGCACGCCCACGCGACGCGTACGCGTGCTGTTGATTGCCGCACGGGCACCCGGCGCGATCACACCGATCACGGGAACGTCGAGCACCTGCTGGGCCAGACGCAAGGCCGCAGCGGTCGCCGTGTTGCAGGCGATGACCATAATCTTGACGTCGTGCTTCGAAAGCCAACGACCCGCCTGCAACGCAAACGAGCGCACCTCATCCTCGGTGCGCGTGCCGTAGGGGCAGCGCTTGGTGTCGCCAAAGTAGTAGACGGACTCGTGCGGCAGCGCCGTCGCAATCGCGCGCGCAACCGTCAGACCGCCCAAACCAGAATCGAACACGCCAATCGGGCGCGTGTCGCCTGCCGGATTCTCGATATCGGACATTACCTCACCAGTCTCTCTCGAAAAGACGTGTCCAAGTGCAGCGACGCCGCGCTACGAACGCGCCGCGACCAGCAGCTCTGCCGTCGCCGCCCAACCGTCGACAATTTTGCCGCGCGTAACGAAAGCGTTCTCGCAAGCAGCCAGGAACTCGGGCGCGCCGGCGCTCGTCAGGCCATTCTCGACCAGGCAGAACGTGCCCACGTGATCGGCCATGTAGAAGTCGGACTCGGAGTCGCCGAGCGCGAGCGTCTCCTCGCGCTCGATCCCCAGGTGCTCGCAGAAGCGCGCAATGGCGACGCCTTTGTTGAGGCCCGCGGGGTTGATGTTGAATGCGCGACCGTCCTCGACGCGATCGAGCTCGAGCGTCGTCGGCTTGGACAGATGCGTCAGGTGACCGTTGCAGGCCCAGATCAGACCGCAGCCGGCCTCGTCCAGGATGGCCTGGACCTCATCGTCGGGCACATCGCCGCGCATGCCGACGGTGACCTCACGGTATTTGTAGCCGGTCGACATGTCGTTGTGGTACTCGATCTTGTGCGGCCAGCGGGCAAGGATCTTCTCGCACACGCCGGTCTGCTCGATCACCTGGTGCGGAGTAAAGCCACAGACGGGGTCGTAAGGCATGTCACCGGTCAGATACTCCCAATCGTTGGCTTTGAGGTCGTACATAACCAGACCGCCCATCTCACCAATGTAGGAGTTGAGGCCGAGCACGCGCGCGTCCTCGTGGATCATGGTACGGTTGCGGCCCGAGGTGGGAACCACCTGAATACCAGCGCGAGCGAGTGCCACGACGGCCTCGACGAGTTTGGTCGAGGGGTTGCCGTCGTTGTCGCGCAGCACGCACGAGCCGGGCGCGAGCATCGTGGCATCCAGGTCGGTAAAGACGTACTTGACCTTGGCCAAGCGCTCGCGCATCTCGCCCGAAAGCTCGGCAACGGTCGGCAGGGTGTTGTGGGACATGGTTACTCCGTTTACGTAGAAGGGTTTGGACTTGGACGGCATGTTTTGATTGAGGGAACACGCTTATGGCGACAGCGCACTCAGGGCGCCGCCGCCATCATGGTTCATTAGTCAAACTGGGTAACATCGATCAGGCGATTGGCCAGCGAAAGGTCGCTCTCGATGGGCACGAACTCGTCGCCCACGTGCATGAGTTCCTCGTCACCCTTTGCCAGCAGCAAGACAATGGTGGGAGCATCGGGGTTGATGTACTCCTCGCGCGCCGCCTTGAACGCCGCATGCACAGCGGCTTCGCGATCGAGGATGATCTTGTTCGGCGTATCGTCGGGAACATGCTCGGCAAGCTCGCGACAGACCTTCATCGGGTCCTCGTGAGCCGGGTCCTCGTTGGCAAAAATCATCAGGTCGGAATATGGTGCGGCCTCGCGCGGAAGCTGCTCGCGGCGCTCCTGCGCCTTGCCGCCGGCAGCGCCAAACACTGCGATGACCGGGCTGGCGGGAAACGCGCGCTTGACCGACGAGAAAAGCGAGCGGAACGAAAGTTGGTTGTGAGCGTAGTCAACAACACAAATCACGCGGCCGTCCTTCGACTCCACGACCTCCATGCGGCCCGGCACACGCAGCTTGGAGAGGCCCTTCTTGATGGCATCGATACCGATGCCAATCTCGCGCGCGGCGGCGATAGCGACCAGCGCGTTTTCCACGTTAAAGTCGCCCGCGATGCCCAGCAGGACCTTCTCCCCCGCCTCGGGCTCGTCGGCACACAGGCCATGCAAGTTGAACTCGATGCTAAAGCCGACCATGCGTACGTCGCTCGCCCACAGGCTTGCCTCGGGATGCCCGACGCCAACGGTCACCAAGCGCTCGGCAGTCGACGCTGCCCCCAGCACACGGTCAACCTCTTCGGTACCCAGATTCACCACGGCGGTCTTTGCCTGGTCAAAGATCCTGAGTTTGCTCTCAAAATAATCCTCAAACGTGGGGTGTTCGATCGGCGAGATGTGGTCGCGGCCGATGTTGAGGAAGCACGCCACGTCAAACGGCAAGTTCTCGACGCGCTGGTACTTGAGCGCCTGGCTCGAGACCTCCATGACCATGGACTGGCGACCGGACGTGCGGCAGTTGGCGATATGGCGCCAGACCTCGGGGGCCTCGGGCGTAGTATTGGTGCTCTCGTAGCACTCGATGCCATCGTCGGTACTCACCGAACCGATCATGCCGCAGGACTCGCCCGCCGCTTTGATAATCGACTGGAGCATAAAAGCGGCCGTGGTCTTTCCCTTGGTGCCGGTGATGCCCACGATCTTGACGTCGTGGTCGGGACGGTCGTAGACCTCCGGCGGCAACAGGGCCATGGCCGTGCGAACGCTATCAACAACCAGCATCGCAGCACCGCTCTCCTGCGCCAGCGGCTCCAGAGACTCGACCAGCGACTCCTCGCACACAAATGCGACGGCGCCCGCATCGAGCGCCATGCTCAAAAACGCGGGCTTAAAGGCAGCACCTTTGCAGAAGAACACGTCACCTGCCGAGACCGCGCGCGAATCAAACGAGCAGCCGGTCACGGCACGCTCGTCAACCTGCTCTGATGCGCGTAGCTCGCCGCACACATCGAGAAGCTTGGCAAGCGTATCGACCGTGGTCGCGGTCGCGGAATCCGAATGGTGCATCTTTCACCTTTCTCAGCCATTTGGCAGGGACGGTTTTTATAGTAACTGAAACGCACCCACGCAAAAACGGCTCCCGGAGGAGCCGTTACGCGCAGGCGTTCGTAAGCCGAGGCTAGGCAGCCTGAACAGCGGGCTGGTCCTCGTCGATAAAGAAGCGCTTGTACCACACCAGGAACACGAGCGGCGTATAGATCTTGCGCTGGAAATCGCCCTTGCCCGCAAAGTGCAGATCGAGCAGGTGCATGAGCTCGTCGGTATCGAAGAACTCGCTTGCCCACGGCGCGGTGAAGTACTCCTTGACATAGTCGTACCACTTTTGCTCGCGCAGCCAGTAGACAATCGGCACCGGGAAGCCAACCTTGGGACGGGTGGCCCACTCATCGGGCAGCGACTTGTTGGCAGCGTGGCGGAGCACCTGTTTGTTGCCGTTCTCGTTGATGCGGTAGCGGTCGGGAATGTGCTCGGCGAACTCCATGACTTTGCGATCCAGGAAGGGCACGCGCAGCTCCAGCGAGTGCGCCATGCACATCTTGTCGGCCTTGAGCAGAATGTCGCCCGGGAGCCACATGTTCATGTCCAGGTACTGCTTCTTGACCAGCTCAGGCTGGCCCTTCACGCGTGCGTAGATGGGTGCAGCGAGCTCAAAGGCGCCGTCGCCGGTGTTGTACTCGGGCTTGAGCACGCCGTCGACCTCGCGCTCCGGCCAAACCAGAGCCTGTCCCAGGAACGACTTCTCGGGGATCTCGGCACCCTTGACCAGGAAGTTATGTCCCTTGAAGTACGGCATATGCAGCGCCAGGTTACCGAGCGCGCGACGGATGGGCAGCGGCACCATCTTTTTGTACTTGCGCACCGGGACCGTATCCTCGTAGTAGGCGTAGCCGCCAAAGAGTTCGTCGGCGCCTTCGCCCGAAAGCACGACGGTAACGTCCTTGCGGGCCATCTCGGCCAAGAACCACAACGGCACGGAAGACAGGTTGGACTGCGGCTCGTCCATGTGATACTGGATGTCCTCGAGTGCACCGAAGAACTCGTCGGCGGTAATCATCTTGCGAACGTTCTCGACGCCGAGCTTATCGGAAAGCTCCTTGGCGTAGTTGGTCTCGTTGAAGTTCTTGTAGTCGAAGCCCACCGAGAAGGTCTTGTCGGGCATGAGGCAAGCGGCGATGTAGCTGGAGTCGACGCCACCGGAGAGGAACGACGCGACCTTGACGTCGGCGATGCGATGGGCCTCGACGCTCTCGTGCACGACCTCGTCCAGCTCATCGACATACTCTTCGAACGGCTTCTCGACAGCAGAGTAATCGCAATCCCAGTAGCGCTCGATGTTCATCTTGCCGGTCGGGATATCGACGGTAAAGTAGTGCGCCGGCGGCAGCTTGTAGACACCCTCGAAGAAGGTCTCCTCGGTTGCCGAATACTGCAGCGTCATGTACGGACGCAGAGCCTTTTTGTTGACCGCCTTGTGGAAGTGCGGGTAGTCCAGGAAGCTCTTGATCTCGGAACCAAAGAGCACGCCCGGAGCGCCGTCGCCCGCATCGGCCATGGGATAGTAGTAGAGCGGCTTGATGCCAAAGATGTCGCGGGCGCCAAAAAGCTTGTTCTTCTTTTTGTCCCAGATGACGAAGGCGTACATACCGCGCAGGCGATCGAGGACGGCCTCGCCCCACTCCTCGTAGCCGTGCAGGAGGCTCTCGGTGTCGGCGCCGCAGTGGAACTTGTAGCCCTTGGCCTCGAGCTCGGAACGGAGTTCTTGGAAGTTGTAGATCTCGCCGTTGAAGACAATGACGACGCTGCCGTCCTCATTGGCCATGGGCTGAGCGCCGGCCTCGGTCAGGTCGAGGATCGACAGGCGGCGGAAGCCCAGGGCAACGCGGCCGTCGATAAACTGACCGCCCATGTCGGGACCGCGATGGACGATGCGGTCCATCATCTTGGTGAGCACCTCGGATTGGTTATCCGTCCCACCGACAAAACCGACAAAACCGCACATATGCTATCCCCTCTGCTGTTGCTGGGCATCAAATCGAATCAGTAGCTTTTGAGTATACCCGAGGGCGTAAAGAGGGGCGGAATGTTCAGGCAATCTCAACTGAATCAGCTCCGCTGTGACACGCGCGAGTTACCTTTAATGGATATGAGGTGAATGAGGCGATTGTTTTGCTATACTCTCTCCGCACGGGCGATTGGCGCAACGGTTAGCGCAGGTGCTTTACACGCACAAGGCTGGGGGTTCGAATCCCTCATCGCCCACCACTGAATTGTTAGGCCTCCAGCGATGGAGGCCTTTCTTTTTTGGGCTAAGTGCATGGGATTCGAACCCGCAAGGGTGCGGAGCTGAGGAAACGCGCAAGCGTTTTCCAGCGCAGCACGCGA
>CABUSV010000006.1 GCA_902494345.1 uncultured Collinsella sp.
GGCCCCTACAGCACTCTTTAGCGTGCCGGACACCGTGACCACAACAATATTTCCAACCATGCGGACAGTAGTCGGCAGATTGGTAATGCCGCAATCAACGGAAACCGGGGATACAGAATTCCTACCCGCCGAGTATCAACCGCTCCACCACCCTTTGTGCGTCCTTGCAGATGCGCGGCCTCGGCACGATGTAGTGCTCGTATGCCGTGCCGATATCGGTGTGTCCCAGCATCATGGCCACGGTCTCAATACCCACGCCTGCCTCCACGGCGAGCGTCGCCCACGTGTGACGGCATTCCGTCATCGAGGTCCAAGCGGCTCCGGCTTGGCGACATGCGGATTTGATGTGCCGCGCAATGGCGTCGGGCGACAGTTCGCACAGCCAGCCCGAGCGGCCTTTTCGCAGCGCGCGCAGGCGGTTGACGGCGAAGCGGGGGAGCCAGCAGGACCGCGCGGAGCGCTCGGTCTTCGGCGCCTCGACGACCTCATTGCCGCGCACGACTTGCCTCGAACGGCGGATGCGGACCTCACCGGTGCGCAGGTCGATGTCCGACCACTTGAGGCCGCACGCCTCGCCGCGCCGCAGCCCGAGGGTTACCGAGCAGATTGCGACCGCCTCGCACTCGTGTCCCCACAGCGCGCGGAGGTAGGCACGGACCTGGCTCGCCTCCATCGTGCGTGGGCAGTGCGCCGGCTTGTGCGGTAGCTCGACACCGGCGGCGGTTGGGTCGTACATCCGCACACCGAGACGGCGGATGGCCCAGCGGATAACCTGCCGCAGGGTCTTGTATGCCTTTTCGGCGGCCCCCGGCAGATCAAACGAATCAATCCAGCCCTGTACGCCCTCGGGCGTTATCGCCTCGAGTTCCAGCTCGCCCCAGCGAGGTAGGACGTGCAGCGCTAGCGCGCTCTCGTATCCGGCCAGGGTGCAGGCGCGCAGCCTGCCGCGCTTATCGTCCATGTACCTCGAGGCGGCCTCTGCAACTTTCATCATGGTCTCCAATCCCGTAAATCCCAGACGCGTGGGCTCTCAAGGAGAGGATACGCGCGTGGGATTTCTGCCACGAGAGGTCGAGAGAAAGGAGTCTAAATGGCATTGATCGGGACCCTTGTCGGGCCCGCAGTGCGCCTGGCGACAGACGGGAGGGGTCTCCCGATTCTCGCGTCTGATGAGCCTGAGGTCCCCGAGGGTTTCAAGGCGGACATGGCGTATGAGCAGCGGGGCGGTTCCATCTACCAAGTATGGAGTGTCGTGCCAGACGGGGTGCGCGATGACGCGGTGCGGCTTGCTGCCATGTCCGCCGAGACTCTCGGTGATGTGGATGCGCTGAAGGTACCCCAGCTCATCCGGCCGTGGTATGTGGGTGAGGCCTCGTATGCCGCTGGCGCGCGCGTGGCATATGGAGGCGACCTGTACAAGTGCCTGCAGACGCATGCACCCCGTATCGGATCTGAGCCCGATACGGCTCCGGAGCTTTGGGAAAGAATCAACCATTAAGGAGAAAAAATGTTTTACGGACAATTTGTATCTGGGTCTGTCTACCTGACTACGGACGGCTCCGGCCTGCCGATTCGCGAGGCGGCGGAACCCAACCCCGACGCCGGTTACCACACGGTGCTCGCCTATGAGCAGCATGACGGCGCCATCTGGCAGGTGTGGACTCTCGTTCCCGATGCCGGAACGCCTCAGGACGCTGCCCTCGTGCTCGCCCAGATCCAGGCGGCCACCCTCTCCGACCATGATGCGTTGAAGGTTCCGGCGCTCTATCCGCTCTATGCATGCGGTCACGTCTATGCGCAGGGAGACCGCGTGCTCTGGCAGGGCACGCTCTACAAGGCTATCTCCGGCCACACGGCGACCGCTGCGGACCCCGTATCCGATCCCCAGCACTGGGCGAAGGTCGTAGCGTCCACGGCCGGCGGCGCCGGCGTTCCCGAGTGGATCGGAGGAAAGTCGTACGCCAAGGGTGACCGGGTTACCAAGTACGGCACCGTCTACGAGTCGCTGATTGACGGCAACACGCTCGAGCCCGGCGTCGTCGGGTCTGACGGCGCCTGGAGCATCGTGAGCAACGGCTAGGGGAGGATCGTATGTCGATCTTCTTCGTCCAGCTGACCGAGCCTCAGGTCTGGGCCATTAGCCTTGCATGCGTACTAATGCTCATGGACATCGTCACCGGCTTCATCAGCGCCGTCATCAACGGTACCGTTTCGAGCTCCAAGATGCGCGAGGGGCTCGGCCACAAGGCGCAGCTCCTCTGCGTTATCCTGCTTTCCATCATCATCGAGGCGGGCACGCAGCACGTCGTGGGCCTTGGCCTGGGCGGCGTGACCGTCACGGTCGTTTGCACCTACATCGCCGTCATGGAGGTCGCGAGCTGCATGGAGAACGTCTGCTCAGGCTATCCCGAGCTGCGCGACACCCCGCTCATGCGCATCTTCAAGCACGATGGAGGAGGCGACGCTAGTGGCGATCACTCAGCGTGAGGCCTTCGCGCAGGTAATTGAGCACCTCGTCTCGCATGACGGGGGAACGGGACACGGCTATTCCCAGATAAACCGCATGGGCGACGGCACCACGGAGGTCATCACTCTTTCCGATGGCACGACTGTGACCGTCGCGGGCGGCGACCGTGACTGTAGCTCGGCGGTGATAACCGCCCTGCGCGCCGTTGGCGTGAACACGTTCGGCGCCACCTATACCGGCAACATGCGCACGCAGTTGCTCAAGACCGGGCTTTTCGGATGGCGAAAGATGGGCGTAAAGTCGGCGCGGCGCGGCGACATCTATCTCAACGAGAGGCATCACACCGCCGTGTGCATCTCGCCCTACGGCTCCATACGCGGCGACATGCTGGCACAGTTTTCCATCTCGGAAAAAGGCACCGTCACCGGTGCAGAGGGCGATCAGACGGGGCGCGAGAGCAACATCAAGCCGTACTACAGCTATCCGTGGGACGGCACCTTGTACTGGCTCGGCGACGGCAAGATGCTCAGCGGCACAAACACCGAGGTCAGGGACAACACCGTCTCGAGCCTCGGTGACACGCGCTACCTCGGTCCCAAGATGATTAGTGAGCTTCAGCGCCAGCTTGGGACCTCCGCCGACGGGGTCATCTCGGGTCAGTGGCTCACTAACAAGTCTTATTTCTGGGCCGTCGATGCGGGCTGCGTCGAGTGGGCGAAGGCCGGAAAAGGTTGCGGCTCTGATATGGTCCTGGCGCTTCAGCGCAAAGTGGGTTGCAAGATCTACCCTGAGTTCTGCGGTGTCCAGGCTCGCCAGATGAACAGCGGAACCATCAAACAGCACCAGCGTTGGCTTATCGCACATGGCATCTCGTGCGGCTCGTCAGGCGCCGATGGCTACCACGGCCGTGACACCAACGTCGCGATCGGCAAGGCGCTGGTCCGTGGGTTGTACCGATGACCCTCGATTATTGATTGGCAACAAACGAAAAAGCTCCCTCCCTGGTTGTCCAGGGAGGGAGCTTTTTTTGAATTAAACAAGACGATTCGTCAGTTCGACGGTGACCCTAGCGTATCCCCAAATTATCCCAAGTGCGCGTGCTAACCCGTTTTATGCGCTTCTGCCGTTGTTGTCGTACTTAAACCAGCAGGTAAACGGCGTGTTCGTTTTTTTCGTTCTTACAGGTCAGTACTGTAACATCTGGAGGTCAAAAACCCTTCTAGGTGTTACAGATCGAGACAAACCGTCGCGGAACACCGCTGACATTCCACCGTCCGAGCCCCAACTGATGAATTTGTCCTGATAGGCGCCCTATGGCGAGGTTTCGCGGCTACAATAGTGCGGTTACAACGACGTAATGCACTCAATGCAAGAAAGGATCCGCATGGCAAGCCTGTCGGATGAAATCTCGTCGCGCCGCACATTCGCGATCATCAGCCACCCGGACGCCGGTAAGACCACACTGACCGAGAAGCTGCTGCTCTATACCGGCAGCATTCAGACCGCTGGTTCGGTCAAGGGCAAGAGCTCGGCCAAGCATGCCGTCTCGGACTGGATGGACATCGAGAAGGAGCGCGGCATCTCCGTTACCTCCTCGGTGCTGCAGTTCACCTATAACGGCGCCTGCGTCAATATCCTCGATACCCCCGGCCACCAGGACTTCTCGGAGGATACCTACCGTACCCTTATGGCCGCCGACGCCGCAGTTATGGTCATCGACGGTGCCAAGGGCGTCGAGGCCCAGACCAAAAAGCTCTTTAAGGTCTGTACGCTGCGCCACATTCCCATCTTCACCTTTGTGAACAAGCTCGACCACGATGCTCGCGATCCGTTTGAGCTCATGGAAGAGATCGAGAATGTCCTGGGTATCAATACGTATCCCATGAACTGGCCGATCGGCAGCGGCCGCAACTTCCGCGGCGTGTTCGATCGTCAGACCCGTCGCGTCATTGCCTTTGAGGGCGACGGCCACGCCAACGCCACCAAGAAGGTCGCCGAGGTCGAGGCCGAGCTGGGCGATCCTTCCATGGACGAGCTCATCGGCGAGGAGAACCATAAGAACCTGATGGACGACATCGAGCTGCTCGATGGTGCCGGCGACGAGCTCGACTTGGATGCCGTGGCCTGCGGCAAGCTGAGCCCGGCGTTCTTTGGCTCGGCGCTTACCAACTTTGGCGTGGAGCCTTTCCTGAAGGAGTTCCTGCGCCTGGCCCCGACGCCGCGCGCCTATACCGATACGCTCACCGGCGAGCCGGTCGATCCCTGCCGCGACGACTTTAGCGGCTTTGTGTTTAAGATCCAGGCCAACATGGACAAGAACCACCGCGACCGCATCGCCTTTGTGCGGATTTGCTCGGGCAAGTTCGAGCGCGGCATGGACGCCTTCCACGTGCAGGGCAACCGCAAGCTCAAGCTGGCGACGGGCACGTCGATGATGGCCGACGACCGCGCCATCGTGGACGAGGCGTACGCGGGCGATATCGTGGGCCTGTTCGATCCGGGTATCTTTAGCATCGGCGACACCGTGTGCTCCGGCAAGCGCCACGTGCAGTATCCGCAGATCCCGACGTTTGCCCCCGAGATGTTCGCTCGCATTACGCAGGTCGATACGCTCAAGCGCAAGCAGTTCGTCAAGGGCATGGAGGAGCTTGCCCAGGAGGGTGCCATCCAGATCTTCCGCGAGCTGGGTGCCGGCATGGAAAGCGTCATTGTGGGCGTGGTCGGCGTGCTGCAGTTTGAGGTGCTCGAGCGCCGCCTTAAGGCCGAGTATCGTGTTGAGGTTCGTCGTCAGCCGCTGCCCTATACGGATATCCGCTGGATCCAGAACGACCCCGATACCATCGATATCCCGGCTCTTTCGCTCACGCGCGACACGCTGCGCGTCGAGGACATGCGCGGCGGCAAGCTGCTGCTGTTCACGAGCCCGTGGAACGTGGACTGGGCTACCGACCACAACCCCGACCTTATCCTGTCGGAGTTTGGCAACGTAGCCTTTTAACGCATCGGCGCGGTGGCCCTGTGGGGCTGCCGCGCCGCTTGCTTGCCTGATGCCGTGTGAGCGGCTATCATACCCACCGTCGTCTCAAGACCGGGGCGTCCGAGCAGTTCGGGTCCGATATCCTGCTCGTTAAACCTAAAACCAAAGGAGTACATAATGATCAAGAAGGTCATGGAGGACTACAAGGTCCTGTTGCGGAGCATTCCCGCGGCAACGGTTTCGCTGTTTTTCGTGAGCGTCATCATGATGAACCTGCTGGCCAACAAAGAGCTGATCAGCCTGCCGTATCTGGCGCTCGACTGTGGCTTTGTGGTGAGCTGGGTTTCGTTTTTGTGCCAGGACATGATCTGCAAGCGCTTTGGCGCCAAGGCATCCATCCAAATCTCTATCCTCGCGCTGCTGGTCAACCTGGCCGTGAGCTTGTGCTTTTGGGTATGCTCGCTCACGCCCGGCATGTGGGGTGCCTACTACGATACCGGCATGATCGAGGTCAACACTGCCCTTAACGCCACCATCGGTGGCACCTGGTACGTGGTGCTTGGCTCGTCGCTTGCCATGCTCGTTTCTGCCGTGGTTAACTCCACGCTCAATCAGTCGCTCGGCCGTATGGTCAAAAAGAATAATTTTGCGAGCTTTGCCTTCCGCTCCTATGTCTCCACGGGCGTTGGCCAGTTTATCGACAACCTGGTCTTTGCCATCGTGGTGAGCCACACGTTCTTTGGTTGGACGTGGGTACAGGTCCTTATGTGCTCGCTGACCGGCGCTATTGCCGAGCTACTGTGCGAGGTCTTCCTGAGCCCCGTGGGCTACAAGGTCGTGCGCAGCTGGGAGCGCGAGAACGTGGGCGCCGAGTACCTCGAGCGTCACGCAACCGCCTAAGGAGCAAGTATGCGGGTTTTGATCACGGGTGCTTCGGGTGGTATCGGAGCCGCATGCGTGCAGCGCTTTTTGGACGAGGGCCACGAGGTCGTGGGCTTTGATCTGCTGCCGGCGGCGATCGAACACGAGCGCTACCGCCATCTGATCGTCGATGTCCGCGAGCCGGACTCGTTCCCAGGCGACCTTGAGCCCCAGGTAATTGTAAACGCTGCCGGTACGCAGGATTCGGCCGACGACATCGCTGCCAACCTGTGTGGCACCATCAACGTGACCGAGCGCTACGCCTTTGTGGGGGAGGGGCTTGCCGCCAAGCCGGCGCCGGCTATCAAATCCGTGGTCAATGTGGGGTCGGCGAGCGGGCATACGGGATCGGAGTTTCCCGCCTATGCCGCCAGCAAGGGCGGCGTTATCGCCTACACCAGGAACCTTGCAAACCGCTTGGCGCCGCAGGCCATCGCCAACAGTGTGGACCCGGGCGGTGTTATCACGCCGCTCAACCGTTGCGTGATGGAAGATGAGTATCTGTGGAACCAGATTATGGAGCTCACGCCGCTTAAACGCTGGGCCACTGCCCAAGAGATCGCCGAATGGATCTACTTTTTGGGCGTGACCAACCGGTTCATGACCGGGCAGAGCCTGTTGATCGATGGCGGCGAGGCCGGCCGCACACAATTTATTTGGCCCGAGTAGAAAACGCGCCCGATGGCAAGATTGCCGTCGGGCGCGTTTTTGATGTATCGATTTTTAGCCGAGGCAAGCCCAGTTGACGGGGGTCGAGCCGTGCCGTTCGAGTAGCCGATCAGCTGCCGAGAAGGGGCGCGACCCCATAAAGGCGGGGAGTTCTGCCGTGGCACGGTTGGCCGAAAGCGGCGAGGGGTGCGTGGAAGCCAGACAGAACTTGCCGGTTGCCTTGCCTGCGCCGGTCGCGGCGAGCTTGCTCTCGACCATCTGCTGGGCAAAGCGGCCCCATGCCAAAAAGACTATCGGTTGGGGCAGCTGGCAGCAGCGTTCGATAACGTAGTCGGTGAGCGTGCTCCAGCCCAGTTTGGCGTGCGAGTTCGCGGCATGCTCGCGCACGGTGAGCGTAGTGTTGAGAAGCAGGACGCCCTGTTGTGCCCATGGGGTTAGGTCTCCCGTGGCGGGAATGGGGCAGTCCAGATCGGCATTGAGTTCCTTGTAGATGTTGCGCAGGCTCGGCGGCAACTTGGTTTGCGTCGCGGGGACTGAGAACGACAGCCCCATGGCCTGGTTGGGTCCGTGATAGGGATCTTGACCCAAGATGACAACTTTGACCTGGTCGGCCGGCGTGTAGGCAAGGGCATTGAGGATGTCGTCTTGTGCCGGGTAGATGGTCTGCTCGGCACGCAAAAGGGCGATGTGCTCGAGCAGCTGGTTCGTCGTGTCACGTACCGGCTGCGGGGCATCGCCCAACCAAGTTGCTATGTTGTGGTCGCGGGTCGCGGCGTCCATGGGGCTCCTTTACGTCAGATGCTCTGTTTGCATCTATTGTAAAGACTTTCGTCGGCCGATATTCGCATACGACCCATCGTGCACGCTCCCTCGCGCGACGTGGTGGCGGCCTGGCGCAGCTGGGAGATCATGCCTATCGACGCGAGGCGCTTTATCGACCATATGAGCTCGCATATTGTCCATTAATGACTGGCGGGGCGTTGAGTGCGGTGTTTAGCGGGCTGTCGCTTTGGTTTGGGCGGTGCGATAGGTGCGTGCCGGGTGGCAGAGCAGCACCGCCACGACCATAAAGAATGCCGTGGTGCCCAGGCTGATGGGATAGACCATCATGATGTTCGCAAAGGTGCGGAAGTGCGGGAACACGCAGAACACCCAATAGAAGCGAATGCCGCAGACGCAGATCATGGTGATGAGGGCGGGCATGAGCGAGATACCAAAGCCGCGCAGGTAGCCGGACATGTTTTCGTAGAACATGCTAAAGGCGTACGCCGGGAAGATCGAGCACACGCGGATATAACCGATTGAGACGATGTTGGGATCGCTGTTGAACAGCGACAAGATCTCGCGCCCCAGGCCGACAATAACGACAATCGTGGTGAGTGCAACGATACCGCCTTCGGTCAGGCAGACCTTGAGCGTTTTGGTGCACCGGTCGATCTGGCGGGCACCGTGGTTTTGTCCCACAAAGGTGGTGCAGGCCTGGCTAAAGCTGTTGAGCAGGTTGTAGCACACGTACTCCAGGCTCATGGCGGCGCTCGATGCCGCCATGACTTCGGTGCCCAGGCTGTTGATGGCAGACTGGATGATGATGTTGGCGACGGCAAAGACGGCGCTTTGGATACCGGCGGGCAGGCCGATCTTGACGATGCGCTTGAGGGCGACGGGGTCTAAGCCTAAGTCGCGTGGGGTGACGCGGACGACGGAGTTGGTCTTGAGCAGGCGGATGAAGAGCGTAGCGGCGCTGACGGTGTAGGCGATGGCGGTGGCGATGGCGACGCCCGCGACGCCCCAGTGGAGTACGGGGACAAAGATGAGGTCCAGGCCAATGTTGAGGACGGTGGACACGGCAAGCGCCTGCAGCGGCATGCGGGTAATGCCGACGGAGCGGAAGATCGCGGCCTCAAAGTTGTAGAGCAAGATCGAGGGCATGCTGAGCAAAAAGACGCGCAGGTAGAGCGAAGCGAGCGGCATGGTTTCGGCGGGAACGTTGAGCGCGGCGAGCATGGGCTCGGCAAAGATCTCGCCCAGCGCGATGACGACAAAGCCCATGAGCGCCATTAAAATCGAGGTATGGACGGCGCGTTTGACCATGTTCTGATCGTTGCGGCCGATAGCGTTGGCGATGACCACGTTGGAGCCAAGTGACATGCCAATAAACAGGTTGAGCATAAGACTGGTAAGCGGAACATTGGAGCCGACCGCCGCCATGGCGAGGGTTCCCTGGTCGCCCGAGAAGTTACCGATGATGACCGTGGCGATGAGGTTCGACAGCTGCTCCAAGATGCTCGTGGCGGCCACGGGGAAGGCGAACAGGGGAATATTGCGCCACAGCGAGCCGGTGGTCATGTCAATGTGCTTAGATGCGGTGTCAGCCATACGCTCTCAATCTCTAACATGCTATTTCGTGCTCATTTGCGCAGACGATGATACTCCTAATCGCCTAGTCATTGGGGACAACGACTAGTCATTCAAGAACGTCCCCAATGACTAGGTGGGGAAGGCGTGCGACAATGGTGGGCGTTGTGTTGTTCGCGCTAAGGAGTTGCCATGTTGTTGTGTCCCGTTTGCCATGAGCCGTTGGTGGACGATGAACGCGGTGCTGCATGCGCAGGCGGACATCGGTTTGACCGCGCGCGCGAGGGCTATCTGTATCTACTGCGCTCGTCCAAGAGCGGCGACTCGATGGGAGATCCCAAGTCGCAGGCGCGCAGTCGTCGCGACTTTCTAAACCGTGGCTACTATGCGCCGTTGCGCGATGCGATGGTCGAGCTGGTGCGCGAGCGGGCGGCTGGGCACGCTGCATCTGCGAACGGCCCCATGACCTTGCTCGACATTTGCTGTGGCGAGGGCTATTACACGAGTGCCATGGGTGCGGTGCCGGGCGTGGATGCCTACGGCTTTGACCTGGGCAAAGAAATGGTGCGCCTGGCCGCCAAGCGCGGCGATGCGACCTACTTCGTGGCCAACATGAAGGACATCCCCGTGGCCGATGGCGCCTTCGATATGGTGACCGAGCTCTTCGCTCCCTTTAACGAGCGTGAGTTTGCCCGCGTGCTGGCGCCAGAGGGCTCGCTCTACACCGTGGTGCCGGGCGCCCGTCATCTGTTTGGGCTCAAGGAGGTACTCTACGACACGCCGTACCTTAACGATGAGAAGCTGCCGAAGACCACCGAGCTCGAGTTGGTCGGAACGCAGCGGGTGTCTGCAAATATTACGCTTCAGACCCAGGCCGACATCGAGGCGGTGTTCCAGATGACGCCGTACTACTACCGCACACGCCCTGCCGACAAAGAGCGCCTGGCAAATTTGGATACCCTTCAAACCGACATCGACTTTATCATCGCCGAGTACCGCCACCGCTAACAACCTGCCAAAAAGGGACAGGTTTATTTTGGCAGGTTTTATCTGGGCAAACGTAAAGGGCCGACCGCGTTGCTACGCGATCGGCCCTTTTTAGCTGCTTGATAGCAGAGGTTATGAGAAGTGGGCGCTTACAGGCGGTCCTTGTTCTCGGCCTTAACGGCGTGTGCCTGCTGAACAAAGAACAGGTCGTAGACCACGATGACAAAGGCGCCATAGTTGTAGGCGTCGCCGCCAAACGCGGGGAGCGTGAGCACGGCCTGCGCAATCGTGGCGATTGCGGCGACGATGCCGAGCTTAAACGCGCCATCTACTTGCGAAGGCTTGTTGGCACCCTTGATGCCCGCAACGCCTGCGGCAAGGTCGACGAGGCCCTTGGCGATAATCACGACCGCGGCGAGCATGGCGTTTGGGCCGAATGTGGAATAATCGAGGTTGTTCGTGGCAATGCCGACGCCGGCGATGACGAGGTCGGAGATGCCCCGAATTAAGTAGATGAGGGCAAGGATTTTGAGTGTCTTGCGCGCGAAGCTCATGGGTAGTCCTTTCGATGCTGGCGCTGCCAGGCTGGCGCGTCCCGTATGCTGCACATATCGTGAAACACATTGTAGTTCAATGTGACGGCGTGTGTGTTGGAAAACGCTTCTCGCCTGTGCAGGGCAATCTTTCAAAAAAGAAAGCCAGCTGTAAGCCAAATCGATGGCAGCTCATGTGCGGCGCTGAGATGATGGGGCCGTAACAAAGAGCTGGTCTCAAGGAGGAGCCATGATGTACGGAGCCAAGCAAGTGCGTGAGCCGCGATCGTTGGGAAGGCGCATGAGTGATTCCGTGATCGCCGCCGTGTGCACGGGATTGATGGCGGTGCTTTGCATTGGGATGCTGTGGACCATGTCGCATGTGGGACAATAGCGGACGGTTGGGTGCTGGCATAAACGGCGCTCACGTATCCGTTTTGCTTGTTAAGGAGTGTCCATGGGCGTCGTCGATCCCTTTTCTGTTGCTCGGGCCGCGGGGCTTGAGCTGACCGGGAAGTCCGAGGGCCTCACACTCACCGACGGCACGATGGAGCTGCGTGCCGATTTCACCCGCATGCTTCCGCGGCTCAGGCAGGGCCGCCTACAGCAAGAGCTGCTGGTGAAGGCCGCGCGAACAAAAGGCATCGAACAACCATGGGCGATTGATGCCACGGCAGGCTTTGGCGAGGATTCGCTGCTGTTGGCAGCCGCGGGCTTTACCGTCGATCTGTATGAGCAGGATTGCGTGATCGCGGCACTCCTCGAGGATGCCTTGGATCGCGCGGCGGGTGATCCGGAGCTTGCGACCGCCGTGACCCGCATGCGCTTGCACGCGGGCGAGGACAGCATTGCCGGTCTTCGCCATACAGCTGAGCTGATCGGGCAGGGCGAGCTCACGGCCCCCGACGTGGTGTATCTGGACCCCATGTTTCCCGAGCGCACCAAGAGCGCGGCGGTGAAAAAGAAGTTCCAACTCTTGCACCATTTGGAACAGCCGTGTGCCGATGAGGAGTCGCTGGTCGAAGCCGCGCTTGCGGTGCGGCCGCGCAAGGTCGTTATCAAGCGTCCGGTGAAGGGGCCGCTGCTTGCCGGCGTTAAGCCGAGCTATCAGCTTGCGGGCAAGGCCGTTCGTTACGATGTCTTGGTGCCGCCGCGCCCGTAGCTTGCGCGCGATGGCTGGCGTCCCGTCAACACCGTGCCGATGCGGGTTCTATTTCCAAGGGTGCGACGTCAGATGCCATCCGCCGCAGTATTCGCATTTGTAGCAGGCCAAACCACGCCGCCCGCGGTTTTCGCAGTCGGCCATAACTGCTTCGGCCTCGGCGCGCGTGTCGTAACGGTTTTTGCGCTCGCACGACTTGTAGCGCCAGGCTTCATCGCGCTCGGCGTCCAGGGCGTCGCGGCGCTCGTCCTCGCGCGCAAACAGGTCACTCATATCGCCGCCTGTGGCAGCGCCCAAAAACTCACTTTTGGCTTTTGACCACGCGGCTCGCTTTTTGCTCCCCATCTGCTTCGCGCCCCTCTCCAAACGCTGGTATCATTGCTCAATCAAAGTGATACCAATAAACGTGAGGTCGCCGCGTGATGATCAGAAAAACCCTCGATACCGACATTCCCGTTATCATGGCTATCTATGACGCGGCCCGCGCCTTTATGCGCGCGCATGGCAACGCCACGCAGTGGCCCGAGGGCACGCCTTCTGCCGAGCAGCTGTCTGCCGATATCGCCGCCGGTGGCAGCTATGTGTGCGAAGTCGACGGCCGCGTGGTGGCGACGTTTGCCTTTTTGCCGGGCCCGGACGAGTGCTATGACGTCATTGAGGATGGCGCCTGGCGCAGCGACGCTCCATACCGTGTGCTACATCGCGTGGCTTCCGATGGCACCACGCATGGCGTCGCAGCAGCGATGTTTGCCTTTGCCAAGGAACGCATCGACCATCTGCGTATCGACACACACCAAGACAACCTGCCTATGCAGGGCGCCATCGCCAAGGCCGGATTTGAGCGCGCCGGCATCGTGCATGTGTCGGACGGCACGCCGCGTGTTGCGTTTGATTGGCTGCGCGAGGCATAAGCGCCCAGGCGCATGCCAACACTCCATCTAAATGAAAATGGCCTCGAGTGGGGCCATTTTTGGTAAAACGCGTCGTTGTGGGACTCGCGTTGTTACCGCCTCAGATGAGACCGGGCGGGCAAAGGGGGGGGGTGCCGGCTTTCGCAAGGCGCGAACCTACGAAAATCGCCGCGCGGCAACGCGGGGCGATGAGCTTGGTCGGGGGATAGGGCCCGCTTCGCCCGCCGGCCCGTACATTGTATCATCCAGTGTGGGACGAGGATGCCCGTTGCCGCGTGCGATGGGCTTGCAATAAGAGGAGAGCCATGTCGAAGCAAGCGGTCGTTGGAATCTTGGCGCATGTCGATGCCGGCAAGACCACGTTGGCCGAGGCCATGCTGTTTAACGCGGGCCGCATTCGCAAGCGCGGCCGCGTGGACGATGGCGATTCGCATCTGGACACGAACACGATCGAGCGCGAGCGTGGCATCACGATTTTCTCGTCGCAGGCCGTGTTCGACCACGGTGGTACCCGCGTCATGCTCGTGGACGCACCGGGGCATGTCGATTTTTCTGCCGAGGCGGAGCGCACATTGCGCGCGCTCGACTACGCGATTTTGGTTGTGGGCGCCAACGACGGCGTACAGGGGCACACCGAAACTCTGTGGCGCCTGCTTGCGCGCTATGACATCCCGACGTTCATCTATATCAACAAAATCGATTTGGAGCATCCCGGCCGCGATGTTTTGCTGGCACAGCTGGGGCAGCGTCTTTCCGAGGGCTGCCTGGATGCCAACGAGCTGTTGGCGGGTGGTGCCGTTCAGGAGGACGCTGCTGCGTTGGACGAGGCGGCGCTCGAGGAGTTTCTTGAAGCGGGTGAGCTTTCCGTCGCGACGCTGTCGCGCATGGTTGCCGAACGCAAGCTCTTTCCCTGTTTTGCCGGCTCGGCGCTCAAGGACCAAGGCGAGGACGAGTTGCTGGATGGCATATGCGCGCTGATGCGCGAACAGTCATGGCGCCCGGAGTTTGCCGCCCGCGTCTACCGCGTGAGCCGCGGGGATCGCGGCGAGCGTTTGGCTTGGGTTAAAGTGACCGGCGGCACGCTGCATGCCAAGCAGATGATTGACGGGCGTTCCGGTGCCGAGGCATGGGAGCAGAAGGTCGATCAGGTACGCATCTATAACGGCGAGAAGTATGAGCTTGCACAAGAAGTTGCTGCTGGCGGTATTTGTGCCGTGACGGGTCTTGCGCACGTTCGCCCAGGGGATGCCCTGGGCGCGGAGCCCGCGGGCGATGCACCCGTCATCGCACCCGTCCTCACCTATACGGTGCTTCCGGGCGAACACGATGCCCATGCGGTGTTCAAAGCGCTGACTGAGCTGGCGGACGAAGATCCCATGCTCGGCGTAAGCTGGAATACGCATCTTGAGCAGATCCATTTGCAGCTGATGGGCGCCGTGCAACTCGAGGTCGTGCAGCGGGTGTTGGCCGATCGCTTTGGCCTTTCGGTTGCGTTTGAGTCTGGCGGCATTCTCTATAAGGAGACTATTTCGCAGCCGGTCGAGGGCGTGGGCCACTTTGAGCCACTGCGCCACTATGCCGAGGTGCATCTGCGCCTGGAGCCGTTGCCAGCGGGTTCGGGCGTGCAGTTTGGCACCGTGACCTCGACCGACGAGCTCGATCTTAACTGGCAGCGTTTGACGCTCACCAACGCCATGGAGCGCGATCACCTGGGCGTGCTGACCGGCTCGCCCATCACCGATGTGCGCTTTACGCTCACGGGCGGCCGTGCGCATGCCAAGCACACCGAGGGCGGTGATTTTCGCCAGGCCACGTACCGCGCGATTCGCCAGGGACTCATGCAGGCGCGTGAGGCCGGCGCAGCCGTGCTGCTGGAGCCGTGGTATCGCTTTGAGCTCGAGGTGCCGGGGGAGTGCGTGGGCCGGGCGCTCTCGGATGCCACGCGCATGGGTGCCGCGTATGAGCCGCCGACGATGGCGGGAGACCGGGCGAAGCTTGTGGGTCGCGTGCCGGCACCCGAGGTGCAGGATTATGCGCTGGAGGTGGCTGCCTACACGAGCGGTCGCGGGCATCTGTACCTGGAGTTCGCCGGCTATGCGGCTTGCCATGATGCCGAGCGCGTCATCGAGACGGCCGCCTATGAGCCCGAGGCCGATCTGCCCAACACGCCCGATTCGGTCTTTTGCTCTCACGGCGCCGGTTACACGGTCAAATGGTACGACGTACCCGCCGCGGCGCACGTAAAGGTCGATCCCGCCACCTTCCGCCCCTGGCGAGCAGCAGACGCCGAGTTTTTCGGCCACATGTGACAAAGGGACAGCCCCTTTGTCACATGCTATTGGTATAACTCGGTATAAGTTGGTATAACTATTACTAGGGTTTGCCAATTCGAGGAGGCCGACATGAATCCAAATCCCTTTAAGCCCACGGCCGGCAAGCGGCCCCCGATACTCATCGGTCGCGAGTCGGTCATCGAAGATTTCGAGGAAGGGCTCGATAACGGAGCCGGAGCGCCGGGCAGGCTCATGCTCATTACGGGAAACCGCGGCTGTGGCAAAACGGTTCTCCTGCGGGAGCTGCAGCGTCTAGCCAATGAGCGCGGATGGGCGGTTGTCTCCGATTCCGCTTCGCTTGGCTTATGCGACCGCTTGGCCGACGCGCTTCGCTCGAATAAACCCGTTGTGACGTCAATGGAGTTCGGTCCGTCGTTTGGCCGGATGTCGGTCGAGGCGGCGCGAGCAAAGGGCGAGGCGTTGCGAGGGCTGGTCAACGAGCGCCTCAAGAGGCTCGAGCCGGGAAAGGGCTTACTGTTTGCGATTGACGAGGCACAATCGGCATCTATCGAGGAACTGGCAGCTCTTGCCGTTCTCTATCAGCAGGTGCTTGGAGACCAGGATGCTACAGGCTTGCCCGATAGCGACCAGCGCGGTCTTGCGCTGGTGTTCGCCGGCTTGCCCAGTATGGTTGACGATCTGCTCGAAGAGCCGAGCGTTACGTTTTTGCGGCGTGCCCAGCAGCGTACGCTGGGGGCGATATCCTTGCCCAAGGTGCGCGATTCGTATATCCAGACGGTCAAAGACGCTGGCCTTTACGCTGACGCGGAGACAGCGGACCTTGCGGCACACAAGAGCATGGGGCATCCCTATATGGTTCAGCTGGTGGGCTATTACATGTGGCGCTCTGCTGTCCGGCGTGGCTCGCAGGTCATTGAAAGGCGCGATGTCGAGGATGGCCATGCGGATGCCGTTTCCGAGTTCTATGAAGCGGTGGACGTGCCTCTGTATTACGGGCTGCGCAGTCCACAGCGCCTCTTTATCGAGGCCATGGCGGTTGACGAGGACAAACCGACGCGCATGGCGGATATCATTGAACGCTGCGACCGTACCCAGAGCTGGGCGAGTAAATATCGCGCAAGCCTGATTCGCGAGCGCGTCATCGAGGCTGCCGGATACGGCCTCGTCCGATTTACCGTGCCCATGCTGGGCGCGTACATCCGCGATCGCGTTTTATGGCATGAGTAATGTGACAAAGGGACAGTCCCTTTGTCACATCGATGTTTGAGAGAGGTCAAAACATGGTGAGTCATACCGAGCGTTTGACGCTTCGTCCGTGGCGCGAGACGGATGCGGAGAACCTGTTTGCATATGCGAGCGACCCGGATGTGGGGCCGGCTGCGGGCTGGCCGCCCCATCGAAGTGTTGAGGAGAGCGGGGAGATCATTCGGACAGTTTTTGCGGCGCCCCATACCTTTGCCGTTTGCCTGGCTGCAACAGACGAGCCCGTGGGCAGCATCGGGCTCATGCCGCCTCGTTGCGAGTCGAGCGCTCGGAGCGCTGAACTCGAACCCGAGGTGGGGTATTGGGTCGCAAAGCCGTTCTGGGGCCGAGACTTTGCTCCCGAAGCGGTGCGAGCCATGCAGCGTTATGCGTTCGAAACGCTTGGCTGCAAGGCGCTTTGGTGCGGATACTACGAGGGCAATAACAAGTCGTTACGCGTTCAGCAAAAGTGCGGATTCGCGCCGCATCACGTTGAGCGCGACGTGCCCTGCGAGCTTATGGGCGATGTGCGTACCGAGTACTTTACGTATTTGACCTGCGAAGACTGGCGCAGACAGACAATGTGACAAAGGGACAGTCCCTTTGTTACATTCGATCAACGGGAGGGAAAGCGATGACGGTGTCGCAACAACCAAGTGCTATTGAGGTGCGTGGCGCGCGCGTCCATAACCTCAAGGACATCGATATCGATATCCCGCTGGGAAGGCTCGTGGGTATTGCCGGCGTGTCGGGCTCGGGCAAGAGCTCGCTGGCGCTGGGGGTCCTCTATGCCGAGGGCTCGCGCCGCTACCTGGAGGCGCTCAGCACCTATACCCGCCGACGGCTCACCCAGGCCGAGCACGCTCAGGTGGACGAGGTGCTGCACGTGCCGGCGGCGCTCGCATTGCATCAGCGCCCCAGCGTGCCGGGCGTGCGCTCGACCTTTGGCACCATGACCGAGCTCAACAATAGCCTGCGTCTGCTCTTTAGCCGCTGTGCCCATCACGTGTGCCCGCATTGCGGGGCGCGTGTGGAGCCGAGCCTTAACGTGGCTGCGGGCCTGTCGCTCACGTGTCCGACGTGCGGCCGCGAGTTCTACGCGCCGAGCGCCGAGGACCTTGCCTTTAACAGCGGCGGCGCGTGCCCCACCTGCGGCGGCACCAGTGTCATGCGCGAGGTGGACGAGGCGAGTCTGGTGCCCGACGAGTCAAAGACCATCAACGAGGGCGCGGTGCTTCCCTGGGGCACGCTCATGTGGGA
The DNA here is from genome assembly GCA_902494345.1 of uncultured Collinsella sp. Lineage (GTDB taxonomy): Bacteria > Actinomycetota > Coriobacteriia > Coriobacteriales > Coriobacteriaceae > Collinsella. Next base: position 17,779 of record CABUSV010000006.1, read on the forward strand.
CCTGATGAAACAGGTGGCCGGCGAGATGGGCGTGCGTACCGATGTGCCGTTTAACCAGCTCACACCTCAAGAGCGCGACATCATTTTTCACGGTCCGGCGGTTAAGAAGCACATTCTCTACGTTCCCAAAAACGGCGAGGGCGCCACGCCGCTCGACTTTACCTATTACAACGCCGTCTATACGGTCGAGAATGCGCTCGCCAAGGTTAAGGACGATAAGGGCCTCAAACGCGTGGCACGCTTTTTGCGCGAGGGGCCGTGCCGCGACTGCGGTGGCACGCGTCTTTCCGAGGCGGCACGCCAGCCCCAGGTGCGCGGTATCAATCTGGCACAGGCTGCGGCCATGACGCTGGGTGGGGCGATTGAGTGGGTGCGCGGGGTGCCCGCATCCTTGCCGGCCGAGATGCAGCCCATGGCAGCGGATATCTGCGATTCGTTTTTGAGCACAGCTCGTCGCCTGGTCGATCTGGGGCTTGATTACCTCTCGCTCGATCGCGCCGGCGCCACGCTCTCCACGGGTGAGCGCCAGCGCGTGCAGCTTGCCCGCGTGGTGCGCAACCGATCGACGGGCGTGCTGTATGTGCTCGACGAGCCCTCGATCGGTCTGCATCCTGCCAATGTCGACGGCTTGGTGGGCGTAATGCGCGACCTGGTGGGTGACGGCAACACCGTGGTTGTTGTCGACCACGATACGCGTGTTCAAGAGGAAGCTGACTATCTGGTCGAGATGGGCCCCGTTGCCGGAGCAGGCGGCGGTAATGTGATCGCCGCCGGTACGGTGGACGAGGTCGAACAATCGCAGGGCAGCCGCATCGCACCGTTTTTGCGCGCAGACCCCAAGCGCTTGCGGCCGCAGGTGGCTGACGACGGGATGTTCGACCAGGGCCATATCCGCATGGCGACCGATATGATCCATACCGTCAAGCCACTCGAAGTCGATATCCCGCGCGGTCGCTTGGTCGCGGTGACGGGCGTTTCGGGTTCGGGTAAGACGACGTTGGTGCTCGAGACGCTCATTCCCGCACTCAAGGCGCGGGCGGCCGGCGAGCGCCTGCCTGCCCACGTGCGCTGGGTCGATGCCGAGGGCATCGCACGCGCCAACCTGATTGATGCCACGCCCATCGGCGCCAACGTGCGCTCGACGGTAGCGACCTATGCCGATATCCACGACGAGTTGCGTCGCGCCTTCGCCCGTGCGCCCGAGGCCAAGGCGGCGGGATACAAGGCGGGCGCCTTTAGCTATAACACCGGCGCCTTGCGCTGCCCTACGTGCGATGGCACGGGCTCGATATCGCTCGACGTACAGTTTTTGCCCGATGTCGAGATCGTCTGCCCGGCATGTCGCGGCTCGCGTTATGCAGACGCTGCTTCGCATATCCATCGCGAGGGCAAGGACGGGAGTCTGCTTACGTTGCCGCAGCTCATGGATATGAGTGTGGACGAGGCCCTCGACGCCACGGTGGGGCTCAAGAAAGTCCAGGCACGCCTGCAGACCCTGCACGACCTAGGTTTGGGCTATCTCACACTCGGTGAGCCCACGCCGGCGCTCTCGGGCGGCGAGGCGCAGCGCCTTAAGCTTGCGAGCGAAATGGGCCGCGTGCAGGACGATGCTGTGTTCGTGTTCGACGAACCCACGATCGGCCTGCATCCGCTCGACGTCCAGGTGCTGCTGAGTGTGTTCGACGGCCTCGTTGCCAAGGGAGCCACGGTTGTCGTGATCGAACACGATCTCGACCTTATCCGTAACGCCGATTACGTGATCGACATGGGCCCGGGCGGTGGCGACGCGGGCGGGCAAATCGTCTGCGCCGGTACGCCGGGCGACATCGTGGCCTGCTCCGCAAGCATCACCGGCCGCTACCTATAGACAATGAGGCAAAGGGACAGCCCCTTTGCCTCATTGATGCCTATTTCACGCATTGAGCCGCGAGATAGTCGCGGAAGAATGGCAATTCAAATGCGACGAGCCCTCGTCCTCGTTCCCCGATGATGCCGGCATCTATCATTCGGCGTCGGTAGCGGGAGACCTGCTGCGGCGAACGCTTAAGGCGCTCGACAAGGTCGGCGGTGGTGGACTCTTCCTCGTCATCGAGCATGGCGATGAGGAATCGCTTGTCCTCTGCAGTGAGTTCCCGATAGGTTGCCGCGAGGATTCGGTCGTCCATCTCGTCGCGCGCGATTTTGATTCCCAGGTCAAAGTCGCGTGACGAGATTTCCTTCGAATCGCTTGTGAGATCCCAGTCACGGTAGCCTACGAGTTGCAATAGGAAGGGAAAACCAGAGATCGACCGAACGGCTCTATCGATTCCCTCAGCATCTGCCAGGCGATCGTTTTCCTGGATTGTGCGAATCAGGGCCTCGCGCACGTCATAGTCTGCGATACGACCCAGATGATATTGTTGGGCGCGGCGAAGGAACGAGACCGTCTTGTGGTTCAGCAACATCGAGACGTTGTTGGGAAGTCCTGCCATGAGCAGCGCTACGCGTTTCCCATCGGTCACAAAGTGCTGATACGTCGCTGCGAGCTGAATCATCTCGTCGAGTGTTGGGTCCACCTCGTCAACCGTGACGAGCAGACCGGTGCCCGCCTCGTTGAGCTGGTCGATGATGTCGCTCATGCGATAACGCCAGGTTGAGACATCGTGAACGCGATTGACCTCGATGCTGCCGAGCGGTGCAATTCCGAGACCGGTGACTTCGGAGTTGTTAGACGGGTCGATGAGATGGGCTGCAGCACGTTTCGCCCCGAACTCGATTTCCTCAAGCATTCCAGGGAGCGCGGTCGTCTTTACGGCTATCCAGCCGTGGGATTCCGCCCTTGTCGCGAGCGACGACATGAGAGCGGTTTTACCGGTTCCGCGCGCGCCTGAGAAAATCGAGGTCAATTCCGGGCGCCTGCGCTGGCTCAAGAAGGCACGGTCCAAATCCCGAATAATCTGTTGTCTGCCAGCGAGATGGGCAGGAACCTCACCAAAACTGGGGGTAAACGGGTTTTCGAGGTATTCCACAATGCTCTCCTTTCGCATCGCCGTTTAACTTCATTTGATTTTAGTTAATTATGATTAAAAGTGATGGTTCGTTATTTAGAGCATCAATCAGGCGTGTGTGTCATCGACGTGGCGCTTGAATGTGACAAAGGGGCAGTCCCTTCGTCACATTCCCGGAAAGCCTGTTTGGCGCAGGGCTTCGTAGAGGACGATGGCGGCGCTGTTGGAGAGGTTGAGTGCGCTGATGCGGTAGTCATCCGGGTTGACGAAGTTGCCGCAGATGTCCTGTTGAAGGATGGTCTCGTGGCTGTTCTCGGTATGCCCGAGCGACTCCTCATGAGCCTTCCAGGCATCGGCGTTATCGAGTGAGTCGCAATCGCGCAGCATGGGGATACGCTCGCAACGCTCGGGCGCCGCGGCAAGCAGTGGCTCGGGAATGCCCGAGCTCTCACTGCCAAAGACCAGGTAGTCGCCATCGCGGTAGGTACTCTGTGCATAGGTGCGGCGTGCCTTTTTTGTCAGCAGATGCAGGCGCTCGTCGGCGGGGGAGAGGCCGTTGCGTGCAAGGAAATCCTCCCAGCCGGCATAGGTCGTCACGTCCAAGTTCTGCCAGTAGCCCAGGCCGGCGCGACGCACCGTCTTGTCGTCGAGCGAAAACCCCAGCGGCTCCACCAGATGCAGACGGGCGCCGGTAACCACGCAGGTGCGGCCGATATTGCCCGTATTGGCCGGAATCTCGGGCGCATACAGCACAATGTTGAACATGAATCTCCTTGGCTCAGAATGAAAAACCACCACGAAGGGTACCTTCGTGGTGGTTTGGCGGTTACGTAGGCGGAAAAATGCCCGCTTGGATAAACCTAGGCGCGGTGCCAGTCGGTCAGGCAGGCATCGAGGGAGGCGATGAGCGCATCCTTGTCCATGTGACGGCCGATGATGCACAGGCTCGTCATGCGGTCGCCCGTCTCGTCGTCCCAAATTTGCATGATCTCGGGGCTTTCGTCGATGATCTTCTGCTTCTCGCCCTCGGGCGCGGAGTCAACGAACAAGCCGTTCTCCATCAGGCGCATCTGGTGGCCGGCCTGCTCAAACATGTAGCACATGTCCGGATCGCCGGTCTGCCACAGCGGACCCTTGACGCGAATGACCTCGTCGGGCCACTCTTGCTCAACAAAATCGGTGAACTTTTGCAGGTCAAACGGCTTGCGGCGCGAGTACACAAAGGTGTCGATGTCGTACTCGAGCACCTCGGGGTCGTCGTGCTCCTCGGGATGCTCCATGGCCTCGATCCAAGCGGCGGAGTTGTAGGCGCGCATAAAGTCGAAGCGGCCGGTGTCGAGCAACTCCTCCATGGGAACCTCTCCGTTTTGGGCCTCGACGATCACGGCGTCCTTCTGCAGGCTGCGCACGATGGCCTTGAGCTCGGCGATCTGCTCAGGGCTCACGGTGTCGGTCTTGTTGAGGATCAGCGTGGAGCAGAACTCGATCTGCTGGATGAGCAGGCTCTCGATGTCGTCCTCGTCGATATCCTCGGCCAAAAGGTCGCGGCCTCCGTTGAACTCGTCGTACATGCGGGCGCAATCGACCACGGCCACGATGTTGTCGAGCGCGAGCTTGGGCTCGCCGCCCACCTTGGCCTCGTCGCAGAAGCTCGAGATGGTGTAGGCGATGGGGATAGGTTCGCAAATGCCCGATGCCTCGATAATGATGTAGTCGAACTTGCCCGAATCGGCGATGCCCTCCAGCTGGTTGGCCAGGTCATCCGAAAGCGTGCAGCAGATGCAGCCGTTGGTGAGCGGGATGAGATCGTCGGTCTCGGAAAGGCCGCCGTCGGCGATGAGGCTGGCATCGACGTTGATCTCGCCGATATCGTTGACGATCACGGCGGCGCGGATACCGCCGTCGTTAGCAAGGATGTGGTTGAGCAGCGTGGTCTTACCGGCACCGAGGTATCCGGTAAGCATGATGATCTTCACGGGTTTGTTGGGCATGTGCCCTCCTTTGTTAGACATGGTTTACAGTTGAATCATATGCCAAACGCCTGCTCTTATACCCACGCGCCGGTAAATAACACAGGCTACTCCCAGGCTCCCCACACGTCCGGGCAATAGCCGACGGTTGCCTTCTTGCCGTTGCGCACAATGGGCTCGGCCAGGACCTGCTGATTCTCGAGCAACTTATCGAAACGCTGGCTGGGGGTAAGGTGCTGGATGAGCGCGAGCATCTCCTCGTCCTTGGCTTTGGGGTTGAGTAGCTTGTCGATGCCGCCGACTGCCTGCATCACGCTCGTGAGCTCGCCCTTGCTCATCTCCTTTTCCTTAAGGTCGATAAACTGCACCTTGATGCGACGCTCTTTGAAGAAGCGCTGGGCCTTCTTGGTATCGAAGGACTTTTTGGTGCCAAAAATCTGGATATTCATATAATGTTCCGCCGTTCTAACGAACGGCGGTCCCCTCGACGCTGCAAAGCCATCTGATGGTCAATCTGCCTTTCAATCGTCGGGCGCGGGCAAAAGCCCAGCGCCCTCCTCTTTCAAGGCACCTTGCCTCATCAGCTGGCTTATCGCTGACATTGATAGAACATCGAGGTGACCACCGCTGGACTTATCGAATGAAGTTGGTACGCTCTCGATCGGCTTCGGGGGCCTCGATGCCGGCTACCTGTCCTGCTTCGATACAGCGCAGGAGCCAGGCCATGTTCTTGCCGATGTTTCGCATGGTGGCAAGGCCTTCGGCATCTTGGGCGGCCTCGCCCGGCATGGCGCCAAAGACGTTGTTCCAGTACGTGGAGGCCACCACGGGCATCTGGTTGATAGTGAAGTACTTGTTGAGCACATCGAAGGTGGTCGACGTGCCGCCGCGACGGGCGACGGCGACTGCGGCGCCCGGCTTGTGCGCAAAGGCCTTGCTGCCAGCATAAAACGCGCGGTCGAGGGCCGAGAGGATGCGACCGCTGGGATGTGCATAGTAGACGGGTGAGCCAAAGACAAAGCCATCTGCCTGCTCGGCGGCAGCGATGAGCTCGTTCACCACGTCGTCGTCAAAGGTGCAGCGACCGCCAAGCTTGCCACACTGGCCGCAGCCGATGCAGTCGCGAATGGGCTTGGCGCCCAGCTGAAACACCTCGGTATCAATGCCTTCGGCATTGAGCTGCTCGGCGACCTCGGCGAGTGCGCGGGCGGTGTTGCCGTTTGCCTTGGGGCTGCCATTGACTAAAAGAACCTTCATCACAAACTCCCTCTGCTGTCGGTGACTTCTGCGGGGGATTATCGCACGAGAGGGTAGATGGCGTGGGGCGCGATGTGAAGCGGCTTGTGTTTCACATCGCGCCCCGCAGCGCTAGTCCAGCTTGGTGCCCGGTACTTGCGGCGCCTCTTTAAGCCGCGCTTTGAGCTCGTTCAAAATGGAAACGGGCTGTCGGTCGACGCCGTCCAGATGGAGCGTGGCCACGCGAATGGGCGGCTGATATTCAAGCGAGCCGATGAGCACGGGAGAGCCCAGGAATCGTTCGATTTCGCTTGCGAGCTCATCGATTGCCTCGGGGCCGAGCTCATCGAAGAGTGCCACGAACGTTGGTCCCGTCGAGCGGAACAGGCGGCCCTTGCCGCGCGAACAATCCATGAGGCAGGCGGCGCTTTCGGCGAGCACGCGGTCGCCTGCATCGAATCCAAAGCGGGCATTGACCTCGGCGATATCGTCGACCTTAATGGCGATAAAGCCTGCCTTGCGCGCCACGCGGCGCATCTCTCCAATAGCGTTGATCAGGGCGTGAATATCGCCCAGGCCGGTTACGGAATCGGTCGTATCTGCCAAGCTTCGGTTGATGATAATGCCCACGTACATGTTAGGCTCAGTATCGGTGCCGTCCAAGTGGTAGCCCGTACAGTCGCAAAGCGCGTACGCTCCGGTGGCGTCCATCACGCGGTACTGCATGTAGTGGAAGTGCCACGTGCCGTTGACCACCATATCGAGCTCGGAGCGCACATTGTCGCGGTCCTCGGGGTGGACGCGGGCAAGCCACATATCGACCGAGATAAAAGGGTGCTGGGAAGGCAGGTCAAAATCGCGCACGGCGTTGACCGACCATTGCGATTCGCCCGTATCGAGATTGAGGATAAACGGATAGCGCGTCTCGGAGCTCATGGAGATTGCTTGGAACACCCGGTCGTTGCACGGAAACTGCTCGGCGATTGGGTGTTGCGGCGCGTCACTGTCTTTCGGTTGCTGCACACGATGCATAAGCTTATAGCGATACATCTTGCGATCGGCATCCATCGTCATCTGACGACGCGTGTCGCCTGCAAGCGGGTCGACGCGCGAGCAGCCAAAACTAAAACTAGAGATCATGGTCGCTTTATCGTCTGATGTCGCCTCGATAAGTTCGGCGCGTACCCGCTCAAGGCGCTGCTCGAGCTCAGCTTCGCCTGTCGTGGGGGACACGAGTACAAATTCGTCTCCACCGATGCGGAACAGCATCTCATCGTGCTCCATTGTTTCAGTAAGCGCGCGGCAGATGCTCAGAATATAGCGATTGCCCTCGGCGTGGCCAAACTTATCGTTGCAGTGCTTAAGGTGGTCGATGTCAATATAGGCGCAGGTGAAGGGGTCGCCTGTGCGCCAGAGTTGCTCGACGCGACGGTCGAGTCCGCCACGGTTGCCCAAGTTGGTGAGCGGATCGATATAGGCGTTGCACTCAAGCAACTGCCGCTCTTGTTGCAGGATGGCGTGCGTCTTCTGCAGCTGCTCGCCAATGGCGCGCAGCTCTGTGGGCAGAGCGGCAACGTCAAGCTCGGCGGTCGAAAACCCATTTGCAAGTCGCTGAAGATAGGTAATAACCGATTGCTCGCCCAGGCGATAGGACTCGTTCATGATGCATAACCTCCTTGGGCGAGACAGTGGTTTGTATCATATCCCCAATTCAACTCGATTTGGGAATACAAGTTAGCCAATGGGGATAAGCATGTCCCTTAACGGTAGCGTTCTGCGCGCGAGCGTATCAATTGTTATTGCCACCATCGAGCAATACCTCAAAATCTTTCGCCGGCATGGGGCGGTAGTAGAGGAAACCCTGGGCGTAGCGGGCGTCAGTTTGTCCACGGCCTCGGACTCTCCCGTATAAGCCGTCTCGGCGATCTCGATACGCATGAGCTTGGGGTAGGTTGTATTGGGCGGCAAGCGCCCCCCCATATGTTCGGCAACGTCGCAGGCAAGGATATCCACGCGCGACACATTAAGCGAGATCGGAACCACACGAAGCCCTCGATTGATGCGTTCGCGCAGCCACGAGGCGACACCCTGCCAAATGTACTTGTCGAGCGTCACCACAATGCGATGTTCGATGAAAAATGCAACTGAGACGATATATGTTGACGGGTATACTTGTCTCGGTTTAAATCGCAGAAACGGAGATGGTCGTATGGCGCAGCCAGATACGACGCGCACGGTGGGGCTTGCGCTCGAGGGAGGCGGCTACCGCGGTATGTATACGGCGGGCGTGCTCGACGTTTGGATGGAACACGGTTTGACCTGCGACCATATGGTGGGCGTTTCGGCGGGCGCGGCGTTTGGCTACAACTTTAAATCGCGGCAGATCGGCCGCGCCATTCGCTACAACAAAGCCTATTGTGCCGATAAGCGCTATGCGAGTGTGACGAGCTGGTTGCGAACCGGAGACATGTTCAATGCCGATTTTGCCTATCACGAGGTGCCCATCGAGCGCGATCCCATCGACCTGGAGACATATCGTGCCTGCCCCATGCGGTTTACGTGCGTGTGTACCGATATCGAGACGGGCAAGGCCGTCTATCACGATTTGCCGTATGGCGACGAGCGCGATATCGAGTGGATCCGGGCGTCGTCTGCTATTCCCGTGGCAACGCGTCCTGTCGCCATTGACGGGCATAAATATCTGGATGGCGGCGTGGCCGATTCCATTCCCAGTGCTTGGCTGTTTGCGCAGGGGTATGACCGCAACGTGGTGGTGCTGACGCAGCCGGCGGGCTTTGTAAAGCAGCCCAACAGCGTGATGCCCATGCTGCGTCGCGCGTATCGCCGCTATCCGGAGTTTGTTGCGGCACTTGAGCATCGGCATGAGGTCTACAATGCTGCGCTCGACGACTTGGCGCGCCGCGAGACGGCCGGCGAGGTTTTTGTAGTGCGTCCGAGCGAATCGGTGAAGGTGCCGTCGCTGTGCCGCGAACCGGATGAGCTCGAGCGCATCTATCAGATCGGTCGCCGCGATGCGGAGGCGACTTTGCCGGCACTGGAGACATATCTGGCAGGGTAGAGGGTGCCGCCGCTATCTCGGCGGAAAGCGCATCCCGGAATAGAGGTCCAAACTGGGATGCGCTTTCCGCTCTTGAAGATATGAGGCTGCGAATCAGCTGCTCGGCTTATGTCTATGCCTGCTGCCAGGTGTCGACGAGCTCCTTGGCTGCGGCGTGGGGGTCGTCGGCGCTGCAGACGGCGCTCACCACAAAGAAGCCATCGACGCCGGTGGCCTTGAGCTGCGGCAGGTCGGCCGTCTTGACGCCGCCGCCCACCACGATGGGCACGGGGCTTGCCGCGTGGAGTGCGGCCAGATCCTCAAAGCTTTTGGTGATGATGGAGCCATCGGCTGCGCGTCCGCAGTCACGCTTGGTCTCGGTCTCGTGCAGCGGGCCTACGCCTAGGTAGTCGACCAGGCTCATGTCGGCGGTCTTGACGTACTCGAGCATCTCCTCGCAGCGGGCCGAAAGACCCACAATGGCATCGGGGCCCAAAAGTTTGCGGCAGACCTCGACGGGAATATCGCTCTGGCCCACGTGCACGCCGTCGACAGCGATGCCCTGCTCGCGCGCGGCGAGCACGCAGTCAAGGCGGTCGTCGATCAGTAGGGCGACCTGACCGGTCTTGCCGGCCTGTGCGATTGCCTGCGCGGCGTCGCCTGTCAGCGCAATGATCTCGCGGGCGCTTGCTACCTTGGAGCGCACCTGGATGCAGGTAAAGCCGGCGTCGAGCGCCTGCGCCACCACATCGCCCACGGGGCGCCCGAGTGTGTTTTCGGGGCCGAGTACCAGATAGGCCGAGATATCAAGGTTATCGCGGATGCTCATCGTGCTTCCTCCTGCTTTTTGATCTGTGCTTCCATGCGCTCGAGTTTGCCGGTCATGGTGTCGGTAAATCCGGGTCGAATATCGGCTTTGAGCACGACTTCGGTGCGGATGCCCTTGCTTGCCAACACAAAGGTCGCATCGCGTACGACCTGCATAACCTTGTCCCAGTCGCCCTCGATCTCGGTGAACATCGAGGTGGTGCGGTTGGGAAGGCCGCTCTCGCGAATGACGCGCACGACTTCGGCGACCTCGGCGGAGAGCTCGTCGCCCGTACCGCACGGGGCGATGGCCACGGCGACCAACGTGTTCATGCCGGCACTGGTTGCGGCCTCGGACATGGCTTATGCCTCCTCGAGCTCGAGCTGGTTGTCGGCAATGTCCTGGGCGGTCGCGCGGTAGAGCTCATCGATAAAGGCGACCTTAAAGCTTGCCGGGGCATCGGCGACAGCGGCGGCACGCGTGCCGGCAACGTTGTAGACCGCGGTGCCGCAGATGGCTGCCGTAAACGGATCGCCGGCGCAGGCATACACGGCCAGCACGCCGCCCTGCGAGCAGCCGCAGCCGGTGATCTTGGACATGAGCGGGCTGCCGCCATGGGACTTGGCCACAGTCGTGCCGTCGGTGATCAGGTCAACCTCGCCCGAGACAACTACGGCGCCGCCAGTGTAGCGAGCGAGCGCCACAGCGGCATCGCGGGCGGCATCAACGGTGTCGGTGGTGTCGACACCGCGGGCGCGGCTGAGGTCGGCTGCCTCACCCTCAAGGTTCCATAGGGCGGCAAGTGCGATGATCTCGGAGGCGTTGCCGCGCACGATGGCGGGCTTGTACTGTTTGAGCTCGTTTACCAGCTGGGTGCGCAGGCTACCGATGCCCAGGCCCACCGGGTCGAGCACCCAGGGCTTGCCGGCGTCATGCGCCGCCTTGGCTGCGCGGGGAATCGTCTGCTCGTAGATGGGGAAGAGCGTTCCCATATTGAGATAGATGGCGCCGCCGCCGGCAACGAGCGCCTCGCCCTCGTCGGGCAGGTAGACCATGGCGGCCGATCCGCCCACGGCGAGCTGCGCGTTGGCGACAAAATCAATCGTCACCGTATTGGTGATGGAGCCGGCCATCGGATTGGTGGCGCGAATCTCCTCCGCGGCCTTGACTACGTTTTGCTTGAGCTGTTCCGAATTGATCACTGCACATGCCTCCTTGGCATAGAAAAGGGGCGCTGTGCATAGACAGCGCCCCTGTAAAGGCGGCATGCTCCCTACGCCAGCATTAACTGACAGGTTCAAAGGATTGGGCCCCATGCCCTCTCAGCCTTGTGGTTTGCACCGCCGGCACTCCTGCATCGAATCTGTTGCTCCCTATACTAGCGCACCTGCCAAAAAGGGACAGGTTTATTTTGGCAGGTGACAACTGGGGTGCGGTATTTTCCCAGATAAAACCTGCCAAAATAAACCTGTCCCTTATTGGTAGGTCGTTACAATGGTTACGGTGAAAATGACGGGGGACCTTATGATTAAACTTGTGCTGACCGATATGGACGATACGCTGATTCCAGCCGGGCATGACGGCGCCAGCGACTACGCCATCGAGGGCATTCATGCCATGCAGGCGGCGGGTCTGCACTTTGGCCCGGTTTCGGGTCGCCAACCGTCTGCGATGGGCTGGATGTTCAAAAATTGTTCCGAGTGCTTTTCGACCGGTGCGTTCTGCAACGGCCAGGTCATGTTTGTGGACGGCAAGGTGGCAGCCTCGCATGCGACCGACAACGCCGCCCTGATGCGCTTGGCTGACTACTTGGAGCAAGAGACCGACGATACGTATCTGAAAGTCTACAGCCTGGGCGATGACTTTTGGAATAACGATGCCTATTGTGTGACGAGTGATCCCGAGCGCGTTCGTCGCGCCATGGAGTCGGGCGGCAACGCATGGCTCAAAGGCGAAGAGGCCCCGTGCCGTCCTGTTGTCGATGATGCCCCGGTATACAAGGCGAATATCTGGAGTGCCCGTTCGCGTGAGGAGCTCGCGGGGCTACGCGAGCGCGTTGCCGCTGAGGTGCCGGAACTCTCGCTCGTGTTTCCCAACAATCGTGTGCGCCTATTCGACATTCTTCCAGCAGATTGGGACAAGGGTTGCGCTGCGCTGGAGCTGGCGCGCGCTTTGGGCCTGACGCTCGACGAGGTGTCCGTATTCGGCGATTCCGATAACGATCTGCCCATGATCGATGCCGTTCCCAACTCCGTCGCAGTCGCCAATGCCAACGAGGCCGTCACGGCTGCCGGGCGCTGGCATATTGGCGCTGCGGCAGTTGATGCGGTCGCCGGGGCTCTGCATCAGATTGCCGCCTGCGCCGCGACGGGGGAGATGCCGTCGTTTATGCGTCAGATGGACACGGCGGGTTTTGGCGTTACGACCGTCTAGGGAGAAAGTCATGAAGCTTCAGCAACTCAGGTATGTTGTTAAGGTTGCCGAATGCGGCAGTATCACCGAGGCCTCGCGCCGGCTCTTTGTGTCGCAGCCTTCGATTACCGCGTCGATCCGCGATCTCGAAAACGAGATGGGCGTGCACATCTTTGAGCGCACCAACAAGGGCGTCATTGTGTCCGAGGAAGGCGAGACCTTCTTGGGCTACGCGCGCCAGGTGCTCGACCAGGCCGACCTGCTCGAGGGTAAGTACAAAGGCACGTCCGAGCAGGTGCCGCACTTTAGTGTGAGCTGCCAGCATTATTCCTTTGCCGTTAACGCGTTTGTCGACGTGATCCGCGAATTCGATGCCGCGCGCTACGACTTTACCCTGCGCGAGGAGCAGACTCACGAGATTATCGAGGACGTCGCGCATATGAAAAGCGAACTGGGCATCCTGTACTTATCCGAGCATAACCGCGAGGTCATCGAGCGCATGCTGGTGGCCAACGAGCTCGTGTTCGAAGGACTCTTCTGCGCCACGCCGCATGTCTTCGTCTGCGCCGACCATCCGCTGGCGGACCGCTCCAGCGTGACGCTCGAGGATCTGGAAGACTACCCGTTCCTGTCCTACGAGCAGGGCAGCTACAACTCGTTTTACTATTCCGAGGAGCTGACCTCGACGTTCGAGCGTCGCAAAAATATCCGCGTGCGCGACCGTGCGACGTTGTTCAATTTGGCCATGGGCCTCAACGGCTACACGGTATGCTCGGGCGTGATCAGCCACGAGCTCAACGGCCCCGGCATTATCTCGATTCCGCTCGACGTGGACGAGTACATGGAGATTGGCATCATCACGCGCAAGAACACGACGCTTACGCGCTACGGTCGGGCCTATATCGACGCGATTCGTCAGCATATCTAGGCTGCTGTGCTCCGCACGGTTCAAGTCTCTTTATGACAGTCCAGACTGATATAGGAAACATCTATATCAAACTGTTATAAACGTATATTTTACGATGGTCATATGAGCGCTCATACTCTGTCCCAGTAAAGCAACCAATGCAAAGGGAGATATCTATGAGCACTTCGATTCAACCGAACGCGCCGTTTCGCGCCGATATCGTCGGCAGCTTTCTTCGTCCGCAGGCTGTAAAGGACGCCCGTGCCGCCTATGTCGCGGGTAAACTCGACGCTTCCGGCCTTAAGGCCGTCGAGGACGATGCCATTCGCGATTTGGTGGCCAAGCAGAAGGCCGCCGGCCTGCAGGTGATCACCGATGGCGAGTTCCGCCGCAGCTACTGGCACCTCGATTTTATGTGGGGCCTCAACGGCATTGAGCGCCGCACCTCACGCACGGGTTATATGTTCCATGATGAGGAGACGACGGCCGACACCGCCGTGGTTACTGGTCCCATTAGCGGCGAGAACCACCCGTTCGTCGAGCATTTTAAGTTCGTCAAGGCGCTTGAGGGGGAGGGCCAGGTCGCACGCCAGACCATTCCGGCGCCGATCCAGACGTTCTCTGAGGTCACGCTCGATCGCTGCGACGGCCAGCAGGAGAGCCTGCGCGCTGTCTATAAGACCGATGAGGAACTTGCCGACGCCATTGCGGCCGCTTATCGCACGGTGATCGCCGACCTGTACGCAGCAGGCTGCCGCAACATCCAATTTGATGACTGCACCTGGGGCATCTATTGCGATACCGACTTTGTGTCCAAGACCGGCATGAGCCCGGTTGACCTGCAAAAGGTGAGCGAGCTGGGCGTGGCGCTCAACAATGCCGCCATCGCGGGCAAGCCCGACGATCTGGTTATCAACACGCACGTGTGCCGCGGCAACTATCACTCCACGTATGCCTTCGAGGGTGGTTACGATCCCATTGCGCCGTACCTGTTCGCACATGAGAACGTCGACGCGTTCTACCTTGAGTTCGATACGCCACGCGCCGGTGGCTTTGAGCCGCTCAAGTACGTTGCTCCCGGCAAGAAGGTCGTGCTGGGCCTGGCGACCACCAAGGCGGCTGAGCTTGAGGACGAGGACGTTATCGTCGAACGTATCCACGAGGCCGCGAAGTATGTGCCGCTCGAGAACCTGTACCTGTCGCCCCAGTGCGGCTTTGCCAGCTGCGAGATTGGCAACAAGCTGACCGAGGACGAACAGTGGGCAAAGATCGCGCTGGTCAAGCGCATTGCCGAGCGCGTTTGGAAGTAACGCTACCGCTTGCAGGTGACGGCGCGCGCGAGACATGACGTATCACGTACAATGGTCCGGATCGTATCGTTCGGGCAGGTTATCCGATATGCCTGATCGCCCTTCCATCATGAAAGGACTTCCATGTCCCAATCCTCGACGCCCGCCGTCACCGATGCCATCTACGATGCATCATCGCTCGGCCGCCCGCGCATGTTCCCGCTCGGCCTACATATGCGCGTGGACGCCATTTTTAATGCGTCAGTATCCAGTGGATGCCGCGCGCCATGCGCAGGTCAGTTTGGGCAAAGTGATTGCCGGGGTTGAGCTCCAGCGTTGTTGGAATGTCGCGCTCGATAAACAGCTCTTCCATCGCGCGCGTATCGTCGAGTACGTGCCGCATCATGCGGTTGGGCGTCTTGGTTTCCTTTTTACCGAGCGACAGATAGGCGGCGTCGGGCGTAGCTGTCATCGTGCGCTCTCGCGCGTAGTCGATAAAGCCGGGGAACCACAGCGACCCCGATGCACTTGCCGCGCGCTCAAAGACATCTGTTTGCCAAAGCGCCCACAGTGCAAAAAGACCCGCCAACGAGTAGCCGGCAACGCCGCGCCAGGCGGGCGGTTGCGGGAGCGATGATTCGGCCTCTGGGATTATCTGCTTCAACAACTCGTCAAGAAAACCAGCTGCCTGTCCGCCAAAGGGCTCGGCATCTCGTATAGTTCCGTCGCATTCCCAGGGGCTCAGCTCGCGATTCCAATCGAGCCCTCCAATGGCGACAAGGGCGAATGGCGGGCAGTCGAGCTCTCGGCAGCGCTCGTAGACTTCACTACCGTCGCCCATAACCACAGGGAGGTAGATGACGGGCGTACCTTCTGCACACTCTGAATAAACGGTTATCTGCTTCTGATGCGCTTCCAAGGCAGGCTTCTCTCGGTGTTGTGATATTGACAGCCTCAATTGTCGCACGCTGGCACGGGGGCAGACGCTAAAAGAAAGGCGCGGAGCCGCTCGAAGCGACTCCGCGCCTTGTTGTTTTGCTTTAGCAGACTATGCCGTTACGCCACGAAGAAGTAGACGAGGAAGGCAAGGGCTGCGATCCACATGAGCGGCTTGATCTTGGAGGCCTCGCCCTTAAAGAGCGCGACGATCACGTAGGCGATAAAGCCCAGGCCAATGCCGGCAGAGATGGAGTAGGTGAAGGGCACGCCGGCGACAATCATGAACGCCGGGAAACCCTGCGACACGTCGGACCAGTCGATCTCGGAGGCCTCGCTCATCATGAGGTAGCCGACGTAGACCAGAGCACCGCAGGTGGCGGCGCTGGAAACGATGGTGACGATGGGGGAGAAGAACGCGGCGAGAATGAACAGCACACCGGTGGTGACGGAGGTGAGGCCCGTGCGGCCACCGTCGGCAGCGCCAGAGGTGGACTCGACGAAGGTGGTGATGGAGGAGACGCCCATGAAACCGCCCACAGCGGCGGCGGCGGAGTCGACGATCAGAATCTCCTTGATATTCTCGACGTTGCCGTCGTCGGTGAGGAACTCGCCCTGCTTGGCCACGGCCATCGCGGTGCCCATGGTGTCGAAGAAGTCACTCATGAGCAGCGAGAACGAGATGACGAGGAGCGCGGGGTCGGTAAGGACCTTGACGATGGCAGGCACGCCGCCGGCGTCGGCGATGGGGCCACCGATGCTCGAGAAGTCGAGCGGGGCGATGATACCGGTCGGAGCCTGGGTCACACCTAGGGGGATACCGGCGATAACGGCGACGATGATGCCGATGAGCAGCGAGCCCGGCACGTTGCGGGAAGCAAGGGCAACCGTCACGACGATGGAGATGATGCCGACGATGAAGGTGGGGGAGGTGATGTCGCCCAGACCGACGAGTGTACCGGCGCCAGCGGTGATAATGCCGGCATCGCACAGGCCGATCATGGCGATGAACAGGCCCAGACCCAC
Source organism: uncultured Collinsella sp. (assembly GCA_902494345.1). Classification (GTDB taxonomy): domain Bacteria; phylum Actinomycetota; class Coriobacteriia; order Coriobacteriales; family Coriobacteriaceae; genus Collinsella. The sequence goes on from CABUSV010000006.1 coordinate 34,408, forward strand.
CGAGATGGCGTGACGCAGGACAACCGGGATGGCGTCCATGATGGCCTCGCGCAGGCCACAAAGCACGAGCAGCAAGATGACAACGCCCTCAAGGAAGATGACGCTCATGGCCACGTGCCAGTCACCGCCGCAGACGGTGGTGGTGATTCCGGCGATCATCGCGTTGACGCCTAAGCCCGACGCGCAGGCGAGCGGGCGGTTGGCGAAGATGCCCATGCAGATGGTCATGATGCCGGCGCCCAGGCAGGTGGCGCAGGCGAGCGCTCCCGCATCGATGCCGGCGCCCGAGAGCACCGCAGGGTTGACGGCGATGATGTAGGCCATCGCCAGGAATGTTGTCAGTCCAGCGCGAAGTTCGGTCCCGATTGTGGACTTGCGCTCACTGACGTGAAAATGTTCGTCCATGCATACCCTTTCCTTGTTCGGCCCCGAGTTTAGGCCGATTGACACGAACTCAACTACTATATCGCCTTTGAAAGGTTGATGTTCCTCGCATGTTGATGTTCGGCGCTTTGTAGCAGACGGACGGTATTTTTCGCATGAAAATGTGTGGGTACCATATACTTAAGCAGTTACAACGACCCCTATGGAGGAACGTATGATTAAAGAGCTCTGCCACGACGAGGCTATTCTGTCCCAGCGTTGCGAGGTCGCGACCGTCGAGGACGAGTCGGTGGCACAGGACCTGATCGATACCATCAAGTCGCTCGACGATGCCGGCTGCCTTGCCGCCAACCAGATCGGCGTCACCAAGAAGGTCTGCGTCTATCTGGACGACGCCGGCGAGCCCCATGTGCTGTACAACCCCCGTCTGGTGTTTGGCCTGGGTGCCAGCAAGATGGAGGAGAGCTGCCTGACGCACGAGGAGGTCACCAAGTCCACGCGCTATATCAAGTGCAAGGTTGCCTTTGACCAGATTGTCGACGGCAAGATGAAGGAGTGCCGCCGCGACTACGCGGGCTTTGAGGCACAAATGATCCAGCATATGATCGATCACTGTCTTGGAAAGTTGGTCTAAGGGGACCAAAGCACCGCACTTCGTCTCTTTTGGCCCGGGCATGACATTGTTGTCATGTCCGGGCTTTTGTGTTTAGCGCCTTTTTGTTTGGAGACAATGAAATTAGCAAGAACGTAAAGCTAGGAGGCGCTATGTGTACGAGTATTCGATTTACCGATAATTCTGGCCACATGTATCTGGGCCGCAACCTCGACTGGAGCTTTGACTACGGCCAACAGGTTCGCGTGATGCCGCGTGGGTTTCACATTCCGTATTCGTTTATCGACGACGCGACAGCGGCACACGCGGTGATCGGTATGTGCATCGATTACAAGAACTACCCTATGTTCTTCGATTGCGGCAACGATGCGGGCCTCGCCGTGGCGGGTCTCAATTTCCCTGGTTATGCCGAGTATGCCGATGACCCTGTCGACGGTAAGACCAATATCGCGGCCTATGAGTTTCCCCTGTGGGTGGCAGCGACGTTCTCGACGGTCGACGAGGTCGAGGCTGCGCTGCGCGATACGGTGATTGTTGCCAAATCTGCAGGAGAGGGGCTGGGCGTGTCGCTGCTCCATTGGATTATCGGCGACAGCCAGCGTAGTATCGTGGTCGAGATGATGGCTGACGGCCTGCATGTATACGACGATCCGGTCGACACCCTTGCCAATCAGCCGACCTTCCCGTGGCACATGGAAAACCTCCGCACCTATATCACCGCTACAAGCGATTTTCCGCAGACGGCGACATGGCGTGGCGCCGAGCTCAAGCCCTATGGCGCGGGTGCCGGCATGCGCGGTATTCCGGGTGACTGCTATTCGCCGAGCCGTTTTGTAAAGGCGGCGTACCTCAATGCCAATTACCCGCAAAAAGAGAGCGAGATCGAAAACGTCGTCCGCATGTTCCGTTCACTCGAGGGCGTGGTGATGATCGAGGGAGCGTCCAGGATGGGCGATGGCAAGTTCGAGAAGACTATCTACACCGGATGCTTTAGCGCGCGCACGGGCAATTATTACTACGCGATGTATGATGATCCGTCGATTCGCTACGTGAGCCTGATGGATGCCGAGGGTGCGAGCCCCGATAAACTTGTGGTTCCCGAGCCGCGTCGTTCGTAGCCGTTAGCTTTGCTGCGATGCAAAGCGGCCCTGTGTCTCTCGTGAGGTGCAGGGCCGCTGTCGTTGATTTGTGACGTCGCTAGAAGTTGGCGTCGTTGAGTTGTTCACTCTCGAGGCCGTCGAGCTGTTGCTGTTCGGGCGTATCGGCGACGCTCTCGAGCAACTCGGTGGGATCGACGTTCATGTCCTTACCGGCTTCGTTGCCGTTGACCAGGTCGTCCGAGAAGATGTCGACTTCCATTTCCTCGGCCTCTTCGATCAGGATCTCGAGCGGCACCTGGGTGCGTACGAGCTTGACTGCCGGACGCATGCGGGCAAAGAGCGGTACGTACTCAATGATGATGGCCGAGTTCTCAAGACCATACCAACGTGCCGGGCTTCCGCAGGCGCGGCGGACGGCGTACTTGATGGCCATCACACGGTGGTCGTTGCGGTTGATGTCCGTTTCGGGGGCAAGCATCTTGCGCAGCATGCAAAAACGGAAGTCGCCCACGTTGCCGCGTGTCTCGTAGATAGAGTAGGTGTGATGCTGCGGCGGCAACTCACCCGATGCCATCAGGTCGCCGACGATCTGGCGCAGGTAGGCGTTGATGCGCTGGTTGACCTTAAAGCCCAGGTCCAAGCGCACGCGGAACAGGAAGTCTGTGCCAAAGGTCTCAACGGAATACTCATGCGTATAGGGCTCGTCGGTAACGTGCACGTTGATGAACCAATATGCCTTGGCGCGCTTGGGGTGCTTGTCCAGGATGGAATAAAGCACGTCGCGGTCGAGCGTGAGCGGGTCGGGGCTGTTGGTGAGAAATACCAGATTGTCGGCGAGCACGGGATAGGTCTCGTCGTTGCGCAGGCGGTTGAGCTGATCGATGTACTTGGAGACGGGCAGCAGGATCGTTTGCGTGCGCTCGATGGCGGTGCCGCGGCGCCACACATACATAAGGCCGAACAGCAACGCGGCCAGGAAGATCATGACGTAGCCGCCGTCAAAGAACATAGTGAGGCACGAGGCGAAGAAGCACAGCTCAATGGCACCAAAGAGCAGGGCGAAGACGCAGGCACCCAGCTTGTGCTTGAGGATGCCGGCGATATAGCTCGTCAGCAGTGTGGTGGTCATGAGCATGGTCACGGTGATGGCGAGGCCATAGGCGCTTTCCATGCGCTCAGAGTTTTGGAATAGCAGCACGATGAAGATGCAGCCGACCCACATGATGTTGTTGACGAGCGGAATATAGAGCTGACCCTTGGTGTCGCTGGGGTAGTGGATACGCAGGTGCGGCATAAGGTTGAGGCGCGTTGCCTCGGATACCAGCGAGAATGAGCCGGTGATGAGCGCCTGCGAGGCGATGATGGCCGCCACGGCCGAAAGCACGATGGCAAAGGGGCGCAGGGGCTCGGGAAGCATCATATAGAACGGGTTGACGATATCCATCGCGAGCATCTGGGGGTTGGAGTTATTGGCGAGCAGCCAAGCGCCCTGACCCAGATAGTTAAGGATAAGGGCCGCCTTTACGAACGGCCAGGATGCGTAAATGTTAGCCTTGCCCACGTGACCCATGTCCGAGTAGAGCGCCTCGGCACCGGTCGTCGACAGGAAGACAAAGCCGAGCACCATGATGCCCGAGTGGTTGATGGGCGAGAACAGGAACATGATGCCGCGGATGGGGTTGAGCGCGCGCAGGATGGACAGGTTGCCGAGCATGTTGAACAGGCCGGCGCCTGCTAGGAACAGGAACCACAGCGTCATGAGCGGGCCGAACAACTTACCGATCGACGAGGTACCGGCGCGCTGCATGGCAAATAGGCCGCAGATAATGATGATGGTAATAATGATGACGTTGGTTTGCCCGTCACCCAATAGCGCGTGGCCCCACTCGATGGTGCGCAGGCCCTCAATGGCTGTGGTGACCGTGACCGCGGGGGTGAGGATGCCGTCGGCGAGCAGCGCCGCGCCGCCGATCATGGCGGGGAGAATCAGCCACGGTGCCACCTTGCGCACAAGGCTGAACAGGGCGAAGATGCCGCCTTCGTTGTGGTTATCGGCCTTCATGGCGATTACCACGTACTTGACCGTGGTCACGAGCGTCATGGTCCAGATGACGAGCGAAAGCGCGCCCAGAATCATGTCCTCGCTGACGGTGCCGATGCCGCCGTTGTTGGCGACGATTGATTTCATGGTGTACATGGGGCTCGTGCCGATGTCGCCATAGACGACGCCGAGCGTTACGAGCAGCATGCCAGCGGAGAGGGGAATGGCTCCGTGCCCGCCCTGCACATGCCGATCTTGGAGGTTTGCCTCCAGTTTGTTGTGTGCCACGTGGACTCCCTTAGACATCCGGTTATCTGTCTAGGACAGATAATCTTTATGCCGTCTTTATACATACAAGAGCAGTTTGGCACATCGGGTTATTTTAGACAATAATCCCCAGCTGGGGATTATTCACGTACGCAGGTAGCATTTCAAAACAGGGGCTTTTAAGCACGTGCTGTCTGGGCTATGCCAGCCTTGGCGCTTGCACGCTTGCCGGCGAGTTCGCAAAAAATCGCGCCGCCGATGATAAGCGCGGCGCCCATCAGGCGGACCGGTGTTATGGTTTCGCCCAAAAGGACGGCCGAGAACACGACGGCCGAAAGCGGCTCGAGGTAGCCGACGACGGCGACGGTCTGCACGGGCAGTTTGGCGACGGCACTAAAGTAGAGCAGGCAGCCGATGCCGGTGTTGACGACGCCGAGCATGACGACGGCGCGCCAATCAATACTGGCGGCGACGCCGGCGGGCAGGAATGAGGGAGCACCCTGCGTGATGAGCGTGAGGACCAGCGCGGTCACAAAGGCGGCGCTCACCTGGAGCGTGGAGTTCTCGAGGCCTTCGATGTGTGGCGCGCCCTTGCTGGCGATGACCATCAATGCGTAGCAGAAGGCCGAGACGATGCCGCAAGCGATACCCGCAATGGGCATATTGCCGCCCAGACCTTGTGCCGCGATGAGGAAGGCGCCGCAGGCGACGGCGATAAACCCGGCGATTTTGCCGCCGGTCAGTTTTTCGCCAAAGATGAGTGGGGAGAGCGCCATAACGATGATGGGGCCGCAGTAGTACAGCAGCGAGGATACGCCGACGCCGATCGTCTGGTAGGCGCGGAACAGAAAAATCCAGCTGGTGCCCAGCGCGGCTCCCGAGAGGAGGAGGGCCGCGGCTTCGCGGGGGCGAGATGGCGCCTGCAACTTATGGCGTTGGGTGATGGCGAGGATGGTGACAAGCGAGAGTGCGCCCAAAAACGTGCGCAGTAGCACGATATCGGAGCTCGGCAGCGCGATGGCGGCGGCGATGATGCCGTTGGAGCCAAACAATAGCAATGCTGCTAAGTACGTAAACAGTCCGTTGTTCATGCGCTGACATCCCCTCTATATCTGAGCATGTTCACTATGGGTGAACTGGCTCTAGAAGAAAAGCGAATATAATGCATGGAGAACATGACAAAAACTCATGCAAAGGTGGAAGGGTGCCGTGGAAACGAATATTCAAAAGATGCAGGTGCTGCTGGAGACGGTGCGCGCCGGAAGCTTTACGCGTGCTGCAGAGCGGTTGAGCTATTCGCAGTCGGGCGTGAGCCGCATGGTGGGCGACCTTGAGGCAGACTGGGGTTTTAAGGTGCTTGATCGCAGCCGCGAGGGCGTGGTGCTTTCTGCCGACGGGCGGCAGGTCATGCCGGCAGTCGAGGCGTTATGCGAAGAGTTTGGCCGCCTGCAGCGACGCGTGGATGAGATGCGTGGGCTCATGCGCGGCAAAATCTGTATCGGTACGTTTTCGAGCGTGGCGACCCACGTGCTGCCGCCGGTGATCGCGCGCTTTCGCGCCGATCACCCGGACGTCGATTATGAGTTGCTGATGGGCGATTACTCAGAGATTGAACAATGGGTGGCTGAGGGTCGTTGTGACCTGGGCTTTATCCCGCGTGAGCCACGCGGCGCCGGCATGGCGTCGCGGCCGTTGGTGCAAGACGAGCTGATGGCCGTGGTGCCAGCGGACTCCTCGCTTGCCACCGCGGAGGTCGTTTCCCTTGCCGATTTGGCCAACGAGCAGTTTATTCTGCTGGAACGCGGTAGCGACGACGAGATTACACCGCTGTTTCGCCGCGCGGGACTGACAGTGCGCTCAAAACTGTCGACTTGGGATGACTATGCGATTATGGCCATGGTCGAGGACGGCTTGGGTGTGAGCATTCTTCCCGCGCTCATCCTGCGCCGCTGTCAGTTCGATGTTGCCGTGCGTCCGCTCGGGGGGCATCCCCATCGGCAGATCAACGCCATATGCCGCACCGCTGACGTTTCGCTTGCGGCGGCTCGCTTCCTTGAGTATCTCTAAAAGCGCGCACCCGTTGTCTACTTTGGGACAATTCCCGGGGTTCGGTACATTTTCTTGTGAAATTGAACTTTCGGATAATGCGCCGCGCTATACTGCTGCCTAAATTGAACTCTGGTTCAATTCGTGTTCGATAAATTGAACTTTGCCAGCAAGGAGGTTCTTGTGGCCCAAGAGACGTTTAGCGATCGCCTGCGACAGACCATGTCTGATCGTGACGTTCGCCAGTCGGACGTAATCCGCGCATCGGAGATGCTCGGTAAAAAACTCGGCAAGAGTCAGATGAGCCAATATGTGAGCGGCAAGACGATCCCGCGGCGCGATGTGGCAGAGCTGCTCGCCCGCATTTTGGAGGTCGATGTTACCTGGCTGCTCGCCGGTGACGCCGACCAAGGTGAGACCCCTCCGTCCCGTAAAGTTGCCAAGCCAGAACCCAGTCCCACGGCTCAAATCACAAGGAGCACCACCATGCGTACTTTTTCTAAATCTACCAAACTCGAGAATGTCCTGTATGACGTGCGCGGTCCCGTCGTCGACGAGGCCGCCCGTATGGAGGACGAGGGCGAGCGTATTCTCAAGCTCAACATCGGTAATCCGGCACCCTTTGGTTTCCGCACGCCCGATGAGGTCATCAAGGACATGCGCCAGCAGCTGCCCGACTGCGAAGGCTATTCCAACTCGCGCGGCCTGTTCTCCGCGCGCAAGGCGATTATGCAGTACTCGCAGATCAAGGGTCTGCCCAATGTTCAGATGGAGCACATCTACACGGGCAACGGCGTGTCCGAACTCATTCAGCTTTCGATGAACGCGTTGCTCGACAATGGCGACGAGATTCTGATTCCCAGCCCCGACTATCCGCTCTGGACGGCGTGCGCAACCCTTGCCGGCGGTCATCCCGTGCACTATCTGTGCGATGAGCAGGCGGATTGGTATCCCGACCTGGAGGATATGGAGTCCAAGATCACGAGCGCGACCAAGGCCCTCGTCATCATCAACCCCAACAACCCCACGGGCTCTGTCTATCCGCGCGAGGTGCTCGAGGGCATTGTTGAGGTCGCGCGCAGGCACCAGCTCATGATTTTTGCCGACGAGATCTACGACCGCCTGTGCATGGACGGCTACGAGCACGTCTCCATTGCCTCGCTCGCCCCCGACCTGCCCTGCATTACGTTTAGCGGCCTGTCGAAGTCGCATATGATCGCGGGCTATCGCATTGGCTGGATGGTGCTTTCGGGCAACCAGCGCTGCATGAGCGACTTCATCATGGGCGTCAACATGCTCTCTAACATGCGCCTGTGCTCCAACGTGCCGGCTCAGTCGATTGTTCAGACGGCACTCGGCGGCCATCAGTCGGTTAACGACTACATCCGTCCCGGCGGTCGTGTCTACGAGCAGCGCAACTTTGTGTATGAGGCACTCAGCAAGATCGATGGCATCTCGGTGGTCAAGCCGCGCGCGGCGTTCTACATCTTCCCCAAGATGGATGTTAAGAAGTTCAACATCACCGATGACGAGCAGTTTGCCCTCGACCTGCTGCACGAGAAGAAGATCCTGATCACGCGCGGCGGCGGCTTCAACTGGGCTGAGCCCGACCACTTCCGTATCGTGTACCTGCCGCGCATGGAAGTACTCAAAGAGTCCCTCGAAGACCTCGCCGACTTCTTTGACCATTACCGCCAGAGCTAGTGGGATAGAAGTTCCGCACTATGAAAAGCTCCCTGCAGTTGTTTTGCTGCAGGGGGCTTTCTTGAATCGGCGGAACTAAATAACGATTCCGCAACAGTGGTCGATTTCGTGCTGGATGATCTCGGCGGTGTAGCCCGAGAAGTTTTTGATGCGGTGGACGAAGTTCTCGTCCAAATACTCAACCTTAATGCGGCGATAGCGGGTACAGGGACGCTCGCCGATCAGCGAGAGGCATCCTTCGCTCGTCTGATAGGCATTGACCTGCTCAAGAATTTGAGGGTTATACATCAGGAGCGTCCTGTTGCCGTCCTTTACGCAGATGATGCGTTTGCGCACGCCGATCATGTTGGCGGCGAGGCCCACGCACTCGTGCTCGTGTTCGTGAAGCGTGTCCAAAAGGTCCTGTCCGGTAGCGGCGTCTTCGGGGCTGGCATCCTCGGAGGGCAGGCGTAAAAAGAACTCGGATTTCATGATGGGCTTGATCATGGCGGGCTCCTTAAGGTGGATGCGTTTGGTTCAGGTCATGATACCGCGACATGTCGCATTAATGTGTGCACATAGATTCTGCAGCTAGATTAGCGGGCGACACCATAAACTAATGGACGTTTTGCCGAGAGGCATGAATGTTTAAAGCGCAAAGAGTGCGCGACGGGCCCCGCGAATGGGGCGATGATGCCCGAGAGGGCCAAGAAGGAGTCTCATGTCCGAGAACGAAGAGATCATGAACGAGACCGAGAACGAGACCATGGCTGCCGAGGTCGAGGCAGTCGAGACCGTGGAGACCGAAGCTGCCGAGGTTGAGGCTGCTGACGAGGTTTCCGCCGAGGAGGAGGCCGAGGTTGTCGAGGCCGCCGTTGATTACGATGACGAAGAGCTGATGGACAAGATGCAGAAGGCCGCCCGCCTGCTGCGTAGCCGTCGCTTTGCTATTTCCAAGGAGGAGGAGGCCAAGGCCGAGCGCATGGCGAACATCGAGCGCGCCATCAAGCTTCTTGACCTCAAGCCCAAGATGGAGCAGAAGGAAATGTCCGACCTGCTGGGCATGCGCCTTCGTGAGCTCGATGGCCTGATGGCCGAGGCCGAGGCCGCCGATCTGGTCGGCCGCATCGACGATGCCGAGGGCGATATGCGCAAGATTGTTGTCTTCGCCGCCGAGGATGCCGCTGAGGGCCTGGTCGAGCTTGCCAACAAGAAGGAGAAGCTCCTGCCCGAGCTTTCTTACGAGGAGGCCACCGAGCTGATGGCCGCCCTCGATAAGGTTATCGCTCCGCTCGTCGCCATGGGCCTGGACGAGGACCGCGGTCCTCGCGGCGGCCGTGACGACCGTGGTGGCCGTGGCGGCGACCGTGGCGGTCGCGGCGGCTTTGGCGATCGCGGTGGCCGTGGTGGCGACCGCGGCGGTCGCGGTGGCGATCGCGGCGGCCGTGGCGGTTTTGGTGACCGTGGCGGCGACCGTGGCGGTCGCGGCGGCTTTGGCGGCAACCGTGGTGGCTATGGCGATCGCGGTGGCAACCGTGGCGGCTTTGGCGGCAACCGTGGTAACGACCGTGGCGGTCGCGGTGGCGACCGTGGCGGCCGCAACGGCGGCGGCTTCCGCGGCAACCGCTTCTAGTTGGGTTACGCGGTTTTACCAAACCGCGTAACTAGTTGACGCTGCGCGCCCACCAGAGCGACAACTTGTCATTCAGAGAGGACGGCATGACCAGAAGGTCTATGCCGTCCTCTTTTCATGCCAATTTGTTCGCTCTGGTGGGCGCTCGCTGTCGGTGCCAAAACATCGACATTGCCATGATCCAGACCTGCTAAAAGATAGTCGTTGGGGACGTTCTTGTTTGACTGGTCATTTAAGAACGTCCCCAACGACTACGTAGCATGAGAGTGGATAATCTCCCGGTATGAGCCCATATTCATGCTCAAGGTGGGAGATTATCCACTCTCGTTTCGTTTGTTGATTTCGATGCCTACATTTGTAGGAACAGTTCGTGGAGGCGGGTGTCTTCGTCGAGTTCGGGGTGGAAGGTTACGCCGAGCTGGTTGCCCTGACGGGCGGCGACGATACGGCCGTCGACTTCGGCCAGAGCCTTAGCATTGCCGTGCACCTCGACGATGCGGGGCGCGCGGATAAACGTCAGCGGCACTTCACCGTCGATGTCGGCTACCTGCCCCTTGGTTCGAAAGCTGCCGAGCTGCCTGCCGTAGGCATTGCGCTCGACAAGTACATCCATGGTTGCCAGGCGCGGCGTCCCCTTATCGTCGTGGGCGGCAAGGTCGTGAGCCAGTAGAATCAGGCCAGCGCAGGTGCCCAGGACGGGCATGCCTTCAACGATACGGGCACGAAGCTCCTCGAGCATGTCCAACTCATCAAGCAGCTTGCCTTGAACGGTAGACTCGCCGCCGGGAAGTACCAGACGGTCAAAGTCCTGCTTCAAATCAGCCGCCTGCCTCAGCTCAATACAGTGTGCGCCAAGCTCGGATAGTCTTGCCTCGTGCTCGGCAAAAGCGCCTTGGACCGCCAGCACGGCGACCGTCTGGTCTGCATAATCGCTCATGTGCGATCCTTTCTGCTGGACTAGCGCCCGCGCTCCTCCATGATGATCTCGATCTCGTCGGCGTTGATGCCCACCATAGCCTCACCCAGGTCCTCCGAAAGCTCGGCAATGAGCTTGGCGTCGGTAAAGTTTGCCACGGCCTTGACGATGGCGGCAGCGCGCTTGGCGGGGTCGCCGCTCTTAAAGATGCCCGAGCCGACAAAAACGCCCTCGGCGCCCAACTGCATCATCAGCGCGGCATCGGCAGGGGTCGCCACACCGCCGGCAGCAAAGTTCACGACGGGAAGCTTGCCTGCGGTATGGACCTCGCGCACCAGCTCAACCGGAACCTGCAGCTGCTTGGCTGCCTCAAAGAGCTCATCATCGCGTAATGCAACGACGTCGCGGATCTGCTTTTGGATTTTGCGCATGTGACGCACGGCCTGAACGACGTCGCCCGTGCCCGGCTCGCCCTTGGTGCGGATCATCGTGGCGCCCTCGGCAACACGGCGCAGCGCCTCGCCCAGATCGCGGGCGCCGCAGACAAACGGCACGTCAAACTGGGTCTTGTCGATGTGATAGACGTCATCGGCGGGGGAGAGAACCTCGGACTCGTCGATGTAGTCGATCTCGATAGCCTGAAGGACCTGCGCCTCGACGATGTGACCGATGCGGCACTTGGCCATAACAGGGATGGAGACGGCCTCTTGGATGCCCTTGATCATCTTGGGGTCGCTCATGCGCGAGACGCCGCCCGCGGCACGGATGTCGGCCGGGATGCGTTCGAGAGCCATGACGGCGCAGGCGCCCGCCTCCTCGGCGATGCGTGCCTGCTCGGGCGTGGTGACGTCCATGATGACGCCGCCCTTGAGCATCTGCGCGAGCTCGCGATTGAGTTTGACGCGATCTGCCTTGCTGGTCTGTTCTGCCATGGTTGCTCCCTTGGTTGGCATGTGCATTGCTTGACGGAACATCCTATCGGGGAGCTGGGTATGGCAAAATACTCAGTTTTGGAGATAATAACAAGGTCAGACTAATACCAGATTGAATGGCTTAATAAGGTCAGGTGATAAACTCATGCTTGACTACAATTTGGAAAAACGCGGCGAAGCATCGCTCTATGAGTATGTTTACCAGCAAATTCGAGATGATATTGTTGCTGGCCGTATTGCGGCGGGGGAGCATCTGCCGTCTAAGCGCGCCTTTGCCCGTCATCTGGGAATCAGTGTCATTACCATCGAGAATGCATATAGCCAGCTACTTGCCGAGGGCTATATTTGCTCAATGCCGCGTCGTGGCTACTACGCTTGCGAGCTTCCGGATGCACCGGTTTTGGCTTCGGCTGCGGAGGGCATCGACCGAGATGCCGTCTCTGTGGGCCCCAGCGCGCATGATGTCCGCGGGCGGGTCGAGCAATTCGACGCACTTTCTCCTTCCGCTTTGGAGGCGGCGCGGCTTTGGCAAAGCGCGCTACGGGCGACGTTGGCATCCGAAGACGAGCGCGAGATCTTTTCGCCCGCACCGGCGCAGGGCACCGCTCGGCTACGACGCGCAATTGCTCACCATCTGCGCGGGACAAGGGGTATGAATGTCGACCCCAACAACATCGTTATCGGTGCGGGCGCCCAGCTGCTCGATACCATGTTGGTTCAGTTGCTTGGCGCTGACAAGGTGTATGCCGTTGAGGACCCGGGCTATTTGCGCCTGACGCGCATCTATCAGGCTATGGGCTGCCAAGTACGACATATCCCGTTGGATGACGATGGCGTGGACCTGAGCGCTCTGCAGAAAACTGGGACCGATGTCCTTCACCTTATGCCGTCCCATCAGTATCCCACCGGTCTTGTGACGAGCATTGCGCGTCGCTATGCGCTGCTGAGCTGGGCCGCCGAGCGACCAGGTCGGTATCTCATCGAAGATGACTTTGATTGTGAGTTTCGCCTTGCCGGCAAGCCGATTCCCGCGCTCGCATCGATCGATGCCGCCCAGTCGGTTATTTACACCAACACGTTTTCGAAGAGCCTGTCATCGGCGTTGCGTCTGGCGTACATGGTGCTGCCCGATGAGTTAATGGAGCGGTTTAGGCGCAACCTTGGTTTCTACGCCTCGTCGGTGAGCTCTGTTGACCAGGTCGCTTTGGCGCGTTTGCTGGAATCGGGTGATTACGAGCGACATGTGAACCGCGTGCGCGTTCGTGCTCGCGAGGCGCGTGATGGCCTGATGGCGCTTGTGCGGAAGGTATTTCCGGCAGGAGAGGTCTCGATCGAGCATGCAGACGCGGGCCTTTACTGTATCGTGGTTGCGGAGCGTGGAACGGGCGGAAGCACTTTTGCATGGGCCCTCACGCGCTCGAGCATCCCTTTTATCGATATCGGTGACTGTTTTTGGTGTGCCGATGGCGCATCTGTCCCTGAAAACTCAACTCAAATTCTTGTTCAGTATGACGATCTGAGTCCAAAAGTACTAACTACCTTGGAATTGCAGCTAATGGGGGCACTCTGCAACCTAAGTGAGTAGACTTTTAGCACTTTGGCGACCAGGCAGTTTTGTAACAAGCTATCTACCATCGGTTTTGAAAAGCAGGATGACCGGCCTGCTCGGGATGTTCAAAGAAGTCTACTCACTTGCCGCGCAAAGCTTCTGCATGAGAAAAAAATGGGGTTTTCAACAGGGCTTCGTCCAGCTCTCGGCAAGCTTTTGGCCAGTTGGGGAGGGCTGTTGAAAACTTGGCAGTCCGTTCGGCGCCATTTTTGGTGCGTTCGCGCCAATGCGTGACTGACTGGGTTGAAATTCGTGTTTTCCTGTGCCTATGAAGGATCTAGTTTGTGACATATCGGCTTTTAGGTACTGGCGTTTGCCCCCTCAGGTTCGTGCTTTGTGTCCGCCGCTTCCACGGCCGGAAGAAGACCGGCAGCGATATGACCTTGCCCGTAACCCGACGGCTGCGGTTGTGCTCGGCTTTCCGTTGTATACATTGGTTCGGACGAGAAACAAGCGGACTTGTCCTGCCAGTATCAGACAGCGGCTGTTTCTTGGTGAGCTCCCCAGGGAATCCGTGCTGGAAACGGAGCATGGGTTTTTGATTACGTCTCCTCTACTGACGGCATTCATCATGTCGCGGCACCTGACGGATCTCCAGCTTCTTTTGGTATTGGCGGAGATGTGTGGCTTGTTTGCGGTGTGCGCTCTGCCGGCGGCACTTGAGGCGGAGCTTTCGCGTGCAATTGATTCGGGCGCGATTTCGACAACGTTCGGTTGGGTGCGCTGCCCGTCCGAGGACGGCACCGCCTCAAATTTATGGCGTCGAGACGCTTTGGTTTTGGGCGGAGACCTTGACCGTTTTTGTTCAGATGTTTGCGGGATGCGTTACGGCAATAGATTTATGGCGGTATCGCAACTCGTTCCATTGGGTGCCGCGTCGCCTTTTGAGGTCGAGGCGTATTTGCTCCTTGCACTGCCGCGATCCCTGGGAGGCGAAGGTTTTTGCGACATAGAGCTTAATGTTGAAGTGATGCTAGGCACAAGTGCTCGAGCGATTGTGGGAAAGTCCCGTGTATATATCGACCTACTTCTTTCTTCGCCGGACGGCAGGCGACAGGTGGCCATTGAATGTCAGGGAAAGGCCTCGCACGGGCGCGCAGGGGATGGCTTGCGCGATGCTGACCGCATGACGGCCCTTCAGACCATGGGCTACGATGTGCTTCTCCTGACACACAGACAGATATCGGATGAGGATAGATTCCGCGCGATCGTTAAGGCCGTATACAGGATGCTCGATGCTGAATATCGTGATAAAAGCTCGGATGAGCAACGGGCTGAGGCATTACTCCGGTCTGAACTATTCGTTGACTGGACAAAATTGGGAGTAATCGACGGAAAGATGCCCGTTAGACGCAAAATAGCTCGATCGTGGACGGTTGCGGAACTAAGTGAGTAGACTTTTGGCTTGATGGCGACCAGGCCGTTTTGCGACAAGTCATTTACCTGCGACTTTATGAAGCAATATGGATGGCGTGCTCGGCAAGTTCCAAAAAGTCTACTCACTTAGTTTTTGACGAGAAACCGATGCCGAAGGCGGTCCTATTTCAGGGCGTTAACAAGTTCGTGAGGCACGAAAAAGGCCCGGACCAATACGGTCCGGGCCTCATCGAGCTAGAGGTTATGTCTCAAGCGGTTGGCTTAGCCAAAGTAGCGCTTAAGCAGGCCGGCAAAAGCTTTGCCGTGGCGGGCCTCGTCACGAGCCATCTCGTGCACGGTGTCGTGGATGGCATCGAGGCCAGCGGCCTTGGCGCGCTTAGCAAGATCGGTCTTGCCGGCGGTGGCGCCGTTCTCGGCCTCAACGCGCATCTCGAGGTTCTTCTTGGTAGAGTCGGTCACGACCTCGCCCAGGAGCTCAGCGAACTTGGCGGCGTGCTCGGCCTCCTCGTGGGCAGCCTTCTCCCAGTACAGGCCGATCTCGGGATAGCCCTCGCGATGAGCGACGCGAGCCATGGCCAGGTACATACCGACCTCGGAGCACTCACCCTCAAAGTTGGCGCGCAGGTCGGCAACGATGTCCTCAGAGACGCCCTCCATCTTGGCGACGCCCACGACGTGCTCGGCAGCCCACTCGAGCTGGCCCTCCTCCTGCTTCAGGAAACGAGAACCGGGCACGCCGCACTGGGGGCACTTGAAGTCCTCGGGCAGCTGATCGCCGTCGAACTCTTCCACATAACCGCAAACGGGGCAAACAAACTTCATGATTCGATCCTTTCGATCGATGGCGATTGCGCGCTCGTCCGGTCCCGTAAGGGCCCTCTCCGGACGTGCGTCTTGACGAGTTCTATTATCCATAAATGCAACCAAATGTGAAGCCTATTAGGAATGATTTTTAATAAAACAATTTTGAGATATGAAGATGTTGATTGATTAACGATTGGCAGGCCGTCTTTGACCGCCGCTGAGTACAATCGGGCGAGCAAATGTTGACCTATCAACAAATGAAGGAGTTTCCTTTATGCATCTAGCCCGTCGTGCCTGGTGCCGAACATATCAGACGGTTTTTCGCATTGCATTGCCGATCCTGCCCTATACCGAGCCGCGCATTTTAGAGCATGCCGAGGATGTGCCCGCGGTGCTTCAAAAGCGCTCGATCCAGAAGGTCCTTATCGTGACGGATCCTGGTATTGCACGTTTGGGGCTCACGGCATCACTCGAGCGTGCGCTTACGGCTCAGGGGATTGGCGTTACGGTCTATGCCGAAACGCGTGCAAACCCCACGGTTTCAAACGTGGAAGAAGCGGCGTCCCTGTATCGAGAGAGCGCCTGCCAGGCCATTATCGGCTTTGGCGGTGGCTCGGCCATGGACTGTGCCAAGGGCGTGGGCGCACGCATTGCGCAGCCAAACAAGCCCATCAACAAGATGCGCGGCCTACTGCGGATTCATCGTCTCCTGCCGCTGCTTATTGCGGTTCCCACTACCGCCGGTACGGGAAGCGAAGTCACGCTCGCGGCGGTTATCACCGATGACGAGACGCACTACAAATACCCCATTAACGACTTTGTGCTCATCCCGCGTTTTGCAGTCCACGACCCCGAGTTTACGTGCGGCTTGCCCGCTTCCATTACGGGGCAGACGGGCATGGACGCCCTGACGCATGCCGTTGAGGCCTTTATCGGGCGAAGCACCACGCCCTATACGCGTAAGATGGCGCGACAGGCGGTGCAGCTTATCCACGACAATTTGCTCGAGGCCTATGAGCATGGTGACGACATGTGCGCTCGTCGCAATATGCTTTTGGCGGCGTATAAGGCGGGCGTTGCGTTTACCCGCTCCTATGTCGGATATGTGCATGCCATCGCGCACAGTTTGGGCGGCCGATACGGAATTCCGCACGGTTTGGCCAACGCGATCATCCTGCCGCACATGCTTCGCGCTTATGGTGACGCCGCCGCCCCCAAGCTTGCCGATCTTGCTCACATGGCGGGCATTGCGCCGGCTACCGCGCAGGATAGTCTTGCGGCCGAGGCCTTTATCGATTGGGTCGACCGCATGAACGAGGCCCTGGGAATCCCCAAATATGTCTCGGGCATTCGCCGCTCTGACATTCCCGAGATGGCGGCGCATGCCGATGCCGAGGCCAATCCGCTATACCCCGTTCCGCTTCTAATGGACCGTTTGGAGCTCGAGCGTATGTATGAGGTCGTCGCGGGTGGTATGTTTGAGGACGAGAACTAGGAGGTTGCCATGAACACCGAGAAAATTGCGCGCATCGTCGGCGATCAGCGCACCTACTTTAAGACGCACGCTACGTTTGATGTCGATGCTCGACGTCGCGCGCTCGTGAGTTTACGCGATACAGTACGGGCGCACGAGGCCGATATTGCCCATGCGCTCAAGACCGATTTGGGAAAGTCGCATGACGAGGCCTATATGTGCGAGATCGGCACGTCGCTTTCCGAGATTCGTCATCAGATTGCGCATGTGGCTCGATGGAGTCGTCCGCGCCTGCGTCCGTGTGACCTCGCTAACGCCGTGAGTGTGTGCAAAACGCAAGCCGTGCCCTATGGCGTCACACTCATCATGGCTCCGTGGAACTACCCGTTTTTGCTAACACTCGAGCCGCTCGCCGGCGCCCTTGCCGCGGGCAATATCGTGGTCATCAAGCCGAGTGCCTATGCTCCGGCATCGAGCGCGGTGCTCAAGCAAATCTGTGAAGAGGCATTTGATCCGTGCCTGGTGACGGTCGTCGAGGGCGGGCGCGCCGAAAACGAAGCGCTGCTCGATGAGTGCTGGGACAAGATCTTCTTTACCGGTAGCGTTCCAGTCGGCAAACTCGTCATGGAGCACGCAAGTAAAAACCTTACGCCCGTGACGCTCGAGCTGGGCGGAAAGAGCCCCTGCATCGTGGATGCAACGGCAAACTTGAAGGTTGCGGCACGGCGTATCGCCTTTGGTAAATGGCTCAACGTGGGGCAGACCTGCGTGGCGCCCGACTACCTGCTGGTCGATACGCGCGTGCACGACGAGCTGCTGGGCCTCATCAAGGAGGAGGTCAGTCGTATGTTTGGCGAGCATCCGCTCGATAACGAGGACTACGGGCATATCGTCAATGCTAAGCATTTTGCGCGCGTGCGCGGGCTGATCGATCCCGATAAGGTCGTGCTTGGAGGTGCCGCGCGCGAGGCTTCGCTCAAGATTGAGCCGACAATTTTGGACGGCGTGGCCCCCGATGACGCCGTGATGCAGGAGGAGATCTTCGGTCCCATCTTGCCGGTGCTGACGTTTGAGAGCCTAGACGAGGCCGAAGCGTTTATTACGGATCGTCCGACGCCGCTGGCCCTGTATATCTTTAGCCAGGATCGTGCGGTTCAGCAGCGCTTTGTGCGCTACGTGCCCTTTGGCGGCGGCTGCGTCAACGACACCATCATGCACTTGGCTACGAGCCATATGGGCTTTGGCGGCATGGGCGCGAGCGGTATGGGGCAGTACCATGGCCGCGAGAGCTTCGATACGTTTAGCCACAAGAAGAGCATCGTGAACAAGGCAACCTGGCTGGACGTGCCGTTTCGGTATGCGCCCTACGCAAGCTGGAAGCACAAATTCGTGCGCATGTTTGTGCATTAGAAAAGGGCGCAGGTAATACGAACAAGTGTTCCTATTACCTGCATTTTGCGTTAGACTACTGTTATGGAGCACGGATGGGCCAACTCCCTTTAGAAGGGATTTGGTATGAACGTAAGCGATGTTATTTCGTTATTGGCGTTGTTGATTGCGGCTATCGAACTCGGTCTGTTTATCGGCCGAATGAAATAGCCGCCCCCGCGTAAGCGAAGACGGCCACTTCTCACGATGAAAACGTGTATCGGAGTTGGCAAGACCCGCGGCAACGGGTGCCATCCGTGTTCTATCTTATCTGCAAGCGTTCTGTCGCGCAAGCGTTGAGGCAAACGATTGAAGGACGCAGACAGGATGTATTTGTGTCCGCACGGGCCCGTAGACTTCTCGGTAAGGTTAAACGCTGGTTTATCCGGCCGTTAGGGGAGTTGCTATGTACGAGCCTTCACGTGTTCTTCTGTCGTTTCACATCGCAGGATTTCAATATGCCGACGGCGCTTTGGTCCTAGGCGATCTTAAAGCGGGCGATAAACTGACGCTGTGTGCCGAGCGCGATAATCCCCATGACCCCGAGGCAGTTGCGATCTACTATGGCAAGACCAAACTTGGCTACGTTCCGGGAAACGAGGTTGGCCCACTGTCCTTGATGATGTATTACGGCCACGAGGACGTATTTGAGGCCCGCGTGCAACAGGTTGCCCCCGAGCGCAGCCCGTGGCATCAGGTGCGCGTTGGGCTCTATGTGGTGGATGCTCGCTAATCGGTATGGGAGACTGCCATGTTTGATGACGATGACCTGTTCGATTTGACGGATGATCCGTTTGAGTGGGATCTGCTGCTCGACGACGATGATCTGGAACAGGACCGTAAGAAACGGCGGGACAAGAAAACTTGGGGTGACGCTTCGAAAAAGCAAGACAAACGCCGCCGCGGCCTGTTCGGCGGGCTCTTTGGCTAACCGCCGTATCGCTGTGTCTGTATACTTAGCACGAGTTTGACGCGTTGCGAAATGAGGGCATAGACGATGATGTGGTTTACCGCCGACCTGCACCTGGGCGATACGAATATCTTGCACGACATGGATCGGCCGTTTGATTCGGTCGAGGAGATGAACCGCAAGGTCATCGATGCCATCAATGAGTGCGTGGCTGCGGACGACCGCCTCTATATCTTGGGAGACTTTACGTATCGCTTGCCCATGGCGGAGGCGGTGCGCCTGCGCGAGCGTATCGAATGCAAGAATGTGACGCTCATCTGCGGTAACCATGACGGCGACTGGGAAGATCCCGACGCCCCGCAAATTTGGGAAGACGTGCGCGATTACCTGGAGGTTGCTCCCGGCTATGCCAAGGGCCATCGTCTGGTGATGAGCCATTACCCCATGCTCAGCTGGAATGGTAAGGCGCGTGGCGCCATCATGCTACACGGGCATATCCACAGCAGAGGAGACCGCACCAACGCACGCAACCGCGATCGCGAGCGCCCCATTTACCGCTACGATGTGGGCCTCGACGCCAACGAGTACAAGCCCGTAAGCCGCGACCAGATTCTTAGCTTCTTTGGGCTATAGGGCGCCAGAACCACCACAAAGGGGACACAGTGCGCCTTTGTGGTGGTTCTGGCGCCGTTGCCATTATGGCGGCGCCTTTTTTGTCCGTGCGGCGCGGTAGAGTGTAGGCGGTTGAAATTTGCGTCCATCGAGGAGCTGCTATGAATGAGATCAAGTGCCCGCATTGTGGCGAAGTCTTTAAGGTCGATGCATCCGGCTATGCGGATATCGTCAAGCAGGTGCGCGATGCCGAGTTTTCGCGCGACTTGGATGAGCGTGTGAAGGCAGTCCAGCGCGAGGGCGAGCAGGCGCTGGAGCTTGAGCGCTCGCGTTCGACGGCTGCTTTGCAGGAGGCAGAGTCTCAGCGCAACGCTCAGCTCGTTGAGCAGAAGAACGCTGCGGCTCAGCAACTGGCACAAGAGGTTGCCAAGCGCGATGCTGAGCTTGCCGAGCTGCGCGCTAAGCTCGAGGGCGCTGCCGCAGAGCGCGAGAGTGCAAGCCAGCGCGCGGCGGTAGAGGCACGAGCCAATGCTCAAAAGGAAAATGCCGAACTCCAGCGTGAGATTGATAGCCTGCGTGCGCAGCTTGGGCGCAAAGATGACGAAGCAAAGCTTGCCGAGTCGGCGGCGCGCAACGCTGCTCAAAACGATTTAGCTGCGCGCGACGCTCAGATTGCTGAGCTGCAGGCCAGGCTCGCCGCGGCGGACAAAGCCCAGGAGATGGCGCTTGCCGCTGCCGCGGCAGAGTCGCAGCGTGAGCTCGATGCCGCTCGCAGCGAGGCCGAGCGCGCGCTTACTGACTATCGCGCGAAGGCGCAGGAGAAGTTTTCCGCCGCAAAGGCTCAGTCCGAGCAAGAGGCCGAGGGCCTGCGTGCCCAGCTGCGCGAGCAGGAACTGATGGCAAAAATGAACCTGTCAGAGGCGGTCGCCGCGGCGGAGCGAGAGCGCGATGAGGCACGTGCCAAACTGACGAGCGAGCTGGCTGTGCGCGATTCTCGCGAGGAACAGGCCAAGGCGGCACACGAGCTCGAGCTTGCGCAGGCCAAGCGTGCGAGCGATGACCTGATTCGCTACAAGGATGAAGAGATCGAGCGCCTTAAGGACATGAAGGTCCGCCTGTCCACCAAGATGGTGGGCGAGTCGCTTGAGCAGCACTGCGAGACCGAGTTTAACCGTCTGCGCATGACGGCGTTTCCTAACGCGTACTTCGAGAAGGATAACGATGCGTCCGAGGGCACCAAGGGCGACTTTATCTTCCGCGAGTGCGACGCAAGCGGTAACGAGGTCATTTCGATTATGTTCGAGATGAAAAACGAGAACGACGAGACCGCGACCAAGCACAAAAACGAGGATTTCTTTAAGAAACTCGATCACGATCGTCGCCAGAAAGGCTGTGAGTACGCGGTGCTCTGCACACTGCTCGAGCCCGAAAGCGAGCTCTATAACGCAGGGATAGTCGACGTGAGTTACCGCTATGAGAAGATGTACGTGATCCGCCCGCAGTTCTTCATTCCCATGATCACGCTGCTGCGCAACGCCGCCATGGGTTCGCTGCGCTATAAGCAGGAGCTGGCGGAGTACAAGCAACAGAACATCGACGTCACGAACTTCGAGGCCAAGATGGAGAAGTTCAAGAACGACTTCGGCCGCAACTATGAGCTTGCGAGCCGTAAGTTCCAGACGGCGATCGAGGAGATTGACAAGACGATTAGCCATCTGCAGAAAACCAAGGAGGCATTGCTGTCCTCCGAGAACAATTTACGTCTAGCCAACAAGAAGGCCGACGATCTTACCATTCGCAAGCTCACCTGGGGCAACAAGACCATGAAGGCGGCGTTTGACGAGGCGCGCGGGGCTGCGACAGGGGCAAACGATGAGCCCGCCGAGGCGGATTCGTATGAGGTCGAGGATACCGAGTAGGGGATAGCGTATCGCGCAAAAAGCGGGGCCGCTGGCGATGTTGCCAGCGACCCCGCTTCGTTTCGTTCCAGTATGTTCGGCTAGTCCTCGAGCAGGTCTTCGATAAAGCCGACGCGGTAGTTTTTGAAGATGACCTCGCCACCGTCTTGCGTGGCGTCCAGATCGACATCGCCCATGATGCCAAAATCGTGGTCGCCATCCTCGTCGGCAAAGATCTGGTGCACGTGCCATACGTGCGCGGTCTTCTCGCCGGACTCGTCAATGGAAAACATCGCGGCGCTGCGGGCATCTCCGTCGGTGAGGATCTCCTCGTGCTGCTCATGGTAGGCATCGAGCGCCTTTTGCCAGCGGATTTCGCTCATGCCCCAGTCGTCGTCGAGCTCGCCCAGGTCGCGAACGTGCTCGCGAGCGGCAAGGGTCACGCGGCGGAAGAGCGCGTTGCGCACCAACAGCGTGCAGCCGCGGCGGTCCGCCACGACCTCGTCGATGCCCTGCGGCGGCGCGGCGTCGAGGGCTGCCGGGTTGCCGGCGTTCTCCCACTCGTCCACCAGGCTCGAGTCCACCGAGCGCACCACAAAGCCCAGCCACGAGATAATGTCGCGCAGGCGCTCGTCGCGCTTCTCGATGGGCACGGTGCGGTCGAGTGAACGGTAGGCCTCGGCTAGGTAGCGCAGCAGAATGCCCTCGGAGCGGGCGATGCCGAGCTTTTGAATGTAGCCCTTAAAATCGCTCGCGCTTTCCAGCATATCGCGCAGGACGCTCTTGGGAGAGAGCTGATAGTCGTTTGCCCAGGGCACTTCCTGGCAGTACTTGTCAAAGGCGGCGTCGAGCAAATCCTCGAGCGGCTTTTCGTACGTGACGTCTTGAATGCGCTCCAAGCGCTCCTCATACTCGACGCCGTCAGCCTTCATTTCGGCCATCGCGCGGTCGCGCGCAGCGCGCTCCTGTGCGCGCAGCACCTGCTTGGGGTCCTCGAGCGTTGCCTCGACCATCGAGATCAGATCCATGGTATAGGTCTCGCTCTCGGGATCGAGCAGCTCCAACGCGGCAAGCAAGAACGGCGAGAGCGGCTGATCGAGCGCAAAGTCCTCGGGCAGATCGACCGTCAGTGCATAGTCAATGTCTGGTGCGGCGTCAGTCGGGGCGTCGGGTGCGGGCGGCACCTCGGTGCGAACGACGACGCCGGAATCGATGAGTGTGGCGAAGATTTCATCGGCGCGAACCTCGAGCTTGGCCTTTTCCTCGGGGGTCTGCAGGCTCGTCTCGATGAGGTCGTGTACGCGGGCACGGGCGTCGCCGCCCTGCTCGACCACGCTAATCACCATGGAGTGCGTGATGCGCAGGCGCGGCTTGAGCGTCTCGGGTTGAGTCTCAATCAGGCGCTCAAAGGTCTGCTTGTTCCAGGTGACAAAGCCCTCGGGGGCCTTCTTCTTTTTAATCTTGCGGAGCTTCTTGGGGTCGTCACCCGCCTTGGCCATGAGCTTGGCGTTCTCGATCTCGTGCTCCGGGGCCTCGGCGATGACCATGCCCTCGGTATCGAAGCCCGAACGGCCGGCGCGACCGGCAATCTGATGGAACTCGCGGGCGCGCAGACGACGCATCTTGTAGCCATCGAACTTGGTGAGTGCGGTGAGGACCACGGTGTGGATGGGTACGTTGATGCCGACGCCGAGCGTATCGGTGCCGCAGATGACAGGCAGCAGGCCCTGCTGCGCCAAGCGCTCGACCAGCAGACGATAGCGCGGCAGCATACCGGCGTGGTGCACGCCGACGCCGCAGCCAAGCAAGCGCTTGAGGATCTTGCCAAAGGCCGTCGAGAAGCTCGTGCCTTTGGCGGCTTCCTTAATGGCCTCGCGCTGCTCCTTGCTGGCGATGCCAAAATTGGCGAGCGACTGTGCCGTCGCAAGGGCGGCATCCTGGCTAAAGTGCACGATATAGAGCGGGGCCTCGCCGCGGCGCATGGCGAGCTCGACCGTGCCCTCGAGCGAGGTCGTCACGTAGTCGTAGCTCAGCGGCACGGGGCGTGGGGCGTCGACAACCAAGTCGCAAGCAGCGCCGGTGTGTTCCTCGAGTGAGGCGGCGATGGCGGTGACATCGCCGAGCGTGGCGCTCATGAGCATAAACTGCGTGTGGGGCAGGGTGAGCAGCGGCACCTGCCAGGCCCAGCCGCGGTCGGGGTCGGCAAAGTAGTGGAACTCGTCCATGGCCACGCAGCCCACGTTGGCGCCCTCGCCCTCGCGCAGTGCATCGTTGGCAAGGATTTCGGCCGTGCAGCAGATGACGGGCGCCTTGGTATTGATATGCGTATCGCCGGTGATCATGCCGACGTTATCGCGGCCGAGTACCTGCACCAGATCGAAGAACTTTTCGCTGACCAAGGCCTTGATAGGGGCCGTGTAATAGCAACGCTTGCCCTGTGCCATGCCCATAAAGAGCATGCCCAGCGCGACGAGCGATTTACCCGATCCGGTCGGTGTGCCTAAAATGATGTGATCGCCGGCAGCCAGGTCCATGAGGGCCTCTTCTTGGTGATCCCACAGCTCAATGCCGCGATCGCTTGTCCATTCAAAGAAGCGTTCGAAGGCTTGATCGGGCGTGAGCCATGGTTCGGGCTCACTGCCGTCCTCGGGCTCCCACCAGGTGGGGGAGAGCGCGCCGAGCGAGCCGAACTCTGCCTCGGTTCCCGTGCCGCCCGAGAATGAGCTGGCGGCCCCGGCGCCGGAGACGGTGCTGGTGGCGGTATCTGTCGTGGTCTGTGCCATGTGGTTGCTTTCTCTCGCGATTGTCCGCCAACTATTATGGCGTAGCGGCGGCGCGGGGTGCCAGCGCGCGAGAAAATGCAGGAAATGGGCGTTCTGCCCAGCCGTTTGGTGCAGTTGTCGGCTAAGTGAGTAGACTTTTTGCGATGTCGCGAGCACATGGCTTTTGCGCAAGGGCTCTATCTGCGGTTTTAGTTTTCGTTATGCGGGTTGTGCTTGGCTATTGCAAAAAAGTCTACTCACTTAGGCTTGAGGGTCGTTCGCCGGCGCCTATTCGCGCTTGTTTGCCGACACCGCGACCATCAGAGGTCCCTAGGACTCTTGCGGCAGGCGCTTCTTGCCTTTGCGGGCGCGGTTTCTAAAGTTCTCGACGGCCTCTTCCATGCCCAGAGGTACATAGGTGAGCTCATCGAGGTTGTCGGGCAGGTAACAGGCAAGGCTTTGCTCCTGCGCGCGGCCTGCTGCGAGCTGTTCATCGCTGGGCTGCGCACCGGGCGTGGCACAAATGCCATAGACGGCGGCACCCATCTCGCGCGTGCGGCATTCATATTCGGTCTCGGGATGCTCGGGATGGTCGCGACGAACGTCGTCGCTTACCCAAAGCGTGTCGTAGCCGGCCGCGGCAAACTGCCCCAGGGCGTAGTCGCGCAATGGCTTGCTGTCGGTTCGCAGTGTGACGGTGGCGCCGACTGCAAAGAGCGGGCGGTAGAGCATCAGATGGTCGACATGGACGAGGCGCTTTTTGGCGTACTTGGCCTTGGGCTGCGGCGTGGGAAAGTTAATGGTGATGGCATCGAGCTCGCCTGCGGCAAATAGCTGTGGCAGCGATGCCGCGCCTCGGGGCAGCACAAGCGCATTGGGCAGCTCCTGCTCGCAGATTTTCTGCGCGGCATAGGCGATGCAGATGGGCTCCTGGTCCATACCGATAAAGAGGGTGTTTGGCTCGTGGGCCGCGCGCTCTACAAGGTACGTTCCCTTGCCGCAGCCAAGATCCAGGTGAAGGTGTTCGAATGGCTTGCTGCCAACTGGCGCACAGGCTTCACGCCAATCTCCGGCATAGGCCTCGGGGTTCGTCTCAATCGCATCGGCGTAGCGCTCCAGGCGCTCCTCGAGCACAAAGTTCTTAGGCGTGCGAACGTGGACGGCTCCCATGAGGCTCCTTGGTCATAAGTATGGAACGTATAGCTGCGCGTTCCGTCAATGGGTTGAAAAAGGGGTGGGCATAGTTTGCCCGAAAGACGTGGTGCGGCTCGACGGCGAGTCGTCGATGCCTACAGGCGCTTGAGAATCACATAGCGGTTGAGATCGCCGCTGCGACCGTCGGCATGGAAACGCTCAAGCTCGCGCACGGGGACCTCGCCGCTCTTGTAGAACGTACGCACGCCGCGCACCAGATCGGTGATCTGCTGATCGTCAAAGTGATGGCAATAGCGGTAGGCGTGGCGGTCGTTTTGCCAGCCAATGAGGTGGTCACCGGCTTCAAACTGCGCGGAATCGTAACCCTCAAACGGCGGGGTGAGCTCGGCGCGGGCTTCGGCGCGAACAGCCTTGCGCGCCATGCGCTCGTCGTTCATAAACTCCCAAAAGCTGATGGCGATGATGCCGCCTGGGCGCGTCTGGCGCACCAGGGCGTCGAGCACGCGTACGCGGTACTCGCACGACGGCACGTGGTGCATAAATCCAAAGCAGACCGAGATGTCGGCGAGCGGGGCGTCGAAAAGCACGTCGGGTGTCTCGGCGGGGTTGAGCTTCATGAGGGCGTCGAGCACATCGAGTTCCTGGAAGCGCAGGTTGGGAATGCGCAGGGCGTGGCCATGTGCATCGATAGCCAAATCTTGACACGAGTCGACACCATAGAACTCAAACGGGCAACTGGCATCTGCCGAGGGGTTTGCGCCGTTGACGCCCTTGGCGGCGAGTGCGCCGCCGGCGGCAAAGTTTTCGAATCGCATATTGCCGCAGGCAAGATCGAAGACGCGGACGGGATGCTCGATCGTGGCGACGTCGAGCTGTTCGAGCGCAATGTCCATGGTGCGCACCCAGCCGGGCCACGGGGCCTGGCGCGTATCGGAAAAGGAGGCGGAGTGCTCGCGATAGAACGTATTGTTGAGCTGGATGAGCGATGAGGCGAAATCGCGGTTCACGGCGCGGGACTCCCTCCGTTGGCGGTGCGGAATAAACAGTACGACCATACTACCGTTAACGCCGCAACGGGGACAACCGAGCCGTGGGTCATTGCTTTGTTTGGACACATTTCCGCAGCTCATATGTGCCCGCAACCGCCGGTTGTCAAAAATCTCACTAGAATAGGTGGCATGCTTTTGGCGGTGGCGGATAGATTTTTAACTGTGCAAGGCGCCTTAAGAACAAAAACGGTCCGGCGGCACGGCTGGCATCACATAGGAGGAACCATGAATGTAGAAACTGCGCAGCGGCTCGCCGACCTTCGTCGCAGCAAGGGTTTTAGCCAAGAAGGGCTGGCGCGAAAGCTGGGGCTGTCGCGCCAGGCAGTCAGTAAATGGGAGCGCGCGGAGAGCTCGCCCGATACCGAGAACCTAATCTCGCTCGCCAAACTCTATGGCGTGAGCCTGGACGAGCTGCTCAATCCGAGCGACGAGATCGAGGACGATATCGAGTTTGAGAACGAGGACCGCGCCCGTCAGCGCGAGGCCGAGGCGGCAGAGCGTGCTCGCGCCCATGAGGCGGCGGCGCGCGCTACCGAGGCGGCAACGCAGGCGAGTGATGCTGCGGCCAAGGCGGCGCAGGCGGCAAGCTGGAGTGCGCAGGCCGCCAATGCCGCTACGGCGCAGGCGACGAGTGGCACCGCGGTTGGCTCGACTCCGGTGAAGGGCCCGTTCCAGTCGTTCCCGTATTGGGCCGTGTGTTGGCTACTGTTCTTTTTGCTGATGTTCCTGTTTGGTGCCGGTCCCTTTGCCGCGCTGATCTTCTTTACGATCCCCATCTATCACTGGGTGGCGCGTGCGCTCGATGGCGATTGGGCGCGCGGGGATATCCAGGTTGGTCCGGCGTCGGTGGCGATCAAGGCCCAGGGGAAGGATGCTTCTGCGGAACCTGATGCTGACGTGGCTACCACGACCACCGCTGAGCCATGTGCCAAAGAGGGTGACGAATGATGAAGATTTCGCATGAATCCAAGGTACGCCTGGGTGTTGGCATCGGAGCGTTTGTGCTCATTGTTGGGCTTGTCTTTGGCGTTTCGCGGACATTGATTCATTTTGATGGCCCGTGGGATCTCGACGATGTTGTATCCGGCCTGTCTGGTATGGACGATGTGGTGGACGAGGGCGATCTTTTGGATGACGGTAACTATTCCGCTCGGCCTCAGCAGCTTTCGAGCGAAACCTTTGATGCCGACGCGTTCACATCGCTTGACTTGGACGTGACGTCGGGCACGGTCGAGGTCAAACACGTCTCCGGCGGGCCAGTGCGCGTGATTGAAAGCGGTCGCGTGGCAACGGGGACCGTTGCCTTCGATGCGGCAACCCAGAACCTGGCCGAAATCAAGGGTTCTACGCTCAAGATTCGCCAGTTCGATTGCGATGACGAGCGCGCCATTGACCGCACGGTTACCGTCGAACTGCCGCGCGATGTTGCCGATAACATGGTGGGCATCACAGCGAATGTAGGATCGGGTGATCTGACGGTCGCGGGCATTGCGTGTCATGACCTCAACCTGACTCTGGACTCGGGAGACGTTGAGTTTACGGGCACCGTGACCGATACCCTGAATGCCGAGGTCGGTTCGGGCGATGTGACGTTCGAGCTCTACCAGGCCCCCGCGAAGTCGATGGATGTGAGCGTGGGCTCGGGCGACGTGGAGATGACGGTTCCGAACTCTACGGGCTTTAAAGCGATCCTCACCTTGGGCAGTGGCGACTTCGAGAG
Organism: uncultured Collinsella sp.; assembly: GCA_902494345.1. Classification (GTDB taxonomy): domain Bacteria; phylum Actinomycetota; class Coriobacteriia; order Coriobacteriales; family Coriobacteriaceae; genus Collinsella. Next base: position 62,821 of record CABUSV010000006.1, read on the forward strand.
CGATTTCCTTCCGCTTGGCTACGACGGCGAGACCATTTTGAATCTTGAATTCGATAACGGCGATAAGTCTGCCACGTATCGTTTTGAGGTCGGTTCGGGCGACATGTCGTTTGATCCGGAATGATGACTGCGGGCTGGTCCGCAAGCATAGATGCTTAGACGCGCTGTTTGATGAAGGCGCCGAAGCCGAGATCGGCTCCGGCGCCTTTGCCTTTACAATGGGGTCATGGAACAGATTATTTTGAACATACTCGAGGCTCTGCGTCGCGGTGAGACCGTGGACGACAAGGTGCTCGTCAAATTGATACATGCCGAGGCGCGCCGTGAGGGTGCCGACAAGCGCGATTTGGCTAAGCGTCGCCTGCTGCCGTTTTACCAGCGGGTGAAGCGCGAGGAGCCGGCTCGTTGGACGGCATGGAATGTCGACGCCGAGCTAGAGCGTCAACTGCTGCAGGTGCTACGCATGAAGCCTCGTCGCACGGCTTCGGGCGTGGCGACCATTACCGTCATCACCAAGCCCTGGCCGTGCTCGGGCGATTGCCTGTTTTGCCCCAACGACCTGCGCATGCCCAAAAGCTATTTACATGCTGAGCCCGCGTGCGCCCGTGCGGAGCAAAACTGCTTCGATCCGTATCTGCAGGTGAGTGCCCGTTTGACGGCGCTTTCGCAGATGGGACATGCGACCGATAAGATCGAGCTCATTGTGCTTGGCGGTACCTGGAGCGACTATCCGGAAGGCTATCAGACATGGTTTATGTCGGAGCTCTTCCGTGCGCTCAATGACGATGCCGTCGCCGGCGTGGCGGCAAACCCCATGTTGGCGCGTCCGGGCATCAGCCGTGCCGAGGCAGGGCGCCTGCTCGATGACGCTCCCGCCGATGCGCTGCCGCCGGTGGTGGCGGAACGTCGCGAGCGCTATCGGGCTGCCGGCATTGCGACAGACGAGGCCGAGCTTGCTGCCGGCGTTGTCGACGAACAGGAGCGTGTGGATGCTGCCGTGGGCGGCTATAACCGCGCGGTGCGTCGTCTGTACGGCCCCGGCACGCCGTGGGGCGAGGTCGCCGAGTGGCAGACGGCCACGATGGAGGAGCTTGAGCGCCAACAGCGCATCAACGAGACGGCGAAGCATCGCGTGGTGGGGCTCGTTATCGAGACGCGTCCCGATGCCGTGGCGCCACAGGCCCTCACGCTCATCCGCCGCCTGGGTTGCACCAAGATTCAGATGGGCATCCAGAGCCTCGACCAGCATTTGCTCGATATCAACGAGCGTCGCATTTCGGTGGCGCAGATCGAGCGGGCGTTTTCGCTTGCGCGCCTGTTTGGCTTTAAGATTCACGCGCATTTTATGCTCAACTTGCTGGGCGCCACGCCCGAAGGGGACAAGCGCGACTACGAGCGCTTTATGACCGAGGGGGCCTTTATGCCCGACGAGGTCAAGGTCTACCCGTGTGCGCTCATCGAGGGCTCGCGTCTGGTGGGCTGCTATGAGCGCGGCGAGTGGCGTCCCTATACCGAGGAAGAGCTGCTCGATGTGTTAGCCGACGACATCGTGGTGACGCCGGCGTTCTGCCGTATCAGTCGCATGATCCGCGACTTTAGTTCCGACGACATTATGGTGGGCAACAAGAAGCCCAACCTGCGTCAGCTCGTCGAGAATCGCTTGGCGGCTCGTGGAGAAGGCGCAGTGGTGCGCGAGATTCGCTATCGCGAGATCAGTACCGCGGGTGCCGACTTGGATGAGCTTTCTCTTGATGAGGAAGTGGCGTACGAGACGCCGGTGACTTACGAGCGCTTTTTGCAGTGGGTGACGCCGCGGGGCAAGATCGCGGGCTTTTTGCGGTTGTCACTGCCCGACCATTCGTTTGTTGCCGCGCATGCGGACGAGTTGCCGACGACGCCGGACGAGGCGATGATTCGCGAGGTACACGTGTATGGCATGGCGGCACGCGTGGGCGACCAGGGCCAGGCGGCGCAGCATCACGGGTTGGGGCGTTTGCTCGTAGAGCGTGCGTGCGAGATTGCCCGGGATGCGGGTTATGCGCGTATCAACGTGATTAGCGCGATTGGCACACGCGAGTACTATCGCCATCTTGGATTTTATGACCATGGCCTTTATCTGCAAAAGGAGCTCTAGATGAACAAGCCGAGTGTTTCTGCCGGCGTCGTTGCCGGCGTTGCTCTGGGGGCCGCGGCGCTTGGTGCGGCCGCTGTCGCTGTTCGTGCTGCCTGTCTGCAGGTTGCGCGAACCCGCAATGGGTTGGCGCGTGTGAAGCGCGTGCACGACGAGGGCGGCGACGAAGTCCGTGTATTGGTGCAAGGTGGCGTCTACCAAAGCGCGAGTTACGTTGGCGATCGTTGGGCGGAGCCCGTCTTTGCGTACTATCGCGCGTTTGACGACGTGTTTGAGGCCGAGGATGCGATGCGCGACGCTTATGGTCACGGTATCAGCCGTATGCTTATGCTGGGCGGCGGCGGGTTTGCCTATCCTAAATTCGCCCTGATGTCGCACGAGGGCTTGCGCATGGACGTTATCGAGTATGACGGAGAGATTACGCGCCTGGCGCGCCGCTGGTTCTACCTAGACGAGCTGGAGCGCGCGGCGGGCGATCGCCTGCGGGTGATAACCGCTGAGGCTCGCTCGTATCTGGGTGTGACGAGCGTGGGCCATCGTCGCTATGACGCGGTCGTGAGCGATTGCTTTGGCGGTGCCGAGCCCGTACGCGAGCTGGCGACGGTTGAGGCGTTGCGTTTAGTGCGGGGCAGCCTAAATGTTGGTGGCGTCTACGTCGCCAATATTGTGAGCGCAAACGAGGGGAGCGACGTGACGTTCCTGCGCGACTGCGCTGCCACGGCACTCGAGGTATTCGCCCATGCCTGGGTGGTCCCGTGCGGCGATGCGGAGTTCGGCGGCGAGGAGAACTACCTGCTCATCGCCAGCGACGGCGACTACGCCTTTGCCGAAGCCGTGCCCTTCGACACCGACTTCCTCGGCACCGTCCTTCACGACAAATAAGTCTCCCCGTCCCAAAAAGACTGGTCTTAGGCGTGGTCGCGCCAGCCGAGAACGCGCTGCTTCATGCCTTCGATGTCGAGCACGCCTTCGGCAAAGCCTTTGCGCACGAGCTCTTCTGGAACGAATTCGTCGTACCGATCAAAGTAAGGCACCTCGCCGGGATAGACGAGGTCGATGGGGTCGAAGTCTTTCTCGGCTTCGGCGGCGAGCACTTCAAAGAACGTCTCCTCGTCGGCCTTCATCTTAAACTGCATAAAGTACGGGCGTGACGGGTCGAGTCCGCGAAGGCCCAACTCAGCGGCGCATTTGATTTTAAGCATGCGCTCGAGTGCTAGGAAGGCGTAGCTACCCAACCAGGGGAAGAGCACCCAGGTGTCGCCACCCAGGTTGATGAGCGGCTTGGTCCCCGCGCCCGAAATCTCGGCGGTATGACGAGCCTGCGCCAAGCGAGCCCGTGCGTTACCCATAAGGTACGGATATGCCGCGTGCTCAGTGAGCGCTTGGCGCACGCGCTCGAGCACATGCGTGTTAATGTCGCCGGGGCAGTCGCCAAAGTAGGCCGGCACCCGGCCTTTGACCTGCGTGGCAAAGACGGTATGGCGCTTCCAGTCCACTTCTTCGACAATCCAGCAATGGCCTGCGATGGCGATGCGCTCACCGGGCGGTGGAGGATTGACGATCGTGCCCAACTCGGCCGACTCGCTGCGAACGGTAAACTCCTCGTTTTCCTGGAACACGGCGTAGAACTTAAAGTTGTTGATGATGCGCTCGCCCGCGAGACCCACGATGAGCCCGCCACCTTCGGTGACCTGGATATGGTCGATCTTAATGAGGTGACGTAGCAGCACACGGTAATCGTCTGCCGAGACACGGTGGAAATAGCTGAGCGTGAGCACGCGCTGGGCAAGTTCGGCCGGCGTGAGCTCGCCGGTGCTGGCGAGGGTCGACATAGTCTGGTGATAGAGCAGGCTGTAGGGGAGTCGATCGAGCTCGGGCGGCTCGACCCACTTTTCTTCGCGATAGAGTTGTACGAGCGCGATACCCTGCAGGAGTTTCCAAGGAATGGTCTCGGGCATCATCGTGCGCGGCTCGGGTTCTTCCTCGCGCATGACAAACCACATCTCGGGTGGAAGGTCGCGACGGCCTGTGCGCCCCATGCGCTGCAAAAAGGAGCTGACGGTAAACGGCGCATCGATCTGAAACGCACGCTCCAGGCGGCCGATATCGATACCGAGCTCCAGCGTAGAGGTGGTGACGGTCGTCTGTGCCTGTTCTTCATCGCGCATGAGCTCCTCGGCCGTCTCGCGCAGCGATGCCGAAAGGTTGCCGTGATGGATTAGAAAGCGGTCGGGCTCGTGTCGACTTTCGCAGTAGCTGCGCAGCATGGAACACACGGCCTCTGCCTCCTCGCGCGAGTTGGCAAAGACCAGGCACTTGCGGCCGCGCGTATGCTCAAAGATATAGCCCATACCGGGGTCGGCGTTGTCGGGCGCCGTGTCGGTGGGGTTGAGAAGTGCCTGCTCGGCCGCTCGTGGGATGTCGACTTCGCCCTCGGGGGCCGAGGAAGTGCGACGGTCTTTGGGAGCGGCCTTGCCCCGCGCCTGCTCGCGACGTTGACGGCGTTCTTCCTGTGCAAGCTGTCCGCTGTGACGCATATCTTGGGCGCCGGCGGGCAGTGCCGCGGATGCCGCCGCCTCGATGCGCTCGCACGCAAGCACTTCGGCCTCTTGAGGACCCGTGCTCTCGAATCCCCGCTGCTGTGCCTGGGGACCCGAGTTGTAGAAGTGCTCCATGGAGATGCGCCACACGCGGCGCGGTTCCTCAAAGCGGGGGATGATGCAATCGCGTCCTGTTCCCTGTGAGAGAAAGGCGCCCGTGCGCTCGGGGTCGCCGATGGTGGCAGAAAGGCCGATGCGGCGGGGCTGCACGCCTGCCATGCGCGAGAGGCGCTCGATAAGGCAGAGCGTCTGACCGCCGCGGTCGCCGCGCATGAGCGAATGAACCTCGTCGATAACCACATAGCGCAGGTCGCAAAACATACGAGGGATTGCCATGTGCTTATGGATCAGGAGCGCCTCGAGCGACTCGGGCGTAATCTGCAAGATACCGCTCGGTTTTTTGATGAGCTTAGCCTTGTGCGACTGCGAGACATCGCCATGCCAGTGCCAGACAGGGATATCGGCCTCTTCGCATAGGTCGTTGAGGCGGACGAACTGATCATTGATGAGTGCCTTGAGGGGGCCGATATAGAGGGCGCCAACGCTTGCGGGCGGGTTCTCCCAAAACTCGGTCAGGATGGGAAAGAAGGCTGCCTCGGTTTTGCCGGAAGCCGTGGATGCCGTCAGGAGCACATTGTCCTGCGTATTAAAGATGGCGTCTGCCGCTGCAACCTGGATAGAGCGCAGACTCTCCCAATCGTGGGAGTAGATGAAGTCTTGGATAAACGGGGCGTAGCGGTCAAAGGCGTTCACGGGGCCTCCTTTCAAAAACGAATCTCTCAACGCGGTGGGCAGTGGCTTGCTGCATTACTGCCTCGACGTTTGCCCAGATAAAACCTGCCAAAATAAACCTGTCCCTTTTTGGCAGGTTAGATGGTGAATTCGGCGAAGTTGCGGTCATCGGGTGATGCGGGCGATTCGCTGACCGGTGTGAGGCTATCGCCGCCGACGCTTTGTAGTAGCTCGGCAACGTTGGCATCGGGGTTCTGGCATAGGATGTCGAGCAGCTCGATAAAGTCGCGAATTACCTCGCGAGGCGTCAGGTGCGTATCGGCTCCCACGCGGCCAAACTCAATCTTGAGGAAGTCCACCAAGTCGTTCTCGGTAAGCGTGGGCGTCCAGCCAAAGTAGCCGGCGTGAATTTGCATGAGTTTTTCGATCAGCACCAGTAGCTCCTCGTAGGTGAGCGGCTGCAAGCGGATGATGGGCGCGAGCATGTCCTTAAGGTCCTCGCGTGCAAAGCGACCCTGAGCGAGCCGGCTGCGCAGAGCCTCGTAGGAGAATACGCCGCGACGGCGGTCCTCGATGGAGGTCGGCGTGCCGCCCATGATCATGCCCAAGTACTGCGCCTTGCCCTGGAGCGTGTCGTTGTACATGGTGAGGATTTTCTCGTAGTTGTACTGGCGCGTGATGGCGTTGGGAATCTTGTACAGGTTTACGAGTTCGTCGATGAGCACCAGCATGCCCTTGTAGCCGCTGCAGACCAAAAAGCGTGCGATGAGTTTGACGTAGTCGTACCAGTCGTCATCGCTGATGATGGTCGAGGAGCCCAGCTCGGCGCGCGCCTCGCTCTTGGTTCGGTACTCGCCTCGGATCCACTTGGTTACGCGGTTCATGGTCTCCTCGTCGCCCTCGGAAACGGCCGCGCGATAGCGACGGAGCATGCGGGCAAAGTCGAAGCCGTGGACCATTTCCTCGAGCGGAGCGAGTTGGGCATTGATAGCCGACTCATCGGCGTCCGCGCACGAGGCGACCCAGCGATCGAGAATCAGGTTGAGCGCGCCGCCCTCGGGGCGCGTCTTGGTCGATATATTGCGGATGAGCTCACGGTAGGTGGCAAGGCCCTGTCCCTGGCCGCCCTGCAGGCGGCGTTCAGGGGATAGGTCGGCATCGGCGACGACGAATCCCTCACCCATGGCGTGCGTGCGGATGGTCTGGAGCAAAAAGCTCTTGCCGGCGCCGTAACGACCGACCAGAAAGCGGAAGCTCGCGCCACCGTCGGAGATGAGACTCAGATCGGTGAGCAGGGCGCGAATCTCGACCTCGCGCCCTACGGTGATGTAAGGAAGGCCGATGCGCGGGACCACGCCGCCCTTGAGCGAGTTTAGGATAACGGCAGCGACGCGTTTGGGTACGCGGGGCGCTGCGGATGTGGTATCACTCATGGTCTAGGTATCCTCTCACGTCTGCTTCGTAATCCTCGATAATTTGCGGTCCTGCCGCGCCGAATTCGATAACGGTGTCTCCCACCAGGTCAAAGAGTGACTCGTTGATGCTGTCGACGAGCATGTCCTCGCTCTGCCCCGATTGCACTACCGCCGATTCCGCCTGTACTGCGTTATGCTCGAGCAGCGCGCGGAGATAGGCGTCTGCGGCAGGCGTGAGTTCGTTCGTGGCGTCAGCGGGCGCAACGGCTGCGAACGCGGGCGTCGGCGCGAGAAGCGGTGCCACGACACCAAACTGTTCGGTGGATATGGTTGGCTCGTCGGCCTCGTCCTGCCGAATGGGTGCCGCGATCGCCTCGACAATCGCGTCGGCTACGGGCTCGGCTTCCGGTTGCCCTGAGTCCGCTGCCTCGGCTTCCACAGGTGCGCCGTCCTCGCGCTCTTCATCGATCAAAAGCGCTTCACGCGTTTGCGCGGCGGCGCTCCGAATGTGCCCCAGCTGACTCAGATCGATATCGATCTTGACGGGCTGGTGTGCGGTATCCCATGAAAGCCATGCCACAATCTCGTCATCGATAATCTTGGCCAGATATTTGGGGACCTTTTCTTCCTTAAGGGGATGGGCGGGGTCCAGCGCCAGGCGCAGGCGTTGGTCGCAGGCGCGCATCATTTCACCGAGCTTGCTGCTCTTTTGCCTACTACCGTGGATACGCATACATTCCCAAAAGCCGTTTTGGCAACGGTAGATATGGATGGGATCCAGGCGGTATTCGCAGTCCTTGTGGCGCTCGGGCGCAAAGAATACGGCCGAGGCAAACATGGTGTAGGGCATGGCCGTCTCCTCCCCAAATAAGCTCGCCACGATGCCGGTCTTTCGGTGCGTGTCATAGTAGCGCGCCATATGGACATACACGGCGCACGCCACGTGGCGCAGATCGCGGTGGTGGTTGCGGTCGAGCCGCGAGTTACTTAGGTTGTACGTGGAGAGGGCGTTGATGGCGGCCATGAGTCGCTCCTCGCGCACCTCATCGGGCGGAAGGGGGAGCGTGGGCTCGGAGGTTTTGCGACGCTTAGGGGTCTGGCCGGACGGTGCCGGCGCTGGCACAAGGTCTCGTGCCGCGTGCCGCAGCTCGATAAGGGCATTATCGAACATGACGGTTTTAGAGTCACGAAGCAGCTTGGGGTCGAGCGCGTGGAACACGGCGTAATCCTGCAGCCACACGCGCGCAAACCGGTCGATGCCGGGCTCAAAGGCGCGGTAGGCATCCCAAAAGGCCTTGATCTTGTTAAAACCCTCGAGCGGATTATCTACGCCAATGCCGCAAATCAGCTCATAGAGATACAGAAAGGCAAAGGATGTAGACGTTTCCTCGACGGTTCCGCGGCGCACTTGGGCACGCCAGGTAAAGTAGCCGCGCAACTGTCGATCGCTCATGGCATTGTAGGTGGGAAAGTACGACTTAAAGGTGCCGTTGTAGGGGCAGTCGTCCTCAAAGTCGGCCATCAGCAGGCCTTGGCGGTAAAAAAGCTCGGCTTCCGAAAGCCAGCGACCCGCGCCGCCTTTGGGGTCATCCTGCCAGCGCGATATCTCGCGCATCTTGCGGTACTGGTCGGGAAGGAAATTCTGCATCTGTCGGCCGGTTTTGAGAATCGGCTCGTCTGCGTAGATTTCGTTTGAGAAACGGGCGGACTGATGGGTCCGAGCCTCGGCCATAATGCGCTCGATGAGCATTTTGATGTCCTGGTCGGCCACCGCTTCTCCTCTCCTAACGCAGCTTCGGTGACCTCATATCATAGCACAGCATCAAACAGGTGTTCGAGATACTGCTGCGTAGATAGATTTAGAACAGGAGGGCGTAGATGACGGCGATGACGACGGAGGGAAGCATATTGGCCGTACGGAAGGTCTGAGGACGGATGAGGTTGACGCCGACGCAGAAGATGAGCATGGAGCCTACGAGCGAAAGGCTGTTGAGGGCCGCTGTGGTCATGATGGGGGAGAGCGCGCCGGCAAACAACGTGATCGTCCCCTGGAACACGGCGACGGGCAGGGCCGAGAAGATGCAGCCGCGGCCAAGCGAGGCCGTCATGGTGCAGACGATGATGCAGTCCAGTGCGCCCTTGAGGGCAAGCGTTGACCAGTCGCCGAGCAGGCCGTCCTGGATCGATCCCACAATGGCCATGGCGCCAATGCACACGGTGAGTGAAGTCGAGACAAAAGCGTTGGTGAACTCGTTATCGCCCTCACTGCCAGTCTTGCGCTTGAGCCATTCGCCAAGGTTCTCGATGGCGGCTTCCAAGTTGACGGCCTCGCCGATGAGCGAACCGACCGCAAATGAGACGATGAGCATGGTGGTACCGGTGGTCGCCAGCGCCTTCCCATCGATAAGGAGCATCTTTTGCATGGTGCCGCCAAGGCCGATAAACAGGACGCACAGCCCCGATGCTTTCATGAGCGTGTCTTGGATGCGCGGTGTAATGAAGCGGCCGCCCGCTAATCCCAAAAGACCGCCCGCAATCAAAAGCACAACGTTGATGATTGTTCCCAAGCCCGGCATGAGCCCTCCCGTATTGATGCCAACGTGGCAATCGTAGCAGAGTGGAATGCGAGGTACATCGCGACTCATCTAATACGTTATATAAGTGGCATTAGCAACGACGCGCAGCATTTAAGCCTCAGGTGGTTGTCGGGACATAGGGATAGTATTCAAAGCGCAGTGTCATAAGCCGCTGTGGGGATTCAATAGCCGCGGCAATGATATTGGCATCGCGGGCACGATCAAACCCTTCGAGTTCGATCTGATACGAGACGTCTTGCATAATGTCCAGACGTCGCCAGGCTAGGAGTGTGTCACCATCGAATTCTAAGGTCTTGCCTCCGTCTGGAGCAACGGCGTATAAACGCAGCTTGGCGGTGGTTGCAGGGTCGACAACCGTGACCTTTTTAATTTCGTTTCGAGTATTCTTGGCGCCCAACAAGGTGAGCAGTGTTGGGGCCACGACCTCGCCCGATGGCAAAAAGACGACTTCGATGGATTCGGGAAATGCGATGATGGCCGACTTACGGACGGGCTGATTGGCGGCGGCAACTTCGATGTCCGCAGCGTCGATGACCTCTGTGTGGTCGAGCGCGGCAAGCACGCAGCAGTTACCTTCATTGATCTCTTGAGGATCAGCAAGCCCCAGACTGTCCGCGAGCTCGGGATCGTTTGGATCGGCAGCGGGCTCATTCGGTGCTTCGAAAGAAGCTGGGACGCTGTTTGTCGGCGACGGCGTGTCGCCCGCACCTGCTTCTTTGTCCGCGCTCTCTTCTTGTATGGTTGCGTTGATGGGTTCGTCGTTTGAGGAGAGCGTCTTGGCGTCAAGCGCGGAGGGGAGAATTCCGATGGCTCCGGATCCGTTCCACTCCATTTCGAGAAGCGCCGGGTCGGCAAGAATGCGTTGCCTGCTTTGCGCGCGGGCATCGATTTCAATAGGGCCTGCCTCTATCCCTCGTGTAAGGCTGAGTGATCCGGCTGGCTTCTCGAAATGAGCGTCTGTGTCTTTGGTACTGACGGCGTAGAACAGCAGGGACGCTTCTCCCGCCGCGATGGCATCGGTACCGGCTTTGGTCAGCCGCAACGATGCCGTGAATGAGAGGGTGGGCTGCGTGTCGTCTGCATTCGCGGCGGCGCAGCCCAGACATATACCGCCTCCTTTCTCGAAAAACGTACCGTCGAAGGCGACCTTCGCTCCGTTCGCCGAGTCATCGACCGAAGCGATGTCGATGCGCAGCTCTAAATTGCATGGATCGCCATCTGCATCGAGCACAACCGAGCGCCACGTGCAGACGGCGCACCCCGCCTGGGAGCCGTTTGCCTTGTTCGAACGATTGATATCCACGACTATCGAGCCGTCCGTATTACGACGAAGGCATCCCGAGGTTGAGATTGCGGCCTGTGCGATCGAAAAACGCTTGCACGCAATGGCGCTCGACGGATTTGGTGCGGAGCTTAGGGCCGCTGGTAAGGAGTCTGCCATGACAGGAGTCGCCCAAGCGGCGACAGGCGTTCCGGTTGCGAGCGCGCCGCAGAGTGCGACGACGGGCAAAAGGTTCTTCGATGCCATGGGGTCTCCTTAGCTAATTTAGTGCGGCCTGTTCATGTTTTGTTTCTGGCTGTGTTTGATGTGCAGACCGAGGCCGGCGGTTCCCGCGCCTGCTGCTGCGGCGCCTGCTGCCAAGAGCCATCGTTTGTCGCCTGTCTGCGCCAACGGTTCCTCGCGGTCGCTGCGGTCGAGCTCCGAGAGGTTGACCGTCACTTGCGTGGCGGCCTGCGCCTGTTCTTGCTGGGCAAAGGCCATGGCTGGCCCAAACGCTAGGATGCTGACGGCGGCGGCCAGGGCGACGGCCTTATGCCGTGTGCGCACCGGGCTCGACCGTCCAGGTGATCGTCGCAACCTGATCGCCTTCGCCGGTTACGCGGAAGATGTCGCGCGTGACGCGGGCGACGTTTCCGCTTGTCTTGAGCTTGATTTTGTCCGTGCCGCCGGCAATGCCCTGGTAGCCCATGTCGAAGGCTGCATTCTTGGAAAGATCGAGGCCCGTCCCCTGCATTGCGGCGCTGGCGTTCTGGAGCGCGCCGTCGGGGCCGACCTTAAAGTCGATGGAGTTCTGCGCGGTTCCGGCCTTGGCGTCGGCGGCAATGGTCCAGGTGTTCATGGCGTCGATCTTCATGTTGGTGACATGGATGCCGTAGGCCGAATGATTGTCGATGGTGGTCGCGTCTTCTGAGGGGCCCTGAAGCGTGCCGTCGGCCTTGGCGACGAAGGGAATAACCGTCGGAACTTTGAACTCAACGTTGTCGATCTCGGTCCTGACCATTACCTTCGTGGTTCCAACGCGCCCGGCTGCCATAGCTGGCGTCGGGGCGGCGCCCATTGCGAGCGCGAGCGCGAGCCCTGTGCCCACGACGAGCGCTCTGACTCCGTTCATGTTCCTGGTGATGTCCATGGTCGTTCCTTTCTATTCGCCGCGGGCCGTCCCCGCGATGATTGGACGAATGCTGGTGAATTGCATGCGGTGCCGCGTCGGCCGGAAGGCTAGTTCTCGGCTTGCTCAACTCGTACCTTGACACGTGTCGGATTGCCGTGGCTGTCGAGGGTCTTGGCATCGAGTGCCTGGATCTCGATGTACGCCTCGCCTTCTTTGATGTCGCCGGCGGGGCACGTCTCGATTGTCTTGCCGGTCTCGACCACACCGGATTCGTACATGGTCTCGTCGTTTTGGATGACGCGGAATCGCTGGGGAAATTTATTGTCTTGGACGTTTTGCACGTTGACGCGCAGCTTGCCGTCCTCCTGCAGCTGAGCGACCGGCGCGACCGAAATCGTCATCATGTTGTCGCGGACGATGGCGTCGAGCTCATCTTGGATTTCCCGGCGCGTTTTGCCCTCGGCCGTCGTGACCGAAGCGCCCGCCTCGGGTACGGGCTGCGACTGCCAAGCGTATAGTCCTACGGCGACAAGGGCACAGACGATGGCCAGGCAGGCAACGATGAGCTTTCTGCGATGCCCCAGGCCTGCAAAGTGGGGTGGCTTCTTCGCGCTCATGCGGCATCCTTGGCGGTATAGATGCGCGCAAAGGTGGACGGGTCCGCTCCAAAGAGCATGTGAAGCATCAGACGGCGCGAGTAGACGAGCTCGTCGAAGTCGGGAGGGAGCTCGATGTCGTGGATATGCGCGATGTGGTGGGCGAGCGCCGAGAACGACTCGGGGTCGCAGATCACATCGGTGGTAACGTGGTAGACCGTCGTATCGGGGAATGCCTCTTCGTCGAAAGGCAGGAGATGGGGATCGTCGTCGACTTCGATGGCGATGCCGTACTGGGGCCAGTAATATGCCATGGGAACCTCCCTGCTTCTGGGGCCAAAACTTCTATCGGTTTTGGCTGTCGACGCCGACCGTATCAGCCGCTACTTGACCAATTTCTGACCAAATGCTTGACGGATTGGCGTCTCCGCAGGTAAAAGGCGGCAAAAAATACTCCAACTTTTTTTCGAGCGACAATCGCGCGGTCGGCGACGGCGGGGCCATATGTGTCAAAAGCATCGTCTGCCGAGGAAGCCTTGCCGTTCGCCGAATTGCACGAACGTAAAAATCGCCAATTATGGAGACGGTCTCGAACACGTCGACGAAACGATGCGGTAACATCTCCCTGCAAACACTGTAGTTAGCTAAAGGGGGAGTTCGCGTGTCTGTAACCATCAAACCCTTCACCGACGAGTTCGAAGAGTATGGCCGCGATGAATCTCGCGCATCGGGCGAAGCATCGAGCATCTCGTTTCCGACAACGGAAGACGAGGTCCGTGCCATTTTGGAAAAGCTCCATGCCGAGCGTGTCCCGGTAACGGTTCAGGGCGCCCGAACCGGCCTTGCCGCCGGTGCCGTGCCCCACGGCGGGCATATCCTCAATACTTCCCGTATGAATCGCTACTTGGGCCTTCGCCGCGATGAACAAGGCCAATTTTTGCTGCGCGTGGAGCCGGGCGTTGTGCTCTCGGAGCTGCGCAAGCAGCTGAGCAAGAAGGTGCTGCCGACCGCTGGTTGGGACCAGGCATCGCTTGAGGCCTACGAGGAGTTCCAAGAGGCTCCCGAGCAGTTTTTTCCCACCGATCCCACCGAGGCGTCTGCCTGTCTGGGCGGCATGGCGGCATGCAACGCCTCCGGCGCCCGCAGCTACGCTTACGGCCCCATGCGCCCGCATATCACGGGACTCCACGTCGCGCTGGCTGATGGCGATTTGCTTGAGCTTCAGCGCGGCGAGGCTTTTGCCCAGGGCCGCCACCTGTCGCTCGTGACGACAGCGGGCCGTACGCTCGAGCTCGATCTTCCCGGCTATACCATGCCCAAGACAAAAAATGCCTCAGGCTATTTCGTTGCGGACGAAATGGACGCCATCGACCTCTTTATCGGTGCGTGCGGCACACTCGGCGTCATTACCGAGCTCGAGATCGCCCTGCAGGCGGCGCCTGCGGTCGTTTGGGGTGTGAGCTGCTTTTTCGATAGCGAAGACAAGGCCGTGCCCTTTACCGATTCCGTGCGTCCCGTCCTGTCCCATGCGGCTGCCATCGAGTACTTCGATGCTGGCGCCCTGGATATTCTACGTCGTCAGCGCGAGCAGTCGACGGCGTTTGCCTCGCTGCCTGCGCTCGACAAAGACGCCAAGGTCTGTGTCTACGTGGAGCTCGACTGCGACGACGAAGCCCAGGCGACTGAGGAGCTGTATCACTTGGGGTGGGTACTGGAGCTTGCGGGCGGCAGTGACGATGCGACATGGGTCGCGCGCACCGAGGTCGATCGCGAGTGTCAGCGATTCTTCCGCCATGCGGTGCCCGAGAGCGTCAACATGCTCATCGACGAGCGCCGCCGCATGGATCCCACCATCACCAAACTGGGTTCGGACATGTCGGTGCCCAACGCGCACTTGGCCGATGTTATCGCCCTCTATCGCCGCACGCTGGCGGAAAGTGGGCTTGAATCTGCCGCCTGGGGGCATATCGGTAACAACCATCTGCATGTGAACATTCTGCCGCGCGATGCACAGGATTATCGCCGCGGCGGAGAACTCTTTGCCCAGTGGGCTTCCGAGGTCACGGCCATGGGCGGTGCCGTCTCCGCAGAACACGGCGTCGGCAAGATCAAGGCGGGCTTCTTGGAGACGATGTACGGTCACGAGGCCATGGTCGAGTCGGCGCGGCTCAAGCTCCAGCTCGATCCTGCCGGGCAGCTGGGTCGCGGCAACCTGTTTTCGGAGAAGCTCTTGGATGAGCTCGTCCAGAAAGGGGGCGCGTGAAGATGAGCGATTTCCATATGGTGGTGTGCGTCAAGGCGGTGCCGGGCAGCACCGAGGTCAAGATGGACCCCAAGACCAATACCATCGTGCGCGATGGCAAGCAGGCGGTCATTAATCCCTTTGACGCGAGTGCTTTGGAATGCGCGCTGGCGCTGAAGGACGAGTTTATCGGCTTTGGCATGGATGTGCGCGTGACGGTGGTGTCGATGGGCATCCCCGCGACCGAATCGCTGCTGCGCGACTGTATCGCCCGCGGTGCCGACGACGCGCTGCTGCTGACCGACCGAGCCTTTGCGGGCGCCGATACCCTGGCAACCACCTATGCCCTCAAGTGCGGCATCGAAGCGCTCGACGAGGACTTCGACCTGCTCATCTGCGGCAAGATGGCGGTGGATGGCGATACGGCCCAGATTGGCCCCGAGCTTGCCGGCGCCTTTGAGATTCCCTGCGTGACCGATGTGAGCTGCGTGCAGAGCGCAGGTTTTACGACGTGCGGTGCGCTTTCGCTCGTTCACGGTTGCGATGCCGGCGAGGAGACGGTCTATCTTGAGATGCCGTGCGCGATGACGACTGCCAAGGAGATTGGCCAGTTGCGTATGCCGAGTATTGCCGGTATTCGCGCGGCGGAGGAGGCGGACGTGCGCGTGGTCAGTGCCGCCGACGTGAACGCCGACCCCGCGCGTTGCGGTCTTGCCGGGTCGCCGACACAGGTCGTGCGCTCGTTTGTGCCCGACCGTGACCAAACGTGCGAGGCCGTTGAGGGGACGGCGTCCGAGCAGGCGGCAAAGCTTGCCAAGATTATCGAGGGGATGGCATAGATGAGCGGACTGATTATCGATAGCGAAGCCTGTATCGGCTGCGGTCGCTGCGTTCGCGCCTGTGCCTCGGGCGGCATCGTAGTGGAAGGCGAGCGACCCAGCCGATGCGCCCGCGTAACCGACGGCTGCATCCTATGCGGTGGGTGCGTCGACGCCTGCCCTGTCAACGCTATCTCGATCGAGCGTGACGAGGCCGCTGGTGCGGTGGACCTTGATGCATGTCGAGACATTTGGGTATTCGCGCAGACCGACGAGCACGATACGGTGACTCCCGTTGCCTATGAGCTTATGGGCAAGGGCCGCGAGCTTGCCGATGCTCGCGACTGCCGTCTGGTGGCACTGATCGGTATGGGTCCCGAGGGTTCTCTCGGCGACCTGGAGCATCTGGTTTGTGCGGGCGCCGACGAAGTCCTGGCCTGTCGCGACGAGCGCCTGCGCCAAAACGATGCGGAGGTCTACGCCCGCTTGATCTGCGATTTGGTAGCCGAACGCAAACCCGAGGCCATCCTATACGGTGCGACCGCTTTTGGCCGCGAACTGGCACCCGGCGTTGCCGTGCGCTTGCAGACGGGCCTTACGGCTGACTGCACCGTACTTTCGATGGATACGGAGACGGGACTGCTGCAACAGACGCGTCCGGCGTTTGGCGGCAACCTGATGGCCACCATCGTCTGCCCCAATCATCGTCCCCAGATGGCAACGGTTCGTCCCGGCATCTTTAAGGCGCCCGACTTTGACTACGACCGCTCCGGCACGATCACCCAGATATCGCTTGCGGATGATGCTAAGGCTCGTGTCGAGATCTCGATTCCCGCCGAGGAGTGGGGACAGCAGCCCTCGATCGCCAATGCCGAGCGCTTGGTCGTGGTGGGCCGCGGCATTGGCTCCAAGAAGAATCTGCCCCTGATGCGAAGGCTCGCCGAGGCTCTGGGAGCCGAGCTTGGTTGCACGCGACCTGTCGTGGAGGCCGGCTGGTTGGAGTATCGCCATCAGATTGGCCAGACCGGCGTATCGGTTTCGCCCAAGCTTCTCGTGAGTATCGGTGTTTCGGGCGCCATCCAGCATCTTGCCGGCATCGGTGGGGCGGAGTGCATTATCGCCATCAACGAGGACCCGGATGCCCCCATTTTTGGTGCTGCCCAGTACAAGGTTGTTGGGGACGCCGTCGAGGTCGTCGAGGAGCTGCTGGCCCAGCTTGAGCGCTAGGCGCGCGCCAGCCAGTCGCGCATCTCGTCCTTTAGGCACTCCCAGGTCGCTTGCGTGGTGGGATTGGTAAAGGGGCGCGTAATGCCAAAGGGTGCGTCGAGCAGGCGGTAGATATCGCCCTGTTCGCGCGCCAGCGCGCGGCTTGCTGGATAGACGAGCTCAAACATAAAGCAGATGAGCCCCACCAGGTAGTCCGCCGGCTCGTTGCGCTCGTCGCGCGCGACGCACCGATGCTCGTCAAAGGCGGCAAGCGTCGGTACCGAAAAGCGACTTGCTAGAAACGCGTCCTCATCCACTTTGAGGATGGTGTCGACGGTGCTGTCGGCGATGGTGCGCATAATGTCGATCTTGTCACCATCGCGCACGATATCGCAGAAGCACCGTGTACGCTCGTCGAGTTGTGCCGGCAGGCGAAAGTCGCTGTGATAGGCGATGCTCGCTCGGATGAGCTCGTCATGCGCACCGGTTTCGATAAAGTCACGGATGTTTGTCGTGGCGGGTGCATCGGCGGGATTCTCGCCAAAGAGGACCTCGATGCCCAGCGCCGCATGGCTCATGCTCTCGGCGTCCTTAAAGGTGTCCCAGCGTCGCAGCTGCTCAAAGCGGCCCATATCGTGTAGCAGGCCGCAAAGCCATGCCAGGTCAATATCTTCTGACGACCAGCCCTGCTCGCGCGCTACGGCATCGCATGCCTCGGCCACGTGGTACGTATGCTCGATTTTGAGCGCGATGCGTGGGTTGGTGGCGTCGTAGGCATCGGTGTAGCTTTTGAAGGCCGCGCGCGCCCGGTCTCGATCGATAGCTGTCATAATGACTTCCTAAAAAGTTGTGTCTTTCGATCCGGTGGCAATTGTAGGTGAACTCGGTTGCTGTCGGATGATGATTCTGCCGTATCGCTACATGCGGCTCGGAGACCTTGTCAGGATGAGAAGCGTATGGTGCTCAAAATCGTTAGAACCGTCTGGCCGGTGATGCTTACCTATGTTGCAATAGGCGCGCCGTGCGGAATGATCATGGGGCAGACGGGAATGGAGCCCTGGATGGTCTTTGCCCTGAGCAGCACGTTTGTGACGGGCAGCGGCCAGTTTATGATCTGCAATCTTTGGCTGGCGGGCGTACCGGCACCTTCGATTATCGCGAGCGTTGCCGCCATCTCCTCGCGTTTTGCGCTTTACTCGGCATCGATCGCGCCGCATCTGACGGGTGCCTCGAAGCGTCAGACGCTGGCTGTTGCCGCGACACTTACCGAGGAGGCATATGGCATCTCGCTTGCCAAGTTGGTTGAAGGGGAGGATTGGGGCCCGCGCGAGTCCTTTGTGCTCAACGTGATCCTCATCGCAACATGGGGCGTTTCGTGTACGATGGGCGCCATCGTCGGCGCCGTTGTCGATGTTCCCACCGCCATTGCAGCCTTTGTCTGCACCTCGCTCTTTATCTGCCTGCTCTTTTCGCAGCGGCTGTCGCGCGGCAACGTTGTCGCGGCGGTTTCGGGCGCGGTGTCCGTCGCCGTATGCAAGTTCTTGGGCCTCGCGAATATTGCCGTGCCGGCAAGCGTCGTGGCCGGCATTGCCATTGCGTTGGCGTGCGATGCTGTATTTGACGGAAGAGGTGCCCGCGATGCCCGTTAACGAGTTCTTGGTTCTGTGGCTGTCGTCGTGGGCTGCTATCGCGTTCTTTCGCATTGCGCCGGCGTTCGCCTTGCGCGGGCGGACCCTGTCGCCCCGCATTACCGAGGCCCTGAGCTATATCCCGCCCGCTGCCTTTGCCGCGCTGGTCGCCAACGACTTGGTGAGTCCCGGCGCGTTCGACGCGGGACTCTGGCCTGCCCTGGTTCCCTGGATTGCGGCCGTCGGCGTCGTGGTCGTGGCGGTCAAGACAAAATCGATGCTGTGGTGCTGCGTCTCGGGCATCGTACTCTATATTGTCTTGAGCCTTATATAGGGGTGACGTCGCGGGCGCCGAATCTCGTTCCATCCCAACTTGTCGAATTTTTCACCGAGCTGGTCTATTTCTTCTGGTACCATGGTCAAACTTTACTGTAGCAAAGCATGACGTGGGCTTTTGTTCCGCGTCAGCGGAAATGGGGGTTTCATGGCACAGGAAGCGACCGCCAACGAGCAAAAGAAATTCAAGGTTCCGCGCATCCCGGGCGACATCATGATCTATCCGATGATCGTCGGTCTTTTGCTCAACACCTTCTGCCCGCAGGTTTTTGAGATCGGCGGCTTCTTTACGGCTGCCTGCCGCGGTGGCTCCAATACCATCGTCGCCGCGATCCTGCTGTTTGTGGGCGCCGGCATCAGCTTTAAGTCCACGCCGGGCGCCATCAAGACCGGCATCGTCGTGCTGATTCCTAAGCTTGTAGTGGCAGCCGCGCTGGGTCTGGGCGTCGCGTACTTCTTTAACGATAACTTTTTAGGCCTGAGCTCGGTTTCCATCATCGGCGGCATTACGTTTTGCAACATGGCGCTCTATACGGGCATCATGGGCGAGTTCGGCGATGAGTCCGAGCAGGGCGCCGTCGGTATCCTGTTCTTTACGGCCGGCCCCGCCGTCACGATGATCATCCTTGGTGTTTCGGGTCTCGCCAACATCCCCGTCGGCACCATCATCGGATCCATCCTGCCGCTTGTTATCGGCATGGTCCTGGGCAACTTGTTCCCGTTTATCAAGAACCTGCTGGTTCCCGGCGCCAATCCCGCGATCGCTGTTATCGGATTTCAGCTCGGTGCGTCCATGAGCCTTTCGAGCTTTATCACCGGCGGTATTTCCGGCATCTTGCTGGGCCTTGTCACGCTCTTTATCGTCGGCCCCATCACCTTTGCGTTCGAGCGCCTGTGCGGTGGTAACGGCAAGGCGGCCGTTGCCTGCTCCACTATCGCCGGCACGGCTATGACCACGCCGGTCGCCCTCGCCGAGGTCGCTCCGCGCTATGCCGAGCTTGCGCCCACCGCGTATGCGCAGATCGCCACTGCCGTCATCATCACGGCAATCATGGCCCCGATTCTGACCGGCTGGGTCGATAAGAAGTTCTGCCAGGGCAAGGAAGACCTGTCGCCTGCCGGTGTCGAGGCCATCGAAGAGGCCGTCGCGACCGACATCGATGGCGAGTAGCAATCGATACCCATCAATGATTCCGGCGTGCAATTCGCGCCGTCCGAGCGCCCGAACAGAAACTGTTTTGCAGTGATGTTCGGGCGCTTTGCTATGATTCCCTTTACCCCTGCGGAGTAAAGGGGTGTTTATTGCCCTGATTCGAATTGGGCGATTCTGACCATTCGGATATTGAAGGGATGGCGTCTAGTGGTTAAGGCACTCAAGATTGAGATATTCCTGCTATGCATGATTGTTCTTATCGGGCTTGCCGCGCGAAGTCGTCGCTCCTTGTTCTCGAGCACCCTGCAGCTATTGTTTAGCATGCTTGGCTACACCTCTGCCGCGTACATATTATTCGATATGATCTGGACGCTTTCGGATGGTGCGGACGGCACGTTGGGTATTGCTGCCAACTGGATTTCCAACGCGGTTTCGTTTTCGCTCTTTGCCATCGCGTGTCTCATTTGGTTTATCTATTCCGAGACGATGCAGGGCTCTCGCCTTGTGACCTCGCGCTATAGGGTGGTGCTTGTAACGTTGCCTACGGCTCTGGTGGTCGTGCTGGCTTTTACCAGTTACTGGACGCACGCCTTGTTCTATATCGATTCGCAGGGCGTGTATCGTCGCGGCTTTGCCTATATGATCCAGCCCATTGTCAGCTACTGTTACGTTATACATACGTCCCTGCATGCGTTTGTGCAATCTCGCAGGGTCGAGAGCCTGCAGACGAAGGCTATCTATCGAACCTTAGCATTTTTCGCCATTCCGGCCCTGGTGGGCGGTACCTTTCAGATCGTATACTCGGTGCCTGGCCTTTGTGTCGGCATAATGATTAGCATGTTGCTGCTCTACATTATCTGCCAGGAGCAGCTCGTCTCGACCGACCCGTTGACTGGCCTCAACAATCGCAACCGTTTTGAGACCTATATCCTGTCGCTCTTCTCAAATGTGGATCAGGCCGAAGATGTGTATCTGCTCATGATGGACGCCGACGGCTTTAAGCAGATTAACGATCGCTATGGACATGTGGAGGGCGACCATGCTCTTCAGGTTATATCCGCTGCGCTCAAAGAGGTCTGCTCGGCGTCTGGTGGCTTTATCGCACGCTACGGTGGCGATGAGTTCGTGGTGCTCCAAAAGGCAGTGGCGGAACAGGATATCATGCATCTGTGCGCGACAATCAACGACGAGCTCGCTCGTGCCGAGGTGCCGTATCTGTTGCGGATGTCCATCGGCTACGCACGGGTTGGCGATGGTGTCGATACCTGGCAAGACTTACTTCGCGCTGCCGATGCGGAGCTCTACCGCGTCAAGGCCGAGAAAAAGAAAGCCGGCGTCCAGATACGCTAGAAAAAAGGGCGCACGACCGTTGCGATGGTCGTGCGTCCTTTTTGCGTTGGCGGGGGCCACCGGCCATAACGCCCAGGCGCGGTGCGGCAAGACGAGCGTCTGCCGCCGCGGCTCGGTACGAAATCAACGAGAACCAGTGCACTCCATTAAGCTGAAGCGTGCGAACGCCCTCTCTAAAAAGGTGAGCTCGCTAGGCTTTTTTGGGTTTGTTGACGATGATGATGCCGCCGCAGACCAACAGCAGGGCAACGATGACGGTAACGGGGCTCGTGCCAGCGCCCTCACCGAGCAGCAGTGCGCTCAGCAGCACGCCAAAGACGGGGTTCATAAACCCAAAGACCGAGACGCGGCTGACGGGGTTGACGGCAAGCAGGCGCGACCACAGCGAGTAGGCGACGGCGGAAATGAGTGCCATATAAATGATGAGCGCGATGGCGGGGGCAATCGCCGTGGGGGAGAACGAGCCGCCCATCAAAAACCCGATGGCGGTAAGGGCCAGGCCGCCGACCAAGAACTGCCACCCGGCAAGCAAAACGCCGTCGTGCTTGCGCGAGAAGATGCCGATCAGGCAGGTCGAAAGGGCACCCGCGACGGTGGAGGCCAGGATAAAGCCCTCGCCGTCGAGCGTAAAGCCAAAGGTGCCGTCCGCGCCCGAAAGGTTGACGAGCGCGACACCGGTAAAGCCCAGTACGCAGCCGAGTACCTTGGCCGCATTGAGCTTTTCGGTGCGAAACGCCAGGGCGGCAAAGAGGATAGCCAAGAAGTTGGCGCTGGCCTCGATGATGGAGCTCGACATAGCGCTTGCACGGGAGAGACCAAGGTAGAAAAAGAAGTACTGGCCGATGGTCTGGAAGAGCGACAAGATGCAGATGGGCTTGATATCGCGCGTTTGCGGAACGAGCGGTCGGCGCTGGGCCACGCTCATGCCAACAATGACCAGCATGCCGGCAAGGGTGAAGCGCAGACCCGCGAAGAGCAGCTGCGAGGCGCTGTCGTGCGCGGGAATGCCAAAGAGGCCGTAGCCGATCTTGATGCAGGGGAAGGCGGAGCCCCAGAGCGCGCAGCAAACGAGACAGCCCAGGATGAGTCCGGGCAGGGTGGCGAGATACGGCTTGCGGCTTTCCATGATGTCCTTCCTACATGCGCGAAGCAAAAAAGAACCCGCCACCGGATGTGTCGGTGGCGGGTGTTGTTACCCGAAGGGATTGTACCCGATGGGAAAGGTTTAGGCGAAGTAGGCTACGCCGCTCTCAAAGATCGGCATGAATTTGTCGCCGGGGACATGCTCGGGCACGTTGCGGTACAGGTTGTCGCCGCGACGCTCGGCATGGCCCATCTTGCCCAGGACGCGGCCGTCGGGGCTCGTGATGCCCTCGATGGCGAGTGCAGAGCCGTTGGGATTGACGGAAAGATCCATGCTGGGCTTGCCGTCCTCGCCCACGTACTGCGTGGCGACCTGGCCGTTGGCGATAAGCTGGGCGAGTACCTCGTCGTTGGCGACAAAGCGGCCCTCGCCGTGGCTGATGGCGACGGTGTAGGGGTCGTCGAGGCTGCACTGCGACAGCCACGGGGACAGGTTGGACGAGATGCGGGTGCGCACCAGGCGGCTCTGATGGCGACCGATGGTGTTGAACGTCAGCGTGGGCGCATCGGGCGTGGCGTCGACGATGTCACCGTAGGGCACCAGGCCGAGCTTGATCAGGGCCTGGAAGCCGTTGCAGATGCCCAGCATCAGGCCGTCGCGGGCCTTGAGCAGGTCACGGACCGCCTCGGTGACCTCGGGAGCGCGGAAGAACGCCGTGATGAACTTGGCAGAGCCGTCGGGCTCGTCGCCGCCCGAGAAGCCGCCGGGGATCATGACGATCTGGCTTGCGCGGATGCGGCGGGCAAGCTCGTGGGTGCTCTCGGCGACGGCCTCGGGCGTGAGGTTGTTGATCACGAAGGTGTCGGCCTCGGCACCGGCGGCACGGAAGGCGCGGGCGCTGTCGTACTCGCAGTTGTTGCCGGGGAACACGGGGATGATCACGCGCGGGCGGGCGATCTTGGCGCCGCCGTACACGTGGATATCCTTGGCGCGGAAGTCGATGGCCTCGACCTCGGGGGTCTCGCCGGCGCTGCGGTAGGCGAAGACGCTCTCGATGCCGCTCTCCCAAGCCTCCTGGAGCTCGGCGAGCTCGATGACCTCGGAGCCGGTGTCGATGACATAGCCCTCGACGGTGGTACCCAGGGGCTCGACGACAACGCCGTCGGCGACCTTGGGCAGCTCGGCGTCCTCGGCGAGCTCGACGATAAAGCTGCCATAGAGCGGGGTGAAGAGGCTCTCCACGTCCACATCCTCGGCAAGCTCGATACCGATCTGGTTGCCGACACACATCTTAAAGAGGCTCTCGGCGCCGCAGCCGTAGCCGGGCGTGGAGATGGCCAGGGCGTTGCCGGTAGCAGTGAGCGCCTCGACGGCGTCAAACGCGGCGAGCAGCTGCTGAGCATCGGGGCGGTAGTCCTCGCCATAGATGGCGGGGGCGATGCGGACGACGCGGTGCGTGAGGCCCTTGAACTCGGGCGAGACGGCGCGGGCGGCCTTGCCCACGGCGACGGCGAAGCTGATCAGGGTCGGCGGAACGTTGAGCTCGCCGGCCTCGTCCTCAAACGAGCCGCTCATGGAATCCTTGCCACCGATGGCGCCGGCACCCAGGTCGACCTGGGCCATAAGGGCACCCAGGACGGCGGCCATGGGCTTGCCCCAGCGCTCTGCCTCGGTGCGCAGGCGCTCGAAGTACTCCTGGAAGGAGAGGTAGGCGCGCTTGTGCTCAAAGCCGGCGGCAACGAGCTTGGCGATGGACTCGACCACGGACAGGTAGGCGCCCGCAAACTGGTCGGCCTCCATCAGATAGGGGTTGAAGCCCCATGCCATGGCACTCGCCGTGGTGGTCTCGCCGTCCACGGGGAACTTGGCGACCATGGCCGAGCTGGGGGTGAGCTGCGTCTTGCCGCCAAAGGGCATGAGCACGGTCGCGGCGCCGATGGTGGAGTCGAAGCGCTCGGAAAGGCCCTTGTTGGAAGCGACGTTGAGGTCGGTGACAAGCGAGGTCATGCGCTCGGCGAGCGTGGTGCCGGCCCAGCTTGGCTGCCACACGCTACGGGCGCACACGTGGGCGACCTGGTGCTTGGGTGCGCCGTTGGAGTTGAGGAACTCGCGGGACAGGTCGACGATGGCGACGCCGTTCCAGGCCATGCGCATGCGCGGCTCGGCGGTAACCTCGGCGATAACGGTCGCCTCGAGGTTCTCCTCAGCGGCGTAGCCCATGAACTCCTCGACGTCACCGTCGGCGACGGCACAGGCCATGCGCTCCTGGGACTCAGAGATAGCGAGCTCGGTGCCGTCCAGGCCGTCGTACTTCTTGGTCACGGTATCAAGGTCGACATACAGGCCGTCGGCAAGCTCGCCCACGGCGACCGAGACGCCGCCGGCGCCAAAGTCGTTGCAGCGCTTGATCAGACGGCAGGCGTCGCCGCGGCGGAACAGGCGC
This sequence comes from uncultured Collinsella sp., assembly GCA_902494345.1. Classification (GTDB taxonomy): domain Bacteria; phylum Actinomycetota; class Coriobacteriia; order Coriobacteriales; family Coriobacteriaceae; genus Collinsella. The sequence continues at coordinate 87,545 of CABUSV010000006.1, forward strand.
TGCAGCTTGCGCTCGACAGGGGCGTTGCCCTTCTGGACCTCAGCACCCGAGGTCTCGATGGACTCGGTGTTCTGGGTCTTGGAGGAGCCGGTGGCGCCACCGATGCCATCGCGGCCGGTGCGGCCGCCCAGCAGGATGATCTTGTCGGTGGGGGCAGGGCACTCGCGACGAACGTGGTTTGCCGGGGTAGCGCCCACGACGGCGCCAACCTCCATGCGCTTGGCCACGTAACCGGGGTGATAGAGTTCGTTGACCTGACCGGTGGCAAGGCCGATCTGGTTGCCGTAGCTGGAGTAGCCGGCGGCGGCAGTGGTCACGAGCTTGCGCTGCGGCAGCTTGCCCTCGAGCGTCTCGGAAACCGGGACGGTGGGGTCGCCGGCGCCGGTGACGCGCATGGCCTGGTACACATAGCTGCGGCCCGAGAGCGGGTCGCGGATGGCGCCGCCCACGCAGGTGGCGGCACCGCCGAAGGGCTCGATCTCGGTCGGGTGGTTGTGGGTCTCGTTCTTAAAGAGGAACAGCCAGTCCTGGTCCTCGCCATCGACATCGACCTTCACCTTGACGGTGCAGGCGTTGATCTCCTCGGACTCGTCGACATCGGTCATGACGCCGGTCTTCTTAAGGTACTTGGCGCCGATGGTGCCCATGTCCATGAGGCAGACGGGCTTGGCGTCGCGGCCGAGTTCGTGGCGCATCTCCATGTAGCGGTCGAAGGCTTGCTGCACCACGGCGTCGTCGATCGTCACGTCGTCCAGGACGGTGCCGAAGGTGGTGTGGCGGCAGTGGTCGGACCAGTAGGTGTCGATCACGCGGATCTCGGTGATGGTGGGGTCGCGGTCCTCATCGCGGAAGTACTGCTGGCAGAAGGCGATGTCCGCCTCGTCCATGGCAAGGCCGCGATCGGCGATAAAGGCGGCAAGGCCGGCCTCGTCGAGCTCGCGGAAGCCGTCGAGCACCTCGACGGGCTGGGGCTCGGGGGTCTCCATGTACAGCGTCTCGGGCAGGTCGAGCGAGGCGATGCGCGCCTCGACGGGGTTCACCACGTAGTGCTTGATGGCATCGATGGCGGCCTCGTCCAGAGCGCCCGAGATCATATAGACCTTGGCGGAGCGCACGGCGGGGCGCTCGCCCTGGCTGATGAGCTGCACACACTCGCTGGCGGAGTCGGCGCGCTGGTCAAACTGGCCAGGCAGGAATTCGACGGCAAAGACGGCGCCATCGCTTGCGGGGAGCTCGTCGTAGGTCACATCGACCTGGGGCTCGCTAAAGACGGTCGGCACGCAGGAGCGGAAAAGCTCCTCGTCGATGCCCTCGACGTCGTAGCGGTTGATGATCCTCAGGGCCTCGATGCCCTTGATGCCGAGAATTTCGGTCAGCTCGCCCTTGAGCTGCTGAGCCTCGACGTCGAACCCGGGTTTCTTCTCCACGTAGATACGAGAGACCATTGGTTCCTGCCTTCCTGATCGGTTGGGCGTACGGTACGGTATGCGGCAGCGGTCGGTTTGCGGGGTCTGCCCTGCGGTCGCCTTGAGCCACATGTTTGTAAACCTCACTATGATACGACAGCTCGCGGCGCGGTGAGGACGGCGAGGGTGCTACAGTGAAGCGCAAACAAGAGAAAGGCATCACATGGCATTCGTTTCGCTCGCCATCATCGCACTCGTGGCCTTTGCAAGCCCCTTTATCGCCTCGGCGATTCCTGGAAAACCCGTTCCCGAGACGGTCTTTTTGCTCGTGCTCGGCGCGGTGCTGGGACCCCATATGCTCGGCGTCATCCATGTAGATGCCGAGGTCTCGCTTGTGTCCGAGCTCGGTCTGGCCTTTTTGTTCCTGCTTGCCGGCTTTGAGATCGATCCCAAGAGCATCACGGGTGTCGAGGGGCGCTACGGCTTGGCAACGTGGGTCGTCACGTTTGGTATCGCCTGGCTTGCCGTGCGCTTTACCCCGTGGTTCTCGGTCAGCCATTTCGACGGTATCGCCGTGACGCTTGCCCTCACTTCTACGGCGCTCGGCACGCTCGTGCCCATCATGCGTGAGCGTTCACTTGTCGGAACGCGCGTGGGCGACTCGATTCTCGCGTATGGCACCTGGGGCGAGCTCGGCCCCGTGCTTGCCATGTCGGTGCTGCTGTCTGCCCGTACCGGCATCCAAACGCTCGTGATTCTTGGCCTGTTTGCGGTGGTCTGCGTGTTGCTTGCCGTGGTCCCAAGCCGCTCCAAGCGCGTCGGCAGCCGCTTCTTTGCGTTTGTCGAGGAACGCGCCGATACCACGTCGCAGACCTTCGTGCGCCTGACGGTGCTCATCCTGGTCACACTCGTGGCTTTCTCGGCCGTCTTTGATCTCGACATTGTGTTGGGTTCTTTTGCCGCCGGCTTTGTCTTGCGCTACATCATCCCCGAGGGCAACCATACGCTCGAGACCAAGCTCGACGGCCTGGCCTACGGCTTTTTGATTCCGGTGTTCTTTACCGTATCGGGCGCAAAGATCGACCTGACGGCCGTGGCGTCGCGCCCGGGTCTGCTCGTGGGCTTTATCGTGGCGTTGCTGATTATTCGTGCCGTGCCCATTCTTATTTCTATGAGCATTTGCCCTGCGACGCGCGATGTGTCGGCGTATGGTCGCATTACCGTGGCCCTGTACTGCACCACGGCGCTGCCGATCATCGTTGCCGTGACGAGCGTTGCCGTCAACGCGGGCGCGCTGTCGCAAGACATCGCGTCGGTTATGGTTGCCGCCGGCGCCATCACGGTGTTCTTGATGCCATTGCTCGCGCAGCTCTTCTACCGCGTGGTGGATGCCGCGCCGGTCGCCGCCGTGGCAGAAGTTGCCGAGCATCCATCCGATGCGCTCGACATCCTGCGCGCCCACCACGACTTAGCGAGCTTGCTCGCGCGCGAGCATGAGCTGCTGACTTCGCATGGCCATGGTCGCGTATTCGAGGGCCTGCCTACGCTCGATGCGATTGCCGAGCGTCTTTCCGCCGAGGCGGCGAGCGGCCACATCGATGCCCGCATCGTGGACGCGGCGCACCTACTTGCCGATAAGACCTATGGAGACGAGGTCGACCCATCCGAGCTGACCCCACGCGAGCGCCGCCGTCTGGAGCGCGCCAAGCTCGCCGTGCGCGAATACCGCCGCCGCATGCTGGAGCTCTATGCACGCGATGAGGCCCAGGACGACGACGGCAAGTAGCAAGGAATGTCGGGATACGGGTTCCGTCCAAATAATAGAAGGCGCGCTGCCTGCGGTTGATGCAGGCAACGCGCCTTTTGCGTTGAGCTTCGTTGAGGTTCGAAGTAGTGGACTAGTTGGCCATGACGCCTTCGGTCCAAGCCTCAACGTCCTCGATGCGTAGGACGTTGGCGACCTCGGCCACGCAGTCGACGCTGGCAAGCTCGGCGGCGGCAGCCTGGACGTCCTTCTCGAGCGCGCGGTGCGTCAGGAAGATGACCGAGCAGGCATCGCTGACGCCCGACTTGCCGTCCTCGACCTGGTTGATGAGCGAGATCGAGATGTTGTGCTTGGCAAAGATGTCGACCGTCTCGGACAGGGCGCCCACGCGGTCGGCGACCTTCAGGCGCACATAGTACTTGGTCTGGAGCTCGTCCATGGGCTTAAAGGCGAGGTTGTGGCCATAGGGTTCAATCTCGGGCAGCGGAGCCACGCCGCGGCTGATCTGCTCGGAGAGCGACAGGATGTCGCCCACGACGGCGCTTGCGGTGGGGAAGGAGCCTGCGCCGGCACCGTAGAACATGGTCTCGCCCACGGCGTCGCCTACCACGTAGACGGCGTTCATGGCGCCGTTGACCTTGGCAAGCATGTGGTCGGCGGGGATCAGCGTGGGATGCACGCGGACGTCGACGCCAGCGTCGGTGTTGCGTGCGATGCCCAGCAGCTTGATGGTGTAGCCGAGCTCGCGGGCCTGGGCAATGTCTTCGGCGCCGATGGTACGGATACCCTGCTGGTAGACATCGTCGGTGGTCACGCGGGTGCCAAAGCCGATGGAAGCGAGGATTGCCGTCTTGCTGGCGGCGTCGAAGCCGTCGACGTCGGCGGACGGGTCGGCCTCGGCATAGCCCTTTGCCTGGGCGTCGGCGAGCACGTCAGCGTAATCGGCGCCCTCGGCGTCCATGCGCGACAGGATGTAGTTGGTGGTGCCGTTGAGAATGCCAGCGATGGTCAGGATCTTGTTGCCCACCAGGTCGTGCTCGAGCGTGCTCACGATGGGGATGCCGCCGCCGCAGCTGGCCTCGCACTTAATCTGCACGCCGCATGCGCGCGCCTTCTCGGCGAGCGTCTCGACATGACGGCCCAGCAGGGCCTTGTTGGCAGAGACGACGTGCTTGCCATTCTCGAAGGCGGTGGTGAAGATTTCGGTCGCGGGGTGCTCGCCGCCGATGAGCTCGACGACGATATCGACGGCGGGGTCGGTGACGACGTCGTGCCAGTCGCTCGTAAAGGCCTCGCGCTCAATACCGGCGGCTTCGGCCTGCTCCCAGGCAAGCGCGCAGGCGCGGGTCAGCTTAAGGTCGATGCCGTAGGCGGCCAGGTACTCATCGTGGTGGCTCTTGATCAGACGGGCCACGCCGCCGCCGACGGTTCCCAGACCGATGAGGCCGACGTTCACGGTGCGCAGGGGTTCGCTCATAGATAGCTCCTTCGTGCATCTTATGGATGGATTAACCGCTTAAAGGTTGAGTGCATTCTAGCGTGAAGTGCGGGCGCGTGCTTGCCTGGCAGCGGGAGCAGCACAAAACGCCACCCCCGAAACGCTGCGGAAACATTGGAAACACGCTCGCTACAAACGAACTTCCGTAACAAACTGTCAACGTTTGCACCATAAGGTTTGCCCTGTACCGCAAGACGGCCGCACCGCGGCCAGCGAAAAGGGGGACACCATGTTTAGCATCAACAACGTACTTAACCGCAGGAGTTTTTTGGCTGGCGCTGCGGCGCTCGGTAGCACCGCGGCACTCGCTGGTTGCTCGTCGGGTGGCTCGGACGGCGGCTCCGCCGATGACGGCAAGACCTTCAAGATCGGTGTCATCGGCCCTCTGACCGGCGCCGCGGCAACCTATGGCGTTTCGGCCGAGAAGGGTGCCAAGCTCGCCGCCAAGGATTTCTCGACCAAGGACCTCAAACTCTCGCTTAAGTCCGAGGATGACGTCGCTGACGGCGAGAAGGCCATCAACGCCTTCAATACCTTGTGCGACTGGGGCATGCAGGCGCTCGTCGGCCCCGTTACCACCGGTGCCGCCGTCGCCGTCTCGGGCGAGATCGCCGACGATATGCTCATGGTCACGCCCTCGGCCTCGTCTCTCGACGTCACCAAGGACAAGACCACGGTTTTCCAGGTTTGCTTCACCGATCCCACCATGGGCGCCAGCGCCGCAAAGTTCTTGGCCGAGAAGTACGCGGATGCCAAGATCGCCCTGTTCTACAACTCCGGCGATACGTATAGCTCGGGCGTTGCCGACGCTTTTGCCGAGCAGGCCAAGGCGTCCAAGCTCGACATCGTCGATACCGAGACCTTTAAGGACGACTCTTCCACGAGCTTTACCAACCAGCTCACCAAGGCCAAGGAGGCCGGCGCCACGCTCATCTTTGCGCCGATCTACTACACGCCGGCGTCCGTTTTGCTCAAGAACGCCAAGGACATGGGCTACGATATGACCCTCATGGGTACCGACGGCATGGACGGCCTGCTTTCTGTGGAAGGCTTCGATACCTCTCTTGCCGAGGGCGTACTGCTCATGACCCCGTTTTCGGCTGACGATGAGAAGAATGCCGACTTCGTCAAGGCCTATAAGGATGCCTACGACGAGACGCCCAACCAGTTTGCCGCCGACGCTTACGATTGCGTCCACGCCATCGCCGAGGCCATCGATAGGGCGGGGATTGACATTTCGGCCGACGGTGCCGACATTGCCGGCGACCTTGCCAAGGCCATGCGCAAGATCAAGATCGAGGGCCTGACAGGCGAGCTGACGTGGAATGACGAGGGCCAGGTCGAAAAGCCCGCCACAGCCTATGTGATCCAGGACGGCAAGTACATCGCCGCCTAAGTGCGCATAAAGCGCGACCGGTGAGGCCGTTTTATTCAGGGCAGGGACGCCTGTAACAGAACGGAAACATTACTTTCACACAATAAAGTGGCATTACTGCATAAAGTAATAGAAATACGCAGAATTATGGATAAATGGACAAATCCAAAGAAAAGTTGAAATAATCTCCACTTTCCTTAACTAAAGCGTCTAGTATTTTGCGAACGCCGAACACGGCGAAGGATGGCCTGTCGGGTAACCGAAACCCGACGAGATTTGAGAGGAGAGCCGCATGTCGAGCCTCACCGGTAAGTCATTGAACCCTGTTATGAATCGCAGGAGCGTTATCGCGAGCGCAGCAGGTCTGGGGGCGATGTCCATTCTAGCTGGTTGCTCCTCCAACGGCGGCGACAGCGGTTCCGCTTCAAGCGACGCTTCGTTTAAGATCGGTACCATCGGCCCGCTGACCGGCGCCAACGCGTCCTACGGCAAGTCCGTTACCCAGGGTGTCGAGCTTGGCTGCAAGGATTTCTCGACCAAGGAGCTGCCGCTTGCCAGCAAGGCCGAGGATGACCAGGCCGACGGCGAGAAGGCCGTCAACGCCTTCAACACCCTGCTCGACTGGGGCATGCAGGCCCTCGTCGGCCCGACCACCACGGGTGCGTCGGTTGCCGTTGCCGCCGAGTGCGGTAACGACCCCAAGACGTTCATGATCACCCCGTCCGCGTCCTCCGAGGACGTCACCGACGGCAAGGATTGCGTCTTCCAGGTTTGCTTCACCGACCCCAACCAGGGTGTCAACGCTGCCAAGTTCCTGGCGCAGAAGTATGCGGACGAGAAGTTCGTGCTGTTCTATAACTCCGGCGACGCCTATTCTTCGGGCATCGCAGATTCCTTTAAGGCCCAGGCCGCTGAGTCCAAGCTCGAGATTGTTGACGAGGAGACCTTTAAGGACGACTCCGCCACGAGCTTTACCAACCAGCTGACCAAGGCCAAGCAGGCCGGCGCCACCATGATCTTTGCGCCGATCTACTACACGCCGGCGTCCGTCCTGCTCAAGAACGCCAAGGACATGGGCTACGACGTCAAGATGATGGGCTGCGACGGCATGGACGGCATCCTGGGCGTTGAGGGCTTCGATACCTCTCTTGCTGAGGGTCTGCTGCTCATGACCCCGTTCTCCGCCGACGACGAGAAGAACGCCGACTTCGTTAACGCCTACAAGGATAAGTACGGCGATACCCCCGACCAGTTTGCCGCCGACGCCTACGACGGCGTGCACGCGGTGGCCGAGGCCGTCAAGGAGGCCGGTCTTGGTGTCGACGCCGATCCGACCGAGGTCGCCGAGAAGCTGTCCAAGGCTATGCTCAAGATTACCGTTGACGGTCTGACCGGCAAGCTCACCTGGAACGATAAGGGCCAGGTCCAGAAGGAGCCCACGGCGTACGTCATCACCGACGGCAAGTACGTGCAGGCCTAATTGGCCGCCTTACATAGAGCGGTTTTGATCCCAAGCAGGGGAGGTTTTGGCCTTCCCTGCTTGCTTGGTATCTAGGGACAGTGTAACGTCCCTGTTTCATACATTAACTGGAAACCTATTCGAAAGGGGGATGTGGAACATGACGGTCTTTATCCAATACCTGGTCAACGGCCTGTCCATGGGCAGCGTCTACGCCATCATCGCGTTGGGCTACACCATGGTCTACGGTATCGCCAAGATGCTCAACTTCGCTCACGGCGATGTCATCATGGTCGGTGCCTATGTCTCGTTCTGCGCCACGTCGTATCTCGGCCTCCCGGGCTGGGCATCTGTAGTTCTCTCTTGTGTGGTCTGCACGGTTCTCGGTGTTCTCATTGAGGGTCTGGCCTATAAGCCGCTGCGCCAAGCAGGCCCGCTGGCCGTTCTGATCACGGCCATCGGCGTGTCTTACTTCCTGCAGAACGCCGCGCAGCTTCTGTGGGGCGCCACGCCCAAGAACTTCACTTCGCTCGTCACCTTCCCGGTGCCGGAGTTCTTGGCCAAGTTTAACGTAAGCGCCGTCTCGCTCGTCACCATCGTCGCCTGCCTGGTTATCATGGCCGGCCTGATGTTCTTTACAGGTAAGACCAAGATGGGCAAGGCCATGCGCGCTGTGTCCGAGGACAAGGCCGCCGCTCAGCTCATGGGCATCAACGTCAACCGCACCATCTCGATGACGTTCGCCATCGGCTCCGCCCTTGCCGCCATCGCCGGCGTGCTCCTGTGCTCCTACTCGCCGGTGTTGCAGCCCACCACGGGCGCCATGCCTGGCATCAAGGCCTTCGACGCTGCCGTTTTCGGCGGCATCGGCTCCATCCCCGGTGCCTTTGTCGGCGGTATTCTCATCGGCATCATCGAGGCGATGGCGCAGGCTTACATTTCCACGAGCCTTGCCAACTCCATCGTCTTTGGTGTTTTGATCATCGTCCTGCTCGTCAAGCCTGCCGGCCTCTTGGGCAAGTACGTTCCCGAGAAGGTATAGGTGAGCGTTATGAAGTTTCTTAAAGACAAGCAGACGCGTCACGACTTTGTCACGTACGCCATGTGCGTTGTGGCGTTCGCCATCGTCTTCTTTATGCAGTCTAACCACATGATCCCGCGCATGATCGCCGGTCAGTTGGTTCCCATCACGGCCTATATCGTCATGGCAATCTCCCTTAACCTCGTCGTCGGCATCGCGGGCGACTTGTCGCTGGGCCACGCGGGCTTTATGAGCGTCGGTGCCTATACGGGCATCGTCACTGCCGTCGCGCTGGAGAGCACCGTTCCGTCCGATCCGATGCGTCTGATCATCAGCATTGTGGTCGGCGCTATCGCCGCTGCCATTCTGGGCTTCTTGATCGGTATCCCGGTCCTGCGCCTGAGCGGCGACTATCTGGCCATTGTGACCCTGGCTTTTGGCGAGATCATCAAAGAGGTCGTCACCTGCCTCATTGTGGGCGTCGATTCCCGCGGCCTGCATGTGATCTTTAACATCACGGGTAACTCCACGATCGACGACCTGCACCTGCTCGAGGACGGCACCGCCATCATCAAAGGCGCGCAGGGCGCATCGGGCGTGTCGACCTATTCGACCTTCCTTGCCGGCGCAATTCTGGTTATGGTCGCGCTCGTGATTGTGCTCAACCTGGTTCGCAGCCGTACCGGTCGTGCCATTATTGCCGTGCGCGACAACAAGATCGCTGCCGAGTCCGTGGGCATCTCCGTTACCCAGTACCGCATGATCGCCTTCGTGGTTTCCGCTGCCCTCGCCGGTGCTGCCGGAGCCCTGTTCGGCGGTAACTTCTCGCAGCTTTCCGCCACTAAGTTCGACTTCAATACGTCCATCCTCATTCTGGTGTTCGTGGTCCTGGGCGGCCTGGGCAACATGCGCGGCTCCGTTATCGCCGCGGCGCTGCTCACGGTGCTCCCCGAGCTGCTCCGTCAGTTCTCGGACTACCGCATGCTCATCTACGCCATCGTGTTGATTCTGGTCATGGTCTTTACCAACAACCCACAGCTCAAGGCGTTCTTCGCACGCATTAAGGACCGCTTTGCTTCCAAGAAGGAGGTGGCAGCCGATGCCCAGTAAGTTTGAGTTCAACAAGGGCAAGATGGTCCCGTATCCTTCTGGCGCCATCGTTCCCGACCGCGACCTGGGTCAGCGCCCGGCACTCGAGTGCATCCACCTGGGCATTGAGTTCGGTGGCCTTAAGGCAGTCGACGACTTTAGCCTGACTATCGGCAAGACCGAGATCGCCGGTCTGATCGGCCCCAACGGTGCCGGTAAGACCACGGTCTTCAACCTGCTCACCAAGGTGTATCAGCCCACGCACGGCACCATCCTACTCGACGGTGAGGACACCTCGGGCAAGTCGGTCTATCAGGTCAACCGCATGGGTATTGCCCGTACATTCCAGAACATTCGCCTGTTCAACACCATGACGGTGGAGGACAACGTCAAGGTCGGTCTGCACAATCAGGAGCGCTACTCCGGTTTTGAGGGCGTGCTGCGCCTGCCGACGTACTGGAAGCACGAGAAGGCTGCTCACGAACGCGCCATGGAGCTGCTGTCCATCTTTGATATGGAGCATCTGGCAAACGAGCAGGCCGGATCGCTGCCTTACGGCGCTCAGCGTCGTCTGGAGATCGTCCGCGCGCTTGCCACCAACCCCAAACTGCTGCTGCTCGACGAGCCTGCCGCAGGCATGAACCCGTCCGAGACCGCCGAGCTCATGGAGAACATCGTTAAGATTCGCGACACCTTTGGTATTGCCATCATGCTTATTGAGCACGACATGTCGCTCGTCATGAATATTTGCGAGGGTATCTGCGTGCTTAACTTTGGTAAGGTCATCGCCAAGGGCACGGCCGAGGAAATCCAGAACAACGACGCCGTTATCGAGGCGTATCTGGGCAAGCAGGATAAGGGGGAGAACTAAATGGCAGAGCCGATGCTTTCCGTCTACAACATCAACGTCTGGTACGGCGCCATCCACGCCATCAAGGACATCTCCTTTAACGTTAACGAGGGCGAGATCGTGGCCTTGATTGGTGCCAACGGTGCCGGCAAGTCCACAACGCTCAAGACCGTCTCGGGCCTGCTGCGCTCCAAGACCGGCTCCATCAAGTTTATGGGCGAGGACATTACGCATACGCCCGCTGATAAGCTGGTTGGTAAGGGCCTGGCTCAGGTTCCCGAGGGTCGTCGCGCCTTTTTGCAGATGACGGTTGAGGAGAACCTGGAGATGGGTGCCTATACGCAGCCCAAGTCCACGGTGGCTCCGGGCCTGGAGCGCGTCTACGAGCAGTTCCCGCGCCTGAAGGAACGTCGTCGCCAGGTCGCCGGCACCCTTTCAGGCGGCGAGCAGCAGATGCTCGTTATGGGGCGCGCCCTTATGAGTAACCCCAAACTGCTTATGCTCGACGAACCTTCCATGGGTCTGGCACCGATTCTGATCGAACAGATCTTCCAGATTGTCGAGGACCTGCACAAGGCTGGCACCACGGTGCTTCTGGTCGAGCAAAACGCGCAGATGGCGCTTTCCATCGCCACACGCGGTTACGTGCTCGAGACCGGCAAGATCACCATGACCGGCACCGGCCAAGAGCTCCTGCACGACGACAACGTCCGCAAAGCCTACCTCGGAGGCTAACCCACCTAACAAAAGGGGCGCTGACTATCTCAGTCAGCGCCCCTTTTTAAGTTGCGGTGAAATAGGGACTGAATACGGGCTCCAGAGGCCAAAAGAGTCCCTATTCCACCGCAACTTCATGGGGATGTGTGACAATGCCCGTCGGAAAACATCTGCTGTCTTTGGGGGTCTATCTATGCTGTACGAGTTTTGTGCCGAGAACTTTGAGCGGGTGCCGGCGGCTATCGATGCCGGTGCAAGGCGTATCGAGCTGTGCGACAACCTTGCCGTTGGTGGCACCACGCCTTCTGCCGGCGTTATCAGCGCTACAGTCAGCTATGCTCACGAGCATGACGCGCGAGTGATGTGCATGATTCGCCCGCGTGGCGGTGACTTTCATTACAACCAAGACGAGCTGCGCATGATGGAGATGGACCTGGGCCTTGCCGTAAGCGCCGGCGTTGACGGCTTGGTCTTTGGCTGCTGCAAGCCCTGCGCTGGCGGATGGGCGCTCGACGAGCTTACGTTGGGCGCCCTCGTGATGGCCGCGGGCTGCGCGACCGAGGAATGCAAGCGTGAGCCCATCGACATCACCTTCCACATGGCGTTTGACCAGCTCTCGCCCGAGGCTCAGCTCGACGCGATTGACACACTCGCCGACTGCGGCATCACACGCATCCTGACGCACGGCGGTGCCGCCGGCACGCCGATCGAGGACAACCTGGAGCATCTGTCGCGTCTTATCGAGTGTGCGGGCGACCGCTTGACCATCCTTCCCGGCGGCGGCATTTCCACGGCCAACCGCGATACCGTGGCGGCGGCACTGGGCGTCTCCGAGCTCCATGGCACAAGGATCGTACCGCTGGAGGTGTAGCCCGTGGCGCTTGTATTCGATGTTCAGCAGGCGAGCGGCAAGCCCGACGACAACCGTCGCCCCGGTACCGCGTGCCCCTTTTGCAACACGGAGGGGCTCACCGACATCATTCGCCGTGATGGCGATTGCATTTGGCTCGAGAATAAGTTCAAGACCCTGCGCGCCACCCGTCAAACCGTGCTGATCGAGTCGGCCGATCACGATGCCGACCTGGTGACCTATGAGCCGGATGAACTCCACCATGTGATGCGGTTTGCCCTGGGTTGCTGGCAGCAGATGATCGATTCACAGCAGTATCGCAGTGTGCTCATGTACAAGAACAAGGGTCCGCTCTCGGGCGGTAGTCTCGTTCATCCGCACATGCAGATTGTGGGTTTGGAGCAGGAAGACGGCTACACTTCGCTGACTTCTGCCAATTTCGAAGGCATCAATGTCTGGCAACAGGGGAGAATCTCGGTCAACATCTCAACCGAACCGATTATGGGGTTCTTTGAGGTCAATGTTTCAGCCCCGCAGGGAATCGCCGCCAGCGATGACACGAGAGACCAAGCCGAGGCGGATCTCTTCGCCGATGCGATCCAGGTAGCTCTGCGCTATATCCTGAACGAGCACCACGGTGGTCGCGCAGAGTCGTACAACCTGTTCTTCTATCACCTGGGCGGTCGGACCATTGCCAAGGCGCTGCCGCGTTGGGTGGTTTCGCCCTACTTTGTCGGCTATCGTTTGGCCCAGGTCAATGCTGAGACCACGCTCGATGTCGATGCGGAGCGACTCCGCGCACATCTGGAGGCGCTCGCATCGTAAAGTGAGCGCCCGCACACTGCGGACGGTTTAGCGCGCCATTGCATCGCGGCCGGCCTCGACACGCTTGCGCTGAGCGGCGCGCTCCTCGCCGGTCAGACGCTCAAAGAGGTGCCCGATAAGCGAGGCGAGCACCTGCTGAAACAACGTTCCGCACATGACGGGAAACACGACTTCGCCCGGAAAGTATTGCGTGGCGATGACGGCGCCCGAAGAGATGTTACGCATGCCGCAGGTAAAGCACATGGTAGTCGTCTCGCTATATGGCAGATGCAGCGCACGGGCGACCAGAAAACCGACGACAAAGCCGCTGATGGCGAAGGTCAAAATAAAGAGAGCGACTTCCAGGCGCACCGCGTTCATGTGCAGCACGTATTCGCTCATGGCGGTGGAGTTGGAGGCGATAACGCCCATCATCATGAACTTGCAGGCGGGCGAGAGCGCGGGGGAGAGCTTCTCGTGTCCCCATCCACGCGTGAGCTCGTTGATCATGATGCCGAGCACGGCGGGGATGGCGATCATAAAGGCCATGTCCTGCATCATGCTCGGCACATCGATCGAGACGGTGGCACCCAGCAAGAGCTTCAGCGTGAGCGGAATCGTCACAGGCGAGATAACCGAGGACGTCAGGATAATGGTGAGCGCGAGCGGGCCGTTGCCGCCGAACATGCTAATCCACATAAAGGCAGTGACCGCCACGGGTACGCTGTACTCGAGCACGATGCCGCAGACAAGGTTGGGATTGGAGCCAAAGAACAGCGATCCCATGGCATAGGCTGCTATGGGAATGAGCACCGCCGAGACGAGCAGCGCCAAAATCAGGTGCAGCGGACGGCGGAACACCTCAGCTACCTGGTGGAAGGTGTTGCTGAGCGCACCTTGGAACGTCATAAAGGCGAAGAGGGCGGGAACGATGGGTTTGAGTACGCCGATCTGATGGGGAAAGAGCACGCCGAGCGCCACGCAAATCGGAACGATGACCTGCATATGCCCCGCGAGGAACTTTCCCAGTCCAGCCCATTGCTTCATATGCCCCGTGACTCCCTTTATCCGCGAACTCGTTTGTATGGATATGCTAGACGCTCGTATGTGTCTGTGCGGCTGAAACGCTCGATTATTTCGAGGGTATTACCGTCATCGTTTACCGAAACCGCGGCGCGCTGCGAGGTTCTGCGTCCGTGCCGCACGGTATAATAAATCCGTTCAACAGATCTGCCTGCCGAAGCGGGCATACACAGAGGACTCATCGCTATGAACCGTGAGAGGTATCGCGGCGACCTGCCCCTATCGGGGGTGGGCGCCTATGTCATCGCTTAAGACGACGCATCGCTGGGCGGTCGCTCAGCAAAACCCCGGGCTCGAAAAGGAGCTTTCGGCTGGTCTGGGCATTCCCGGACTGGTGGCGCGCATTATGGTCGCGCACGGCATCGGCTCCATCAAAGAGGGCCAATTGTTTTTGACGCCTTCGCTCGATCGCGACTGGGCCGACCCACTCATTATCCCGGGCATGTCGGTCGTTGCCGACCGCGTCGAGCGTGCTATTCGCAACCACGAGCACATTGCAGTCTTTGGCGATTTTGACGTTGACGGCATTACGTCGACCTGCCTGTTGACCGAGGCACTGCGCACGTTTGGCGCCGATGTCACGCCGTTTATTCCGCATCGCTTTGATGAGGGCTACGGTCTTTCGCGCGCGGCACTCGACCGCGTTAACGAGCTCGCTCGCCCCCAGCTGATCGTGACCGTCGATAACGGCATTGCCGCCAAGGAAGAGGTTTCCTATCTGGAGAGCCTGGGGATCGATTTGGTGGTCACGGACCATCACGAGCCCTCCGACCAGGTGCCGCAGGGTATGCCCCTGACCGACCCCAAGCTCGAGGACGAGGGCCCCTCGCGCGAGCTTGCCGGTGCTGGTGTGGCGCTCAAGCTGGTGCAAGTCCTAGGTGAGCGCCTGGGCAAGCCGTCGTATTGGCGTTCGCTAATCGAGGTCGCGGCGCTGGGCACCGTGTCCGATATGATGCCGCTCACGCCCGAGAACCGCGCGCTGGTTGCCGAGGGCATCCAGCAGATGCGCGTAACCGCTCGCCCCGGCTATATCGCGCTTGCCGCGCTTGCCAAGGCGGACCTTTCGAGCATTACGGCGGATGGCCTGTCATTCTCGCTCATTCCCCGCTTAAACGCTGCCGGCCGCATGGCCGATCCCAAGCTGGCGCTCGACCTGCTGCTTGCCCGCAATCCCATCGAAGCAAGCGCGCTGGCGGCTGAGCTCGAGGAAATCAACCGCCAGCGCCGTGAGATCGAGGCGGAGCTCACGCGCGATGCCATGGCAAAGGTCGAGGAGACCTATGACGGCGGACGCGCGATCGTCGTGGGCGGCGAAGGCTGGCACGAGGGTGTCAAGGGCATCGTGGCAAGCCGTCTGACCAACCGCTATCACGTGCCGGCGCTGCTGTTCTCGATCGAGGACGGTATCGCGCGCGGCTCTGGTCGCTCGGTGGGCAAAGTTAACCTGTTTGACGCCGTCGAGCGCTGTTCCGACCTGCTGATTCGTCGCGGCGGACATGCCGGTGCGGTGGGTGTGACCATCGAGGCATCCAAGCTCGATGAATTCCGTCGTCGCCTTTCCGCCGTGCTATCGGAGATTCCCGCCGAGGACTTTGAAGACATCGACGAGGTTGCCGCCACGGTCGACCTTTCCGAGCTGAATATCGAGACTATAGAGCAGATTTCCCGTCTTGAGCCGTTTGGCCAGGGCAACAAGGTGCCGCTGCTGGCCGCCGAGGGCGTGACGATGTGCGATCGCGCCGTGGTGGGCAAAACCGGCGAGCACATGCGCTTTGTGGCGACCGATGGTGCCGCGAGCGTGCCGGCCATTATGTTCCGCGTGCCGCAAATCGATAGGCTCATCAATTGCGACAGCGCCGTCGACTTGGTGTTCGAGGCCGTGGCCGAGCATTGGCAGGGACGTGTGAAGCCCAAGCTCATGATCAAAGATGTCTTGGTGCGCGATACCACGGCGTCCAATATCGACGATCCGGCATGTGAACTTCGCCGCGGCGTGCAACCGGCGGATTCTGGCCTGCGCCTGGAGTCGCGTAAACGCGAGACGCTCGCCCAGCTTTCTTATGCTGAGCTCACGCGCTCGCTTATCCATAGCTTTATCGGCTCGAACCAGCCGCACCGCGCGCAGGTCGAGGCGCTCGATGCCCTGGCCGATCACCAAAGTGTTCTGGCCGTTATGGGAACGGGGCGCGGCAAGTCGCTCATCTTCCATGTGCATGCCGCGCGCGAGGCGGTTCTTCGCGGGCGTGCGAGCATCTTTGTCTATCCGCTGCGTGCGCTCGTTGCCGACCAGGCCTATCACCTCTCGTCGACGATGGCCGCGCTCGGCATTGGCGTCGGCGTGTTGACCGGCGAGACCGTGGAGGCGGCGCGCGATGACGTGTTTGCCGGCTTGGCTTCGGGTCGCACCGGTATCGTGCTCACGACGCCCGAGTTCCTGTCTATCCACCGTGACCGCTTTGCGCGTTCGGGCCGCATCGGCTTTGTCGTTATCGATGAGGCGCACCACGCCGGCCTTGCCAAGGGCGGCGACCGTAGCGCCTATCTCGACATGCCCGATATCCTCAAAGCCCTGGGCGACCCGGTCGTTATGGCTGCGACGGCCACCGCGACGGCTCCGGTCGTGGCCGAGCTTGCCCGCATGTTGCCGATCACTCGCACGGTGGTCGACGAGACGGTGCGCGAGAACCTGCAGCTCGAGGACGACCGCGACCTTGCGAGCCGCGAGAACCGTTTAGTGTCGATCGTGGCGACGGGGGAGAAGACCGTCATTTACGTCAATTCGCGCGACCAGTCCGTGGCGCTCGCCAAGACGTTGCGCAAGCGTGTGCCCGATTGCGCAACCCATATCGCGTTCTATAACGCGGGGCTTGCGCGTTCCGATCGCCGCCGCGTGGAGGAAGCATTCCGAGACGGAAGCCTCAGCTGCATCGTTTCGACCTCCGCCTTTGGCGAGGGTGTCAACCTGCCCGATATCCGCCATGTCGTGCTCTACCACATGCCGTTTGGCGCCATCGAGTTCAACCAGATGAGCGGACGTGCCGGCCGCGATGGCCAGCCCGCCGTGATCCATCTGCTCTATTCGTCGCGCGACGCCCGCATTAACGAGCGCCTGCTCGACTGCTATGCGCCCGAGCGCGACGAGCTCGTCACGCTCTATCGCGCGCTGCAGACCATGTGGCGCTCCAACCGCGGCAAAACCGGGGACGATTCCTTTAGTGCGAGCGATATCGACATCGCGCAGATGTGCCTTGCCATCGATGCTCGCACGCCGGTCGACGAGCGTTCGGTGGAAAGCGGCCTGGGAATCTTCGAAGAGCTTGGTTTCTGTCGAGTTTCGGGGTTTGACGACACTCGTCGCATCGCGATGGCCGAAAACCCCGGCCGCGTGCAATTGAGCAGGTCAATTCGCTATTTGGAGGGCTTGCGCTCGCGCATGGAGTTTTCGGCTTTCCGGAGCTGGGCGCTCGATTCGTGCGCTTCTGATATGCTAGCCAAAGTTAACCGCCCGATCGTACCGCGGGCCTAGGGGAAGGGGACCTCGATGGATGCCGCAGCCCGTACCGCCCATGATTCCACCCTCCAGCCGTTTTCGGAGATGGAGCACTATAAGCATGCCGATGAGCTGCCGCCCGAGATTATGGCGGACAGCTACGACAAGCTGGAGCGCCTGTGCCTCAAATATATGAATGAGGACGACTTTTCTAAGGTTGAGCAGGCCTACTGCTTTGCCGCCGAGAAGCACTGCAACCAAAAGCGCCGCTCGGGCGAGATGTACATTAACCATCCCGTCGAGGTTGCCATCATTTTGGCCGATCTCAAGATGGACTGCGATGTGGTGTGTGCCGCGCTGCTGCACGATACCGTCGAGGATACCGAGACCTCGCTCACCGATGTTTCCGGCCTGTTTGGCGATACGGTGGCCGAGCTCGTCGATGGCGTGACCAAGCTCACCAGCATCGAAGTCGACAGCATGGACGAGAAGCAGGCGCTCACGCTGCGCAAGATGTTCCTCGCCATGTCCAAGGACATCCGCGTCATCATCGTTAAACTTGCCGATCGTCTGCACAACATGCGAACGCTGGCAGCCCTGCGCGAGGATCGTCGCCTGTTTAAGGCTCGCGAGACCATGGACGTGTACGCGCCCTTGGCCGACCGCCTGGGCATGAGCTCTATTAAGTGGGAGCTCGAGGACCTGTCCTTCTTCTACCTGGAGCCCGATGCCTACCAGCGCATCGCGCGTATGGTAGCTGAGTCGCGCGAGGTCCGCGAACGCTACCTTGCCGAGACCATCAAGACGCTTACCGATGAGCTCAACCGCATTGGTCTGGAGGACTTCCAGATCAACGGCCGCTCCAAGCACTATTGGTCCATCTACCAAAAGATGAAGCGCAAGGGCAAGGAGTTCTCCGAGATCTACGACCTGGTGGCGCTGCGCGTTATTACCCATTCGGTGCGCGATTGCTACTCCACGCTCGGTGCGGTGCATACGCTGTGGCACCCTATGCCTGGTCGCTTTAAAGACTATATCGCCATGCCTAAGGTCAATAACTACCAGTCGCTCCACACGACGGTCATCGGCCCTACGGCTCGTCCGCTCGAGATTCAGATTCGAACCTACGAGATGCATGAGCAGGCCGAGTACGGCATTGCCGCCCACTGGCTATATAAGAAGTCGGGCGGATCGTCTGCTTCCAAGACCAATGACGCTCAACGTTTGGACGACCAGATCAACTGGCTCAAGCATTCGCTCGATTGGGCAGCTTCCGACGAGATCACCGATGCCAAGGAATACCTGCACTCGCTGAAGGTCGATCTGTTCGATCAGGAGATCTTTGTCTTCACGCCCAAAGGCGAGGTCATGGCGCTTCGTGCCGGCTCCACGCCGCTCGACTTTGCCTATGCCGTTCACACCGAGGTGGGAAACCACTGCGTCGGCGCCAAAATCAACGGTGCGGTGGCTCCGCTCACGCACGAGATCAAGACGGGCGACCGCGTTGAAATCCTGACTAACAAGAGTTCCAAGCCGTCGCGCGATTGGCTCAAGATCGTTAAGACACCTTCCGCCAAGTCAAAGATCCGCCGCTATTTTGCCGCTGCGACCAAGGACGACGACGCTGCCGCCGGTCGCGATATGCTGGCCAAGGACCTGCGTAAGCGTGGCTATGGCATTTCTACGCCGCGTTCGACGCGTGCACTCAACGCCGTGGCGGAGCAGTTTAACTTCAAGCAGCTCGAGGACCTGTTTGCCGCCGTCGGTGCCGGCAAGGTTGCCCCGCGCGCTGTGGGCAATAAGGTCGAGCAAATCTTGGACCCCAAGCCCGAGGAACAGCTCACCAAGGCCGAGGCTATCGCCGAGGTCGTGAAGCAGCCCGCTCGCGGCTCCAACCGCAAGCCGCAAAAGCGCGGCAAGAGCGCCAGTAACGGCATTATCGTCAAGGGCGAGAGCAACAGCGGCCTGCTGGTCCGTCTGGCTCATTGCTGCAACCCCGTGACGGGCGACGACATCGTCGGCTTCATCACGCGCGGTCGCGGCGTTTCGGTGCATCGCGCCAACTGCCCTAACGTCAAGGGTCTTATGGAACATCCCGAGCGCATGATCGATGTGGAGTGGGACGGCGCTGCCGACACCCTCTTCCAGATCGAGATCGTGGTCGAGTGCCTGGACCGCATGGGCCTGCTCAAGGATGTCACCATTGCCATTGGCGATGCGGGCGGTAATATCCTTTCTGCCGCCACGTCGATCAACCGCGAGGGCATTGCAACCCTGCGCTTTATGGTCGAGATCTCGGACGCGAGTGGCTTGGATCCGCTGCTGGCCTCTATCAGCAGCGTTGACTCGGTCTACGACGCTCGTCGTCTTATGCCCGGCGAGGGTGGAGCCCAGCTTAAGCGCCGTGTGTAGGTGCGAGAGCCTCTCAGCATCATAGATATTGGTTACGTTCGAGGCATCGTTTGGTGCCTCGAACGTATTTTAGAAGGAGGGTATGCGCATGGGCGATATGACTTTGGACCTGACACCCCGAGGTGCGGCTTCGATTGAGGCACTCGTCAACGGCCCGATTCAGACCAACAGCTACGCCGTGATTTCGAATGACGAGTGCTTAATCGTCGATCCGGCGTGGGAGGGCGAGCGTCTTGTGGAGCATATCCGCACCGCGCATCCCGAGGTGCGCGTACTCGGCTCTGTCTGCACGCACGGTCATGCCGACCATGTTGGCGGGGTTGCCGGGGTTCGAGCTGTCGTTGGCGACAGCGCACTATATGAGTTGTGCGCTAAGGACGTGACGGTACCTCGCGCAAATATCGAGGAGCAGCGCGCCATGTGGGGCATCGAGACGCCCGATCCGGGTGAGCCGACGCGCTTGCTTGCCGAGGGCGATACAATCGAGGTGGGCGACGTCTGCCTGCAGGTGATCGAGACGCCGGGGCATACGCCGGGCGGCATCGTCCTGTTCGCCGCGACCGAGCAGGGGAACATCGCCTTTGTGGGCGACACGCTTTTCCCGGGCAGCCACGGTCGTACCGATCTTTCCGGCGGTGACGAGGCGGCGATTATGCGCTCGCTTTCCAAACTTGCCAAGACGCTTCCGCCCGATACCGTTTGCTTGACGGGCCATGGCGATTCGACCACGATGGCGCGCGAACTTATGCAGAACCCGTTTATGCAGATGTAGGCTCGAAGCCGTCTTTCGAACCACGAAGACCGCTCAATCGTCAAGCTATTTTCCCCAGTGGGTCGATTCTGTGGGGCAAACGGTCAAAATTTGTCCAATCGGATGGTATTCGTGAACAAACGAACGTTTATGCTCGGGTATGTCGTGGTAAAATCTCAGGCGTTATCGGAGCAACCTTACAGGAGGTTTCTTTTATGCTCGTCAACGCAGCAGACATGCTCAAGAAGGCCGAGGCCGGCAAGTACGCTCTCGGTGCCTTCAACACCAACAACCTCGAGTGGACCCTGGCTATTCTCCAGGCCGCCGAGGAGGCCAAGTCTCCGCTGATCCTTCAGTGCACCGCTGGTGCCGCTAAGTGGATGGGCGGTTTCAAGGTCTGCGCCGACATGGTCAAGGCTGCCGTCGAGGCCACGGGCGTTACCGTTCCCGTCGCCCTTCACCTCGATCACGGTTCTTACGAGGACTGCTTCAAGTGCATCGAGGCCGGCTTCACGTCCATCATGTATGACGGCTCTCACGAGGAGACCTTCCAGCTTAACCTCGACCGCACCAAGGAGCTCGTTGAGCTTGCCCACTCCAAGGGCATGTCCATCGAGGCCGAGGTCGGCGGCATCGGCGGCACCGAGGACGGCGTGACCTCCAACGGCGAGCTCGCTGACCCCGCTGAGTGCAAGCAGATTGCTGACCTGGGCGTCGACTTCCTCGCCTGCGGTATCGGCAACATCCACGGCGTGTATCCCGCCGACTGGGCTGGCCTTTCCTTCGAGCGTCTGGGCGAGATCAAGGCCGAGACCGGCGACCTGCCCCTCGTTCTGCACGGTGGCACCGGCATCCCCGAGGATCAGATCAAGAAGGCCATCTCCCTGGGTATCTCCAAGATCAACGTCAACACCGACCTGCAGCTCGTCTTCGCCAAGGGCGTTCGCGAGTACATCGAGGCTGGCAAGGATCAGCAGGGCAAGGGCTTTGACCCCCGCAAGCTCCTCAAGCCTGGTCGCGACAACATCGTTGCCCGCACCAAGGAGCTCATGGAGGAGTTTGGCTCCGTCAACAAGGCGTAAGCGTCGCTAAACTTCCCACCGGAAGCCCCGTCTCCCTACACTGTTTCCTTTGCGCTCACCTGGCTTCGCCAGAAGTCGCGCCAAGGAAACAGTTCCGGGGGATGGGGCTTCCTTTGTTTAACGCCGCAGGGTTACAAGTCTGAATTAAGATGACTACTGGCTTTGCCAGAAGTCGCGCAATGGGAAAAGCTTCGGGTGAACGGGGCCTCCTTCGTTAACTCGCTACAGGGTTACTGGGCTGAATTCATTTTTTGACTACCGCTCGGCGGTGTTGATGGCTCCCTTGTTGGGGCTTTCTTTTTTATCTCGCTACAATGGGCTTCAAGAGCTCTAATGACTTGGAGTTTGGTATGGCTGTTATTAATGTGCTGCCTTCGGATGGGAAGGTTATTGACGAGGGGCCGGTTGGTTGCTCTGTTGATGTTTGCAATGATGACTTCCGTTTTCTAGATATCGGCTTGCCACCCGAGATCCTGCGTTTAAAGGATGCGGGGTATCTTTCGCAGGCTATTGAGGCTTGCGACCGCCTACTTGCCCAAAATCCCGATCCCTCGCTTGCTGCCTGCGTTCGTGCCGAGCGGTATCGCATGATCGAGACGCCGCTTCATTTTTCGGTGTCGCGCGATCGAGCTATTGCGATGATTCGCGAGGAGTGGCCTGAGTTTACCGAGGAGCAGTTTAACGATCTGATTGACCGTAAGCGTATTGACTGGCGCTTTATCGACGGGGAGCTGTTCGTTCTCGACAACTTCCTCGATTCGCTTCGCGTATATCCCAAAGAGGTTCCCGGCATGCGTCCCGATCCTACGGACGGAATTGCACTGCGCAACGAAATGCTCAAGGAGATGGGGTCGCAAAACGGATTGGCTCGCGTCATTACGCTTAAAGCATCTGTGTCTGTCCCCGGCGCTCTAGAGGGGGAGACCGTTCGCGCTTGGCTTCCCGTTGCCGCCACCTGCCACCAGCAGTCTCGTGTCGAGATTCTCGACATGACGCCGGAGGGTGCTGTTGCTCCCGCGAACGCTTCGGCGCGTACCGCCTCGTGGTCTTCTTCGAGTGAACGCTCATTCTCGGTGACCTATCGTTATCACATCGGTGCTGCTTATTGTGATGTCTACGGTGGCATACTTCCGGTTCATCCGCGTATGGACGCGCCTCTGCCCGAGGATATTTCCGAGGACCGTCCGCACATTGCATTCACGCCGTATCTGCAGCAGCTGACGGCCGGTGTTGTTGACGGACTCGAGGATCCGCTCGATCGCGCTCGTGCTATCTATGATTATCTGACGCAGCATATCGACTATCGCTATCAGCCGCCGTACTTGCTTTTGGGATCTATTGCCGATGACTGCGCGCATTCGCTCCGCGGCGATTGCGGCGTTATGGCGCTCACGTTTATCACCATGTGCCGTATCGCGGGCGTGCCTGCCCGTTGGCAGAGCGGCCTGTACGTTGCGCCCGATTCGGTGGGGTCGCACGACTGGGCAGAGTTCTATACGCCGCAGACCGGTTGGCTCAACGCCGACGTGTCATTTGGATCTTCTGCTCACAGGATGGGGGAGGAGTGGCGCCGCCGTCACTACTTTGGCAATCTCGACCCATGGCGTATGGTGGCCAACAATCGATTCCAGGCAGAGTTTGAGCCCTCTTTCGACGGCATGCGCGAGGACCCTTACGATAACCAGATGGGTGAGGCTTCGGTCGACGGTCGCGGATGCCGTCAGCGCGAGATGCTACGCACGGTCGAACTCATCGAAATGCTCGAAGTTCCATTTTCGGACTAATCGGTAGAAAGCTGTGATAAACTAACTCACGCATTGCGTGCCCGAGTGGCGGAATTGGCAGACGCAGTGGACTCAAAATCCACCGTTGGCAACAACGTGCGAGTTCGAGTCTCGCCTCGGGCACCATACATGCAAGTGAGCGTTCAAGGGGGTCAAGGCCCCCTTTTTCGTGCCGAACTCGCGTGAGCGCGCGGAGCGTTAAGCAAACAGGCCTGTGGCCTGTTTGTAGCGGAGCGTGGCGAGGGCGCCATGCGCCCGAAGCCCGGGGCTTCGCGAAGCGAAGTCCCTTCGAGTCTCGCCTCGGGCACCATACATGCACCTGCGCTTCAAGGGGGTTGCGGCCCCCTTTTTCGTGTACGTAATGTGATAACGCGCTGTACGTGTTATTATTCGCAAGGCGTTGTTTCCGCAATGCCCTAAAGAGGAACCCGAGGGTTCCCACCTTTTGGCGCCAATGAGCAGCTGACTGGTCATACAACTTAGATTACCTTCCTCAAATCGAGGAAGTCTATGTGTACGACCTGGTTGCTGAGAAGCGCCGGGTTATTTTTTTATGAATGGAGGTAGGGAAAATAGCTAAGTCTGATGACACCCGCATCAACGACGAGATCACTGCATCTTCGTGCCGTTTGATTGGCGTCGATGGCTCTCAGCTCGGCCTGTTCGCCATCCGCGATGCCCAGCGCGTCGCCGACGATCAGGGTCTCGACCTGGTCGAGATCGCTCCCAACGCGGAGCCGCCGGTCTGCAAGGTCATGGACTACGGTAAGTTCAAGTACCAGCAGGCCATGAAGGCCAAGGCTGCTCGTAAGAACCAGTCCAAGGTCGAGGTCAAGGAAATGAAGTTCCGACCCAAGATCGACGTTGGCGACTACGAGACCAAGAAGGGCCACGTTCTGCGTTTCCTCAAGAAGGGCGCGCGCGTTAAGATCACCATCATGTTCCGCGGCCGTGAGATGGCTCACCCGGAGCAGGGCCTTAACGTTCTCGAGCGTCTCGCCGAGGATCTCAAGCCTTACGCTACGGTCGAGTCCAAGCCTAAGATGGAAGGCCGTAACATGCTTATGCTGCTCGCCCCGATTAAGGGCGCCTTCGATGAGGATAAAGCGGCAAGCGATACCAAGTAACTAGTGTTCTGTAACCGATTAAGGAGTATTTCATGCCTAAGATGAAGTCCCACAGCGGCACCAAGAAGCGTTTCCGCAAGACTGGTACCGGCAAGCTTATGCGCGCCAAGGCTTTCAAGAGCCACATCCTGAGCAAGAAGTCCACCAAGCGTAAGCGTGGCTTCCGTCAGGAGACCGAGATCGCCGCTGCCGACCGCAAGGTCATCAAGTCGCGTCTCGCCTAAGTTCGTTTTTTCGTTTTACCGTCTAGGAGTTGATAGAACATGGCACGTATTAAGCGCGCTGTTGCCGCCAAGAAGAAGCGCCGTACCGTTATGCACCGTGCGAAGGGTTACTACGGTGCCGCTTCGCGTACTTACAAGCATGCTAAAGAGCAGGTCCAGCACTCCCTGCAGTATCAGTATCGTGATCGCCGCAACAAGAAGCGCGAGATCCGTTCTCTCTGGATCACTCGTATCAACGCTGCTGCTCGTCTGAACGACATCTCTTACTCTCAGTTCATGCACGGCCTGAAGGTTGCCGGCATCGAGCTCGACCGCAAGGTCCTGGCTCAGATGGCTTACGAGGACATCGAGTCCTTCAACGAGCTGGCTACCATTGCCAAGAAGGCTCTCGAGGCCTAATAGATTCTCTTGAATCGCTAGGGGAGTGTCGCGTTGTGCGCGGCGCTCCCCTTTTTTATCGAAAGCGCTGGTTTACATTGCTAAAAGCGCGGGTAGATAGACACTTACAGGTGACCGATCTTTATATATCTCTTAACCGAAGGGTCATCATCTGATACGTGCAGTATTTCTGCACCAGCCTTTCTATGACTTATATAGGAAGCGATGTATTGTGTAGGACTTGTGAAGAGTGGAATTCCCGCCCCCGGGGCCCCTCCGGTCTGGCAATATATCTCCTTGCCGCGCGGCCCGGTCGGACCGGATCAGCCGCGGGGCGTGCACCTTGAGAACCGGATACTGCGAGGATGGACACACAAGCTGTGTCGCATCCGGGCAGACATCGAACCATTTGAAATGGTCTAACTTGGATTTGTTTTTCGCAAGGCCGCCGAGAGGCGGCCCCGAGAAATTCCTTTTCCTATACTAGAACCATATGAA
>CABUSV010000007.1 GCA_902494345.1 uncultured Collinsella sp.
CGTTTAGCTCAGGGGGAGAGCGCTTCCCTGACACGGAAGAGGTCAGAAGTTCAAATCTTCTAACGCCCACCAAATGTTCGCAGCTCAGAGGCTATGTCTCTGGGCTGTTTTGTTTTATGCCGCCAAATGGGTCGCCAAATCGCCGGCAAAAGGTACCTCGATTCATGAAAGAGCGGTCCTGAGCGTCTGTTTAGCCTTGTCATCTCAATCGAGTGGGGGTTGACCGTTTTGAACATAACCGTGCACCTCGTTGATGTTTCTGCGATCGATCCCGGCGTGACCGTTGATATGGCATCAATCGCGGGACGCTATGCCTTACGTGCCTCCAATGAGGATCTCCCAATTGCGTCTCGGAGGGAAGCCGCAGGCGTGGGTCTGCTGCTTCGTGACGCCCTGGGTGTCTTCGACGACACCCGGCTTGCGCGTTCTGCTTTCGGCAAGATCGAGCTTGCGGATGGGGAGGCACCCTCTATTTCCATTTCACATGGCGGAAGCGTGGCCGTCCTCGCTGTATCCGATGTTGCTCGGTCGGTCGGAGGACCTATTGGCGTGGATATCGAGGCGATCGATGAGATTGCTCCCGTTGCGGTTGAGCGTATGGTGAGCGACGACGAGCGCGCGTGGATTAATGCTGCCCCCAGTTTGCAAGAACGTAATCTTCGCCTGAGTCAGACGTGGACGCGCATCGAGGCCATCCTCAAGGCTGAAGGCGTCGGGTTTTCGATTGACCCTCGTAAAGATGGCATGCCCGGCGGATGGAATACTTCGTCGGTGACATACGGTCGCTGCGTCATCTCTTGTGCGGCACGCTCTAAGCCTCGTATCGTCTTCAAGGAGCATGCCTTTCGGGTAGCATAGGAGCCAATCGCCAATAGGGGAGGCCGCCATGTCACTGAACGCTCAAAACGATATTGCTTCACGGATCGAGGATGTCGTCTTTGAACTTATGGCGACAACTCCGGTGCAGTCGATTAAGGTGGCCGAGGTACTTCGCCTTGCCCATACATCCAAATCGACGTTCTATCGCTGTTATCGCTCTGTCGATGATGTGGTTAAACGTTTTGAAGATGAGCTGCTCCAGAATATGCAGGACATCAATGATGTTGCGCTGGAGGCTCGTTTTGGCGATGCGCAGCTGGACCCTACGCCCACGATGATCAAGCGCATGGAGATCCTCAAGGCTAATCGCTCGAAAGTTTTGGCACTTAACAGCGATAACGGCGATCCCGTGTTTGCTCACAAGGCAACGATCTTTATGCATGACTATTTTCGTAATCGGCTTCGCTCGACATTTTCCGATGAAACTGATCTCGATCTGTATCTAGCATTTGCGCTTGCGGGCCACCATAACCTCATTCAGTATTGGCTCGAGGCCCGGCCCGACCTTGAGGCGCGCACCGTTGCCGCCGCCCTCAATCGCATGTTCTACGCACCGCTCTTTGTCGACGATACATCGCGTCATTGGCACCCACGTATTCCCGATTTTGAAAGGCCGGTCGCGTGAGCGGTCGATATTTTGGGATAAACGGTTGTATTCAGGGCGAGTTTTAGATATCTCTGATCATTAGCTCAAATAATACGAGTCCGTTTATCTGCTATTTGGAACGCCTAGCCCCGATGTGTCCCATATGATGGGACACATCGGGGCTTTTTGTCTCACGTGTCTCGTTTAACCCCTCATAAACTAAAGCTACGTTCAAAAGAACCACTGCAGTAGTTCAACGTGTGACGGCACAGAAAAGCCGCGAGCGCTCTCTCACCTTCGCTCGCGGCCGGACTGCGCCATCACTCCGTACACCTTCACATGATTAGGATGTGATATTCAGTGGTTACGCTCGGAAAGAACATGCGCAGCGTCTCGATTGTAGGCGTGGGCTGCACCCCGTTCAAGGATTTTGAGGAGCATCCCGAGACCCAGGGTATTGGCGAGGGCGAGGCGTTTGGCTATGCGGCCCTCGAGGCAATTGCCGATGCCGGTCTTGAGCCCCGCGATATCGACTTTTTCTATCACGGCAGCGCCAATCCGTATCTCGTTGGCGATTGCATTACCCCCAACATGCAGGTTGCCGATTGGTTTGGCGTTCGTGCCAAGGGCTCCGTCCATCATTCCGAGGCTTGCTGCACGGGTTATGTCGCCCTTGAGCAGGCCGTGATGGCGGTTGCTTCCGGTGCTTACGACGTTGTCCTTACGGGTGCCTGCGATTTGGCTTCGACTCTTCCCGTCGAGCATATGCCCTCCCATATTCGTCAGGACTTTACGCTCGACGTCATGATTCCCTCGCTCGATAAGATCTATGACCGCGCGTATGGTCGCCCGCTCGATGGTGCCTTTGGCGTGTCGTTCGACAACTGGATCAACGAGTATTCGATGCAGTACGACCTTGCCGCCGATCAGATTGATGACGCCCTGAACGGCCTTACCAAGAGCCTTCGCCGCGGTGCCGTCCTGAATCCCCTTGCCTGGTACGAGACTACGGTCGAGGAGGACGCGAAGGCAGCCGGGTTCGATACCGCCGACGAGTATCTCAAGAGCATGTATAACCCGCGCGTTACGCAGTACTTGCGTGTTACCGGCTTTGAGAAGAAATGCGACGGTGCCGCAGCTGTTGTCGTGATGCCCACGGAGAAGGCCAAGGCCATGGGCGTGCCGTATGCGCCTATTGAGGTTCTGGGTACGGGCGCTTCTGCGGTCGAGGCCGGCCTGCTTCACAACGAGCACTGGGCTACCGAGCTTGCCGCCAAGCAGGTCTACGACCTTACCGGCGTGAGCCCCGACGAGATCGACCTGTTTATGTGCAATGACTTCTTCCTTGCTTCAGAGATCGTCTCGGCTGAGGAGTGCGGCTATATTCCGCGCGGCGAGGCTTGGAAGTACGCGATCGATGGTCGCACCGCTTTTGACGGCGATAAGCCCATCAACCCGCACGGTGGTCGTTGCAACTTCGGTCACGCCCATGGCGCATCCGGCATCGCCGATATCGTTGAGGCCGTCAAGCAGATGCGTGGCGTCGCCGGTGCTACCCAGATGAAGAAGGTTCCCGAGACGGCGTTCCTGCGCGGTTTTGGCGGTTCTCAGAACGTGCGCTGCCAGATTCTTCGTACCGTCGCCTAAGCGACCGCGGTTTTCGATTTCCCATAAGGAGTATTCTCATGCAACTCAAAGATATGGAGCCCGTGGTCAAGAAGTTCTACACGGGTCTTGAAGAGGGCATCTATTGGGCGCGCCAGTGCCCCGAGTGCGGAGCCGTCGAGTTTCCGCCCCACCTTGCCTGCAATGCCTGCGGCTATCACAAGACCGATTGGGTCCAGGTTTCCGGTCACGGCCATCTGATCGATTTTACCTTGCCTGGTCCGCAGAACGACAAGCCCTACCTCAAGGAGTATGGCAAGTACGCCTACGGCGCCGTCGATATCGACGAGGGTTCTCAGTACACCTACGTCATCTACGGCATTACCAAGAAGAAGGCCCCCGAGATTCGCGCCAAGCTCATGGCGGGCCAGACCGTGGGCGTCCACGCCAAGGTCATCGACCGTCCTGGCTACAAGGAGCTTACGTTCGAGCTTGACGACTAGGCTTTCAACCCTTTTAACAATTCGATTCCTCTCTTAGGCCACGGCGGGACCCATGTCTCCAGCCCGCCGTGGCCGCCCCTCTTTTTCGATTGAAAGGCACCATCATGAACGAAGAACTCACTCAGCAGATCTGCGATTTTGCCAAGTCCGCCTACAACTATGACGGCGATGTGACCCCTGAGACGACGTTTGAGACCCTGGGCAAGGGCTCGATGAAGATGATCGCGTTGACCTCCATGATCGAGAACGAACTCGATGCCGAGGTTCCCGTTCGCGAGGTCATGGTCATGAAGACCATCGGCGAGCTTATCGAGCGTACTGCCGAAGAGATGGAGTAACTGCCATGGACCTGATGCAGACCCTGCGCGAGCAGGCTGCCGCCAAGCCTATGCGCGTTGCTTTTCCCGAGGGCGAAAACGAGACCATGATGCAGGCGGTCGCAAAGATCGCTGCCGAGCGTCTCGCCGAATGTGTGCTGGTCGGCGACGGCGGTAAGCTCAAGGAGCTTGCCGATGAGCGCGGCATCTCCCTTGACGGTATCGAGATTGTCGATGTGACCGACGAGGAGGCGAACGCCGCTTGTTGCGAGCGCTACCTTTCGCATCCGGATTGCAAGTTTAAGCCCAAGGGCGCTGCGCGCCGTATGACGCGTCCGCTTGAGCGCGCCCTGATTTTGCAGGTGCTCGGCGATGTCGACGTTATGTTCGCCGGCATCGATAACGCCACGGGCGACATCATCCTAGCGGGACAGACCATCGTCGGCCTTGCCGATGGGGTGGACACCGTGAGCTCGTGCGGTATCGCCGACATTCCCAACTGGAACGGCGGCGAAGGTGGCCTTTTGGCTTTTGGCGATTCCGCCGTTTGCGTCGACCCTACGAGCGAGGAGCTCGCCTCAATCGCGATTTCGTCGAGCGAAACGGTGCGCTCGCTGACCGGATGGGATATCCGTTGCGCGCTGCTTTCGCATTCGACTGACGGCTCGATGGACAATGAGCTTGTCGACAAGGTGCGTCGCGCTCGCGAGATTGCCAACGATCGCCGTCCCGACCTTGCCATCGACGGCGAGTTCCAGTTTGATTCGGCGATTAACCCCAAGGTTGCGGCCAAGAAGGTGCATCGTGAGTCCGCTGTTGCGGGCCAAGCCAACGTGGTCATCTGGCCCGATATCAATGTGGGCAATATCGGCGTCAAGATTATCCAGAATCTGACCGGCGCCAATGCTTACGGTCCCATGCTTCAGGGCTTCAAGAAGATCGTGTGCGATTGCTCGCGCTCTGCGCCCGTCGATGAGATCGTCGGCAACGTGGTGATGAGCTGCGTGCGCGCTCAGGCGCTTAAGGAGGCTTAAGGTATGTCCGATAAAAAGACTCCCTGGCGCATCCTGGTAATCAACCCGGGTTCCACTTCCACGAAGGTGGGCGTTTTTGAGGGCGAGGAGTGCAGGCTCAGTAAGAACGTTGCGCACGATGCGAAGGACCTTGCCCAGTTCGACGGGGTTTCGGCTCAGATGCCGTATCGCTGCGATCTGATTCTTGGAGCACTGGAGGAGGCGGGCCTAAAGCTCGAGGACTTTGATGCTTTTGTCGGTCGCGGCGGTGGCTTGCTTTCGCTGCCCGGTGGTACGTATGCTATCAATGAGGTCATGCTCGAGCATGCTCGCGTTGGCGCAAATGGCATTCAACACCCGGCGCAGCTGGGACCCCAGATTGCCTACGAATTTGCCGTGAAATGTGGCAAGCCCGCCGTTGTGGTGAATCCTCCCGATACTGACGAGCTGTGCGACCTCGCACGTATGACGGGCATTAAGGGCGTGTATCGAAACGTGCACCTGCACGCCCTTAATCTCAAAGAGACCGCCATCCGCCATGCGGCAAAGCTCGGCCGCCCCTATGATGAGTGCAACTTCATTGTTTGCCATATCGGCGGCGGCATCTCTATCTCGGCTCATCTTAAGGGCAAGATGGTGGACGGCAACGACATCGTTGGCGGCGAGGGTCCCATGGCGCCGACGCGCTGCGGATCGGTTCCCGCGATCGAGGTCGCGAAGTATACGGCAGAGCATGGTCTCGACGTTGCCCGCGCCCATTGCATGAAGACCGGTGGCTTCGTTGACCTTTTGGGTACCTCCGATGCCATCGAGGTGTGCGAACGTGCTGCAGCGGGCGATAAGGCCGCAGCTCGCGCCTGGGATGCAATGGTTTACCAAATCTGCAAGTGGATTGGCGAGATGGCTTGCGTGCTGAAGGGCGACGTCGACGGCATCTTGCTCGGAGGCGGCATGGTCCACAGCAAGGAGCTCGTTGCCTCGATTGAGGAGTGCTGCTCTTGGATCGCCCCCGTATCGGCTTATCCCGGCGAGTTTGAACTCGAGGCAATGGCCGCTGGTGCCTGTCGCGTGCTCGATGGTGTCGAGGAAGCGCTCGTGTACAGCGGAGAGCCCGTGTTCACCGGATTCAACGACTGATAGTGCTGTGTTTGGGGCGGCCGATGATGACGTCCGGCCGCCCCGGCCCTTTTCTCTAAGTGTAAGGATGGATCATGGATAAAACCAAGATCAAGTACCTGGTGGGCATTTATGCTGCCGCCATGTGCATTATGGGCATGTTGGTGCCCGTCCCCATCGTGGCCTCTGTCGCGGCGGCGTTTCCCGACGAAAACATCGCTGCCGTCCAGATGATCATCGGCATCATCCCGTTGATGATGGCACTGTCCGCCATGCTCGTCTCTTCACAGCTTGCCTCTCGCGTGTCCAAGAAGAAGACGACGCTTGTCGGTCACGTTATCGTGATGCTGGCAGGCGCCTCGGTGCTGGTGCTCCACGACTCGCTCGGCCAGGTCTTAGCGGCTTCTGCTGTCATGGGCCTTGGTCTCGGCGCCGTGCAGAATTCAACGGACGCTCTTATCGCGGATTACTTTGGCGGAAAGCAGCGCTCGTTTGTCATGGGCATCTACTCCACTTTTGTCGCACTTGGCGGCATTATCTGGACGATGGTTTCCGGCATCTTGGGTTCTGCCGAGTGGTTCCATAGCTATGCGGCGTACTTCATCATGATCATTTTCATCGTGATCGAGGCTTTTTGCCTTCCCGAGGGCCATCTTGAGCCTAAGCGTAAGGTCAACGTGTTTGCCAACATGCCCAAAGAGGTCGCAATTATCACGGTCATGAGCTTTGTGTTCGTACTCACGTTCCAGCTCTTTAGCTCCAATGTCTCGCTGCTTGTCGTGGGTCGCGGCTTTGGCGGCACTGTTGAGGCTGGCCTCGCTTCGACCGTCATGACGGTCGCCGGCATTGCGGCTGGCCTTTTGGTGGGCCCGTTGTTTGCCAAGTTCAAGAACCTGTCGATGCCGATCGCGTGGGGCGTGACGCTCGTTGGCCTGGGCCTGACGCTGGTTGCACCCGCCTTTATGGTGCTGTGCGTTGCGGGCTTTGTCGTCGCTCTTGGCAAGGAGACATACGTACCGCTGGAGGGCAATTTTGCCGCCGGCAACTCTGCTCCCGAGGGACGTGCGTTTAACCTCGCCATTGGCATGGCGGGCATCAACTTTGGCATGGCACTGTCTCCCATTGTGTTTGAGGCCGTGACGTCGCCGTTTGGTGCAACGATTGACCAGAAGTTCATCGCTGGCATGATCGTCTGCGCGGCTTGTGTCGTCTTTGGCGCCATTAAGTATCGCAAGCTCACTCCGGCCCAGCTTGCCGAGGCCGAGAAGATGGCAGCCGGCGGCGAGGCGGAGTAGCCGCTCGAGTAGTTGCTTTGCCACACATCATGTTTTTATCGGGGCCGCCGACATATGCCGGCGGCCCTCTTTCTATCAATGACTTTGAAAGGCTTACGGCTATGAAGCTCCCTGTCGGCCGCGTCATCGGCATTCTCAACGGCTTCTTTAACCCCTTGTTGCTCTGTGCATTTCTCCCCATTATCGAAGGGGCGCCCGGTTTGGACCTAATGAGTCCCACGGGCTTTTGGGGACAACTCATCGTGGCCACGGTGATCGCCGAGGCTCTGAGCGCACTCCCGTTGTTTGGCAAAACGGTTGGTATGTGCCTGGACTTTTTTGGTTTTGAGCAGGGGAGCGCATCACACAAGGTCGCCGGTACGGCCATCGGTGCCACGCTCCTTTTTATGGTAATTGGTTTTGGCGAGATTGCCTTCCAGAGAGGATTCGGAACGATTGAAGGCCGTACGTTCTTCGCGCGTTGGGCGGGCCTTGTCACAAAGGGATGGGCCTTTGTGGTTATCGCCGGCGTTCTGCTCGATCCCTTTACAGCGGCTCTCGGCCGCATGATAGCTCGCGAAGAGAAATAATAGCTCCTCGCCTATCGAATGCCGGCGGACGGGGCGCCGGGGCTGTAGTCTTCCGAGCGTTTGCAGTCTCGTCGCTCCGTCCGCCGGTATTCGACCGCAACATGTTGGTCAAGCATAATCTTTTGGATTCTTTTGGCGTGGGCGGCTTGGTTTTGGTAGGATTTGTCAGCGGCTTGACTCAGGGGGTTTTATAACTGCCATGCAGGTAGCCGTGTTGGTAACGTTTTACCGACTTGCCAAGAACCCCTCATTTTTAATGCGTCTGCAAAATGACTAATTGCTTTGACCTGCTGAAACACTATATGTTGTGTTTGACCTAAAAAAAGAATACAGGATATAGATGCCTCTTTGTCGTATGATAGATGACGGACAGAGAACGAGAACCTTATTCGCCCCATTTGGATAGATCTTTGAGCCCCTTGATTGGCTGCGAGGATTGTCCGCATGAGGGCCTATGGTTTATCGAGAACACAGATTGCGCGACGGCGCCGCAAGACAGGGGCAAGCCCTGCCGGGTATCGTTTGGCTCTGAAGCGCGATGAGACTACGACGCGAAAGAGGCAAGAGGATGAAGATCATCAAGCGCAGCGGCACCGAGGTTGTCTTTAACATCGATAAGATCGTCAATGCCATCCGTGCTGCAAACTTGGAGGTCGAGGAGAGCTCTCGTCTTACCGACCGCCAGGTGGTTTACGCGGCACAAAACGTCGCCGAGGCATGCGAGAACGCGGGCCACACCGTGTCGGTCGAGGAGATTCAGGATCTGGTCGAGGACGAGATCATGCGTCTCGACTGCTACGAGGTCGCTCGCCATTACATCATCTATCGCTATGTTCAGAGCCTGAAGCGCCAGAAGAACACGACCGATGACAAGATCCTGTCGCTGATCGAGTGCAACAACGAAGAGGTCAAGCAGGAGAACTCCAACAAGAATCCGACCGTCAATTCCGTTCAGCGTGACTACATGGCCGGCGAGATCTCCAAGGACCTGACTCAGCGTGTGCTGCTGCCCCAAGAGATCGTGGATGCCCATAATGAGGGCCTGATCCATTTCCACGATTCGGATTACTTTGCCCAGCACATGCACAACTGCGATCTGGTGAACCTGGAGGACATGCTCCAGAACGGCACTGTTATCTCGGGTACGCTGATTGAGAAGCCGCACAGCTTCTCGACCGCCTGCAACATCGCGACGCAGATCATCGCCCAGGTTGCTTCCTCCCAGTACGGTGGCCAGTCGATTTCGCTGACCCATCTTGCCCCGTTCGTCGAGGTGAGCCGTCAAAAGATTCGCGGCGAGGTCGCCCGCGAGCTCGAGGAGCTCGGCGTTTTCGCATCTCCCGAAAAGGTCCGCGAGGTTGTTGAGGACCGCCTGCGTGACGAGATCCGTCGCGGCGTTCAGACGATTCAGTATCAGGTCGTGACCCTTATGACCACCAACGGCCAGGCGCCGTTCGTGACGGTCTTTATGTATCTTAACGAGGCCCGTACGCCTCAGGAGAAGCACGACCTTGCCATGATCGTGGAGGAGACGCTTCGCCAGCGCTACGAGGGCGTTAAGAACGAGGCCGGCGTGTGGATTACCCCGGCATTCCCCAAGCTCATCTATGTACTCGAGGACGATAACGTTCACGAGAATTCCCCGTACTTCTACCTGACCCAGCTGGCTGCTAAGTGCACCGCCAAGCGCATGGTGCCCGACTACATCTCCGAGAAGAAGATGCGCGAGCTCAAGCTGTCGAAGGGCGAGACCGCGGGCAACGGCGACTGCTATACCTGCATGGGTTGCCGCAGCTTCCTGACGCCCGACCGCTCCGGTAACGGATTTAACAACGTGGCCAACGCGCTGAACTATGACCCGAACAAGCCCAAGTACTACGGTCGCTTTAACCAGGGCGTTGTGACCATCAACCTGCCCGATGTCGCGCTGAGCTCGCATCAGGACATGGACAAGTTCTGGAAGATCTTCGACGAGCGCCTTGAGCTATGCCACCGCGCCCTACTGTGCCGTCATGAGCGTCTGATGGGTACGCTTTCGGATGCCGCACCGATTCTTTGGCAGTACGGTGCCCTCGCCCGCCTGAAGAAGGGCGAGACGATCGACAAGCTGCTCGTGGGCGGTTACTCCACCATTAGTCTGGGTTATGCCGGCCTGTATGAGTGCGTCAAGTACATGACGGGCCACAGCCACACCGAGAAGGAGGGCACGCCCTTTGCCATGGCCGTCATGCAGCGCATGAACGACAAGTGCGCGGAGTGGAAGGCCGAAAGCGATATTGACTTCTCGCTGTACGGTACCCCGCTTGAGTCGACGACCTACAAGTTCGCCAAGTGCCTGCAGCGTCGTTTTGGCATCATCCCGGGCGTGACGGACAAGGGCTACATCACCAACAGCTACCACGTCCACGTGTCCGAGGAGATCGACGCATTCGACAAGCTCAAGTTCGAGGGTATGTTCCAGCAGCTTTCGCCGGGCGGCGCCATCTCCTATGTCGAGGTTCCCAACATGCAGGACAACCTCAAGGCTGTCATTCGCGTGATGCAGTACATCTACGACAACATCATGTACGCCGAGCTCAACACCAAGAGCGATTATTGCCAGGTGTGCGGTTACGACGGCGAGATCAAGATTGTCGAGGATGACGGCAAGCTGGTGTGGGAGTGCCCCAATTGCGGCAATCGTGACCAGGAGAAGATGAATGTCGCCCGTCGCACGTGCGGTTACATCGGTACCCAGTTCTGGAACCAGGGCCGAACCGAGGAGATCCGCGACCGCGTGCTGCATCTCTAATAACCATCCCAGGCCGCCCCGTAGCGAGGCCCCGGACCTTTACTCGCTATTTCGGACAGTCCTGGCTCACGACGGAGGCGCCACTGGCGCCTCCTGTTCGTGCGGAACTCATATCGAGCAAAGGTCCGGGGCCTCGCTACGGGGCAGCCAAGTTGACGTAGCTGAGATGCAGCATGCGGTCTGCTCGCTCCTCGAAGTTCTTAGCGGAAATGAGTTGACTTGCAACAACGCTTTGCTTGCGAAGTCGGTTGAGCTGCAACTCAGTATTTATTAGACCTCGAACCCTATACTCGATGTTCGCTTCGTTCACCGAGTATCGCTCGCGAGGGGTCTGGAGTATATCGTCCCGCCCGCAGTTCTGCAGCGAGCGCAGCGAGCGAAGCTGTTTGAGGACGGGATGATATACTCCAGACCCCCAGAAAGGTTACCTATGAACTACGCGAACATTAAGTATTTCGACATTGCTGATGGGGAAGGCGTTCGTACTTCTCTGTTTGTGAGCGGGTGCCGTCGTGGGTGCAAGAACTGCTTTAACTCTGTCGCGTGGGACTTTGCTGCGGGCGAGCCGTTCGATCGTGCCGTCGAGGACAAGATTATCGAGAGCCTCGATCATCCCTTTATTGACGGCCTGACGATTCTGGGCGGCGAGCCTATGGAGCCCGAGAATCAGGCGGGGCTCGTTGAGTTTGTCGAGCGTGTTCGTGCCGCGTATCCTGCGGGGTCAGGAAAAACCATTTGGTGTTTTACCGGCGACGTGCTCGAGGAGCTTATGCCGGGTGGTCGTCACCATACCGAGGCGACGGACCGTATCCTTGCCTGCCTCGATATGTTGGTGGATGGCCCGTTTGTTCAGGATCTGTACGATATCTCATTGCGCTTTAGGGGCTCGAGTAACCAGCGCGTGATTGATATGAACGCCACGCGCGCCCGTGCTGAGCGCGAGGGCGTTGTGCTTTGTGATGCGGTTGAACTTTGGCGTGATGATCCGGTCTATTCGACCCATACTATGTAGCTTGTGGTCGATGCCGAAGAGCGTGGTACCATAGTGCGAACGCAAAATCGGAAAAGTGAGGCCCAGATGGTCGATCAGGAAAAAGTCGAGGCCGCCATTAAGCTGTTGCTTGAGGGCATAGGCGAGGACCCAACTCGTGAGGGCCTGCTGGAGACCCCGGCGCGCGTTGCCCGTATGTATGGTGAGATCGCCGGCGGTATGGACCAGAGTGCCGAAGAGCACCTGTCCAAAACCTTTGCCGTCGCCTCGAACGACTTGGTTATCGAGCGCGACATCACGTTTTACTCGCTGTGCGAGCATCATCTGCTGCCGTTTTATGGCAAGGCTGCGATCGGCTATATCCCTAACGGTCGCGTGGCGGGTCTGTCTAAGCTCGCTCGCACGGTTGAAGTCTATGCCCGTCGTCTGCAGCTGCAGGAGCAGCTGTGTGCGCAGGTTGCCGACGCTCTCATGGATTATCTCGCTCCCCAGGGAGCGATTGTGCTCATGGAGGCTGAGCATATGTGCATGACCATGCGCGGCGTGCAAAAGCCCGGCACCAAGACCGTGACGCTCGCTCGCCGCGGCGTCTTTGAGACCGATCCCGCGCTCGAGGAGCGGTTCTTTAGGATGCTGGGCCGATAGCATGAGGGTCGTCAACGACTTTACATCGAAGACCGATGAGGGGACGTCGCGTCGCGGCTTCATGGCTTCGGGCCTGGCCCCCTTTGGTGCCATGCCTCGCATTGATTACATTTGTGCCAACGGGCTGTTTCGGCGGCACCTGGGCAACATTGCGCAGTTGGAATCGGGACGCATCTTCTGCCGCCACGGTATTGACCATCTGCTCGATGTCGCTCGCATTATGTGGATCAAGAATCTCGAGGAGCAGCTCGAATTTGACCGCGAGGTCATCTACGCCACGGCACTTCTTCACGATATCGGCAAAGACGAACAGTATGAATCGGGTATATCCCATGATGTTGCAAGCGAGCGCGTCGCTGATGCAATTCTCGGCGGCATGCCCGATGACGTGGCGTTTGAGCCGGCCGATGCCGCAGCCATTAAGACGGCCATTCTGGGCCATCGAAAGCTGCGCGTGAACAGCCAACCGCTTGAGCGTCTGCTCTATGCGGCCGACAAGGCCTCGCGCGCCTGCTTCGCATGCCCCGCGCGCAATGCTTGCAACTGGAGCGATGATAAAAAGAACCTGTCGATTCGCGTGTAGTTAGTTTGCGCGGTCGGGGTTCTAAACGAAGGAGACGATCGCGATGAGTAACAAAAAGCTGCCCGAGAATGCAACCAAGACTGAAGGCGCCGAGCTCGCCCGCCGTGGCAGGGGCGAAATATCCACCGCAACGGCGGTGCCCCACGTGAGCTATGACGATCTGCGCCATGCCGACCGTATTGTCATTGACGGGCTTGAGGTTTTTGCCAACCATGGTGTGTATCCCGAGGAGAACGCGCTGGGCCAGAAGTTCATCGTGTCCTTGGTGCTCTATGCCGACCTGCGCGCTGCGGGGGAGCACGATAACCTGGACGCCTCGATTGACTACGGCTCGGTGTGCCACGATGTCGATGGCTATCTGCGCGAGCATACGTTTAGGCTCATCGAGGCGGCAGCTGAGGGTACGGCCCAGATGCTGCTGCGCCGTTATCCCTCGCTGCTTGGTGTGCGCATCAAGCTCGATAAGCCTTGGGCGCCCGTCGGTCTTCCCCTGGCAAGCTGCGGTGTCGAGATCGAGCGCGTGCGCTAACCGGTACTAATATGTCTCTATGGGTGGCTGCTTGAGCCGCTGGGACAGTGCTCTATTGTTGGGGCAGTATGTGTCGAGCAGGACGTGGAACCGCTGGTTGTGGCTTGGCTCGAGCAAGTGGACGAGCTCGTGGGCGACAACCATGTCGAGGCATTCGATGGGATAGGCGGCAAGTTCGCGTGCGATGCGAATGGCGCCGGATTTGGGAGTGCATGAGCCCCAACGCGTTTTCATGCTGCGTACGGA
This sequence comes from uncultured Collinsella sp., assembly GCA_902494345.1. Lineage (GTDB taxonomy): Bacteria > Actinomycetota > Coriobacteriia > Coriobacteriales > Coriobacteriaceae > Collinsella. The sequence continues at coordinate 13,669 of CABUSV010000007.1, forward strand.
AACGCGAGAAACGGCGACACCCATTGCGATTTCGTATGCGTGCACCATATCGCGCAGCGCCGATGTGACTTCGGACGTATAGAGCTGGTCGATGTGGGCTTGGAGCTCATCGGACGTTAGGCCGTCGAGGATTGCGTGCCGCTTGGTCTGTGGGCTTTCATCCGATTTATCGGTACCCATAAAACTTGCGAAGGTGGCCTGTTTGGGTCGCGGTGCGGGTGATGCAAAGTTGTGATCGAGCGCATCCTGTACCGTGATGGGCTTGCCCCAAAGTGCAATGATAGACGAGGGACTGAGCGGCTCTCGCGCCGTCGCCTGACGTCGCTCACGCTGGGCAAGTCGGTTGACAATCCAGGCACTGTTGCGCTTTACAAACGCTTCGATGCGCTCGCGGCTGGCGCCGAGCGGTGCACTGGCGTGGACCTCACCACTCGATGTGACGCGTAGGTTGAAGTTCTTGACGCGCTTTTTGGTAACTACGACGGGGATGGGCGTCCCATCCGGTCGGGATACGGAAATCGTAAACTGCTGCGTCAAAAGCGGTCCTTCAGATTGGGGACGGGCCGGCATGTCGACCGTTCGGCATGCCGGCCCGCTCAAGGGATGTGAAATTAATAACGCTCGAAGAAGGCAAGCGCGTTGTCGCTGCAGAGCTTTTGCATCACGGTCTTGCCAAAATGCTTGGAAAGCATGTTCTGGAACTCGGGCATCTTGCTGGCATCGGAGAGGAAAGCGGGCACAGTGGCGCCGTCCCAGTCGCCGCCGAGCGCGATGACGTCCTCGCCGCCCAGGTCGAGCCAGTGCTCGATATGTGCCGCCAGCTGGTCGAAGGTGACGTCTGCGGCGGTCTTGTCGGTTGCGCCGTTGGAAAGGAACTCGCTGCAGTAGTTGAGGCCGACGATGCCACCCATGTCGCGAATGGTGCGGAACTGGTCGTCGGTAAGGTTGCGTTTGGCGCCGCAAACCGCACGGGAGTTGGAGTGGCTGGCGACGAAGGGACGCGTGGCGCGGGCGGCGACCTCGTCAAAGCACTCATCGTTGAGGTGGGAGACGTCAAGTATCATGCCGGCGTGCTCCATCTGCGTAAGCGTCTCGATGCCGGCGGCGGTGAGGCCGGCGTGGGTGTCGTGGCCGCTCGCGAGCGGTCCCTGCGCGTTCCAGCTGAGTGATGACATGAGTACGCCCAGGCTCTTGAGCACCTCGATCAGCGCGGGGTCTTCGGCAAAGAACGTCGCGTTTTCGATGGTGTGGATGCAAGCGACCTTGCCGTCCTTGAGCGCAGGGCGAATGTCTGCCGCGCTGCGTACGTTGACCATGCGGTCGTGGTTGAGCATTGCCTGGCCGCTCATGTGTGCCATGATCTGCGCCTGGAAGCGCGCAGCGTGGGCGGTGGGAATCTCATCGGGGACAAACGTGGCGAAGCACTGTGCCCACGGCGTGTTGCCGATCTTTGCGAGCGAGATGGCGCAGGCGTTGCCCTCGATGAGGTCGAAATCTTGCGGATGCGTTTCGTCGCCGGGGAAATAACCGTCGGTGCCGGCGGTAAAGCGCAGGTCGAGATCGAGCGTGGCCCAGCCGATGCGGTCGGCGGTGTCGCAGTGTAGGTCAAATACGGGATATGCCATGGTTCCTCCGGTTGCAGCGTTTCTTTGCAAACTGTCTTTGAATTGTATGACTAGGGTATAGTTAGCGCCATATGTTCACGGCGGCCCGCGTTGTGCGCCGCCCTTATCACGGAGGTTACCATGTCCAACCAGGGCAAGAAGGTCAAGACTCATTATCGCGGCACGCTCGACGACGGCACGCAGTTCGATAGCTCCTACGATCGCGGCGAGCCGCTGGAGTTCACCTGCGGCGCCGGTCAGATGATCAAGGGCTTCGACGCCGCTGTTGTCGACATGCAGGTGGGCGAGAAGAAGACCGTGCACATTCCTGCTGCCGATGCCTACGGCGAGCACAACCCCGAGATGGTTATTACCTTCCCGGCCGAACAGGTTCCCAACATCGAGCAGATCGAGAAGGGCATGAAGCTTTTCCTGTCCACGCCGAGCGGCATGCCCGTCCCCGCCGTGGTCATAGACGTAACGCCCGAGGCCGTGACGCTCGACGCCAACCACGAGCTGGCCGGCAAGGACCTCAACTTTGATATCGAGCTCGTTGAGGTCGAGGGTTAGAGTATGCCTGAACGCTTGGTTTCGACGACATGCTTGGGAAATCTCAACGATCCGTCCTATGAACTCCTGCTTCGCCGGAAGTTGGGCGGCGTCTTTGAAGTTGACGAGCTGCTGCTCGATTGGGACCAGGCTGATGTATGCGCGCTTGTGGGCGTGACGGAGCTGGGGCGCACGGTCGATGTTCGGCTGGATGCTGCCGACGGCGGTCGTTTTACCGACGGCGACGTGCTCGCCATCGACCGTTCGGGCATGGTGCCCGTGGCGGTTGTCGTGCGCCTGCGCAGTGCCGAGGTTTATTTGGTCGAAGTTGACCGCATGGACCCGATTGCGCTCGCGCATGCGTGCTGGGAGATCGGCAATATGCACGCGCCGCTTTTCCGAGGCGATTCGGACGAGTATACCGTGCGCATGTATACGCCGGTGCAGCCTGTTTTGGGCCGCATGCTCCGGGGCGTCGAGGGCGTTCGGCTCTCGGTGGTTACCCGTGAACTCGATGCGGACCGGCGCTTTGCGTCGAGTGCGGCGGATGCCGTCGTGAGCATGGCTCCCGACTTTACCATCGTAAAAAAGACGCGCGGCTAAGCGCGTGTATACGCAAGGCGGGCTTTGAGGGGCGACCAATCAAGGTCCGTCTTGCTGTTGATAGGAGGCTTTGGGGAAGCATATGGGTCTTGAAGGAATCAAGCTGATTGCATGCGATTTGGACGGCACGTTGCTGCATCCGGGGGAGCACGAGCCGCGTTCCGAGGCCTTTGAGCTCATCGATGAACTGCATCGTCGCGGCATCGTGTTTATGCCGGCGAGCGGTCGTCAATATGCGAGCTTGCGCTACCTGTTTGCCCCGGTGGCCGATGAGCTCGCCTATGTATGCGAAAACGGAGCCCTAGTGATGAGCGAGGGGCGTGCCGTTGTCAAGCGTTCCATGGAGCGTAGCCTTGCTATGGATATCGCGAATGCCGTGGTTGCGTATCCCCATGCCGACGTGACCCTTTCGTGTGAGGGACACCTCTACACCATGAGCGGCAACGATGCGTTCGTCGACCATTTGCGCTATGAGGTCCACTGCGATGTGGCGGTGGTCGACCGTCCCGAGGACATCGACGAGGACGTCATTAAGATTGCCTTCCAGACGCCCGAGGTGAATCAGCCGGCGGCGCTGGAGTATTTCGAGCGCCTCTTTAGCGACCGTGTCGACGTGATGACGTCGGGAACCGAATGGACGGACTTTATCGGCTTTGATTCGGGTAAGGGTTCCGCGCTTGCCGATTACGGTCGTGCCTTGGGTATTTCGCCCGATGAGATGATGGCGTTTGGCGATAACGAGAACGACCGCGACATGCTCAACGTAGTGGGCCATCCTTATCTAATGGAGAGCTGCAATCCCTCTATGCGTGGCATCAACGACCGCGTCCGCTATGTGCACACGGTCGAAGAAGAACTGCGTCGCCTGCTTGCCGAGTAGGCATGTCCCAAACATCTACCGGCAGTCGGGGCAGAGACCCTCGAAGATGGTGTAGTGCGACGTGACGTGCCAGCCGATTTGCTCGGATGCCTTGGCGTCGAGCTGGGCATCGAAGGGGAGTGGTACGTCGATGACGCGGCTGCACGAGGTGCAGATGATATGCGCATGCGGCTCGATCGTGCGATCGAAGCGGCTGCCGCCCGGCGTCTTGATGGAGAGAATCTCGCCGGCGTCGGCCAAGAGATTGAGGTTGCGGTAGACCGTGCCGCGGCTGATCTTGTCATCCTGTTCGCGCACGGCGTTGTAGATTTCGTCGGCGGTGGGATGGTTATAGCTTTGGCGCACGGCGTCAAGAACCAGCTTTCGCTGTTTGGTATTCCTTCTTTGCACCGCCATGCGCCTCGCCTCTTTTCTATCAACGGTCGTAGGTAAATGATACCGTATTTAGCACACAATACTAATAACGAGGCGTGAAACCGTCTTCATTGGCAAGTGGGGCTCGGGCCTGGGCGTCTACGAGGCGAAAACGCGTTCCCATACGCTCGTAGGAGGCATGAAGCGCCTCGAGATGAGATAGGACGTTTGCCGGAGCTCCCTGTATCTCCATCTCGACTGAGCCGTCTTCCATGTTACGCACCCAGCCGGTGAGCGCGCGTGCCTGCGCGAGGTTGGTGTTGGTAAAGCGAAAGCCAACGCCCTGGACTTGCCCCGCCCAGCGCAGGAAATAGCGCAGGGGAGTGTCTTGAGTGGCCTCGTCGCTTGCGAGCACAGTAAGCCTGCGGCGCAGCTCGAGCTCGACGTTTGATGGTTTTTGAGGCTCTCGACTGCCGCCGGTGACGCTGGAGAAGAACGTATCGAAGAGGCCCATAGCTATGCCTGCTTGCCTGCGTCGGCCGGGAAGGTTATGCCGGCCTGCTGGCGCACGGCATCCATGATGCGCAGTGAGACGAGTGTGACATCGCGGTAGTGGCCAAGCTCGTGGCGTCCCGCCGGGGTCTCCCAAATCTCTTCCTTAACGTTATCGATGCCGCCGATGGCGGTGATAAAGTCTGTGAGTTCGTATTCCATAGTGTTGCTCGATTTGGGCAGGTCGAGCACGCGGCCGTTGTCTCCCTGTTCGCGCGGTGCCTCGGTCGCCGAGCCGCGTACGACGTCGCCGCGATAGTCGATGCGGACGTTGCGGGGCGTGGACAGATGGTCGATTTGTATAGTGCCACGCTCGCCTTCGATCTGCGAGGGCAGCAGGTCATTCGTAATTTTGGAGTGCGCGAGCTCGACGGAGATACGGCCACCGCCGTAGCTGGCGAGGATGGAACCGCAGCCATCGATGGGGCCGTGCGTGAGCTGTCGCGTGGTGGGATCGAGCAGAGTGGTCATGCTCGTAAGGCCGGAGGGCATGCCGAAAATCTCGACCATGGGCTCGACGGTGTAGACACCAATGTCCATGAGGGAACCCGATGCCATATTGCAGTCGAAGATATTGGTGGCGCGTCCCGCGAGAATCTCGTTGTAGCGCGAGGAATACTTGCCAAAGCGCAGCGAGGCGCGGCGAATGGGCGCAATTTCGCCCAGAGCGTCCTCAATGGCGTGGAAAGCGGGATCGTGAAGCGGGCGCATGGCCTCGAGGGCCACGACGCCAGCTGCCTCGGCAGCCCGGAAGACCTCGAGCGCTTGCGCCTCGGTGGCGCAGAAGGGCTTTTCGACGATAACGTGCTTACCGCCGGCGATGCAGGCGAGCGCCTGCTCGTGATGGAGTGCATTGGGGCTGCCGATGTAGACGGCATCGACGTCGTCGGCGGACGCGAGCTCTTCGAGTGACGTAAAGTTTCGCTCGCCACCGCGCTCGGCGGTAAAGGCAGTACCGCGATCGGCATCGCGTGAAAGCGTGCCAACAAACGCGGCTTGGTCGTTGGCGTTGACGACTTGGATAAAGTCGTCGGTGATCATGGATGTGCCGATGGTCGCGATGCGCAGCATACGTCCCCCTTGCGTTGTTTGGTCTACAGGATGAGTGTAGCGCGTGGGGATATAAAGCTGCGCGAAAACGCTATTACAGGTCGCTCTCGTTAAAGCCGGTGTCGATATCGAGGTTGCTGCCGTCGGCCGCCGTGGTGGCGAGCTCATCGCAGCGCTCGTTGAGCTCGTGGCCGGCGTGACCCTTAACCCAGATGAACTCAACCTTGTGCTTGCTTTTGGCGGTGAGTAGGCGCTCCCACAGGTCGCGGTTCTTGACGGGCTGCTTGTTGGCGGTTTTCCATCCGCGCTTTTTCCAGCCGTCGATCCAGTGCTTGTTAAAGGCGTTGACGACGTACTGCGAATCGGAATGGACCTCGACCTCGCAGGGGCGGTTAAGTGCCTCGAGCGCCACGATGACCGCCATGAGCTCCATGCGGTTGTTAGTGGTCTTGGCGTAGCCGCGCGAAAGCTCGGAGGTGAAGGTCTTGCCGGCGGGGTTGGTGTATTTGAGCACGGCGCCGTAGCCGCCGCGTCCCGGATTTGATCGGGCCGAGCCGTCGGTATAGATGATGACCTTCACGGGCTTCCTTTCGTTGGGTACGTTTCGTGTGAGTGACCATTGTAGCGCCATGCCCGCCGGGGGCTAGCAATCTACGATTTCTACCCCGTCTTCCGACAGTTAGTTGGCATGGATGATGCGGTTGAGCTCGTCGAGGTATTGCTGCAAGAGGGGAGAGGGCTTGCGCTCGTCGTGCATGATATAGCCTACGTGCATCGTTGGGGCGTCTGCTAACGGGATCGATGCCATACCCCATTGCATTTCATTGGAGAGGACACCGGTCGACAGGGTGTAGCCGTTCGACGTGATAAGTAAGTTAGTAAGTGTTCCGCGGTCCGAGATTCGTATGTTGCGGTCGCAAGGGATATAGCTAAAAGGTTCCTCGGCGTAATAGAAGGAGTTTGAGGTTCCCTGCTCAAAGCTGTAGCGCGTATAGGGTGTGAGGTCGGCAAGGGACAGCTGCGGGCGGCGGGCAAGCGGGTGGCGCTCGCTAACGAAGACGTGGACCGTCGCGTCGAATAGGGGATGGAAGCTCGCGCGCGCATCGGCAAAAGCCTTCTGCAGAACGCGGGCGTTAAAGTCGTCCAGATAGAGGATGCCGATGTCGCTGCGAAATGCGCGGACGTCATCGATGATCTGCGATGTGGTGGTCTCGCGCATGATGAACTCGAACTTGCTGTCGCGGCAGCGCTCGACTACGTTGACAAAGGCCTCGACCGAAAAGGCGTAGTGTTGGGCGGAAATGGCGAGGCGGGCTTGCGGGGTACCGCCGTCCTCGTAGCGGGCCTCGAGCATGTCGGCCTGCTCTACGACCTGGCGTGCATAACCCAAAAGCTCGGTGCCGTCGTTGGTGAGTGCAACACCGCGGCTAGAGCGCGTAAAGATTTCGATATGAAGTTCCTGTTCCAGGCTTTTGACGGCGTTTGAGATGTTGGACTGAGCGGTATAGAGGCGCTGAGCTGCGGCGTTGATTGAGCCGGACTCTGCCACGGCAATCAGAAAACGAAGCTGCTGAAGGGTCATCGGCGCCCGTCCTTTCGATAGCTATCTAAAAAACCGATAACAGGTTAGCGCTTTTAAGTGATTGACCGAGGGAAACAATGCTCGTACTATTCAAAACACACAAAGGCGGTAGGTAATTAAGCCAACCACGGAACCGGGATGCGAAAGGAGGCCCGCATATGAATTGCTTACCAAGACGAATGCCGGGCTCCTGTTTGCGCCCGTCGGCGTGATCAGGAGACAGCGACTTACTTCTCTCTTTTTATTTACTTTTGTTCGATCAAGGAGATCATCATGAGCCAGTTCATCAACAACCCCGAGCACACCTTTGGTTTCGATACCCTGCAGCTTCACGTTGGCCAGGAGAGCGCCGATCCCGCATCCGACTCCCGCGCCGTGCCTATCTACCAGACCACGAGCTATGTATTCCGCAATTCCCAGCACGCCGCCGACCGCTTTGGTCTTGCCGACGCCGGCAACATCTACGGCCGTCTGACCAACTCCACCCAGGGCGTCTTCGAGGACCGTATCGCCGCACTCGAGGGTGGTGTGGCAGGTCTTGCCGTCGCCTCCGGTGCTGCTGCCATCACCTATACCCTGCAGGCTCTTGCCCAGGCCGGTGACCACGTGGTGGCTCAAAAGACCATCTACGGTGGCTCCTACAACCTGCTGGAGCATACGCTCTCCCAGTTTGGCGTCGAGACCACGTTTGTCGACGCGCATAACCTGGAAGAGGTCGAGGGGGCCATCAAGGACAACACCACGGTCATCTATCTCGAGACGCTCGGCAACCCCAACTCCGACATCCCCAACATCGACGCCATCTCCGAGATCGCCAAGAAGCACGGCCTGCCGGTTGTCGTCGACAACACCTTCGGCACCCCGTATCTGTTCCGTCCGCTGGAGCATGGTGCCAACATCGTCGTCCACTCCGCAACCAAGTTCATCGGCGGCCACGGCACCTCGCTGGGCGGTGTGATCGTCGACGGCGGTAACTTCGATTGGAAGGCGAGCGGAAAGTACGCCCAAATCGCTGAGCCCAACCCCTCCTACCACGGTGTTTCGTTTGCCGAGGCTGCCGGTCCCGCCGCCTTCGCAACCTATGTCCGCGCTATCCTGCTGCGTGACGAGGGCGCCTGCATCAGCCCGTTCAACGCCTGGGTCCTGCTCCAGGGCACCGAGACTCTGTCGCTGCGCGTCGACCGTCATGTCGAGAACACCAAGAAGGTCGTTGAGTTCCTGGCTGGTGACAGCCACGTCGCCAAGGTGAACCACCCGAGCCTGCCTGAGCACCCCGACCACGAGCTCTATCAGAAGTATTTCCCCAACGGCGGTGCCTCGATCTTTACCTTCGAGATCAAGGGCGGCCAGGAGGCTGCTTGGAAGTTCATCGATCATCTACAGGTGTTCTCGCTGCTCGCCAACGTGGCCGACGTCAAGTCGCTCGTCGTGCACCCGGCTACCACCACGCACTCCCAGCTCTCTGCCGAGGAGCTCGCCGAGCAGAACATCACGCCCTCCACGATCCGTCTTTCCATCGGTACCGAGAACGCCGAGGATATCATTTGGGATCTGAAGCAGGCCTTCGCCGCGCTGGACGAGTAAAGCGACTTGTGCAAGGGCCCCTTGCGACTCGATAGGTATAACTGCATAAAATGCCTGCTCAAGGCGCCTGTGCGAACAATGGTTGCACAGGCGCCTTTTTTGCATAGATCGGGTGCAAAAACAGGGTTTTTGACACGCTTTATGCATTCGAGTTGTGGAAAACTCCTGTTGAGAGGATGTGAGTTTTACGCAATTGACGTGCGCCTTTTGAGTAAAACCGCAGGTCGCGATTTGCTCGGGGTACTATGCAGCGCGATCGAATCACACGCAGCTCAAACGCAGCAAAAACGCACTACGGAGGTTTCCAGCTACATGAGGATCGATTCACGAAAACCGAAAGCCGCCGCCCTTTCCGCCGCTCTGACCGTGGCGCTATTGGCGGGTGCCGGCGCAACTGATGCCCACGCGGCAACACTATCCGATACGGTTGGACCTACGCCGTCCGAAGCGACGCTGGTGCAGCCCGTCGACTACCGCAGCGACGGTTATGGCTCTATGCAGGAGTGGAACGCCTCGATGGAGGCCAAGCGCGATTCCCTGGAGATGCGCGCTCAGATCATTATGAATATGTATGGCGACTATGCTACCGATGACGAGCGCGCTGTGTTGCAGGGTTGCATCGACGGTGCGGGTAACCTGTTGACGATGGGGGAGGTCGACGCCAAGTCGACCGAGCTCGATGAGCTGCGCACTGCGCTTGAGGATGCCAAGCGCGAAGCGCTCGAGGCTGCCGCCGAGGCGGAGGCTGCCGAGGCCGCCCAGGCTTCGTACTACAACGCCGGTTACACTCCGTCCTATGCGTCTGCCGCGTCCTACGCGAACGGATCGGGCCTGACGCGCTCTGCGGGTGTCAATAACTACAACGGACGCCGCGAGACCTATTACAGCAGCAATGTGCTTTATCACTATCGCACGGGCGAATGGACTCAGGATTCTGAGGGCTTCTGGCGCGATTCCGACGGCTATTACGTTGTTGCCGCGGGCGATATGGCCCAGGGCTCGACCTTTACGGGCTCCAAGGGTGATTGCAAGGTCTATGACTCCGGCTGCGCTGCCGGAACCACCGATTACTACACCGGTTGGTAATTTTTCTGCATCACGGATATTTGGCGGACGGGCGTCTTTACCGAGCTTTAGGGCAACGTAAGGACGTCCGTTCTATGTATGCGTTTGAGTTAACAGAGCCCTTACCGTGGCGGTACGCTGGGCGTATGGATGCGGGGCACACTGGTTCTTGAGAAATAAGGTCTTTCTCTTGGAGGAAGTGGTCTTGTGAATGCTCGAGATATTGCCGTTGCCGCCGTCGCGTTGATGCTTGGCTGCCTTGGTCCCACGGCCGCGCTCGTCGCGGGCATGCAGGGGACATGCGGGGCTGCTCCTATCGTGGTCGGCGCGCTGATCGCGGCCACGCTGCTGGGAAGCGCCGGTGTTGTCCTTTGTCGCGACGATGAGGACGAGGTGTCGGGGTCGCAACGCTAACTGTTGTGAGATCGGCCGCCGGTCATAGACGAAGATGAAGGCCGCCGCAGGGGGAAAGGTTCCCTTGTGGCGGTTTTGCTGTTAAGGCTGTTGAATGCGGCGAGTTGGCGCTACCAGTTTTTCTCGATATCGCGGATGCGCCGATAGAGCCACTCGTTTTGCGGTGCCTGGATATCGTGTTTGGCTGCGAGGCGGCAGATGGTGCCCGCGAACTCATCAACCTCGGTTTTGCGCCTTGCGATGCGGTCTTGAGCCATCGAGGGCATACCGGCGGGGTCGATTCCCTCGATGAGGTGCACCATTTGCGTCAGGTCTGCCTCGGTCAGCTCAACGCCCTCGGCGTTGGCGACCGCAAGCGTTTCGCGCATGGCGGAAACAAAGCAGCGACGCTGCTCGGAGCCCGGCTCCGTGGCGCTTCCGTAGGTCCCGCCGTAGGCCATGCAGGTCTGGTTGATGCCGTCGTTGAGCATGAGTTTGGCCCACATGCGGTGAGCGATGTCGTCCTCGACGGTATGGACGATGCCGCAGCGCGTATAGAGCTCGTCGATAGCGGCGACGGTCGCGGGGTCGGTGCCGGCGGCTGCACCAAAGCGGATTTCGCCCGCATTGGTAAAGGTGAGCGCGCCGTCGAGGAATACGGCGTCCATGCCCTGGCAGATACCCAGGACGGTATGCTCCCAGCCAAAGCGTTCGGCAATCTTTTGCTCGCTCGTAATGCCGTTGCACAGCGAGGCGATGAGCGTGTTGGGTCCCACGACACGCTCCATAGTCTTGAGTGCTTGGTCGAGACCGGTGGTCTTGACCGTCAGGATGACCAGATCGGCGGGCGCTGCCTCGCTGGCGCGGACGGACGTGAGATCGCAAAGCTTTCCGTTGACGGTGAGCGCATCGCCCGCGTGACGCTCAAAACGGGCGTCATCCATAACGTATTCGACGGCGTCATTGCCGAGGGCCTTGGCAATCATGCTGCCGTAGAGCAGGCCGACGCCGCCCTTGCCGATAAAGGCGACCTTGTTGATCTGCATGTGAATCATCTCCCCATATAAAAGGCGCCCGCATATGGGGCGCCTGATGGATTGTATGTCGTCGGGGCGTTTGGTGGGCGCGCGGGGCTGCTGTTGTGAAAAAGACACTATTGCGCAGTGCGCTTATGCCGCGGGGCAGACCGCAAAAACGCGCGCGGGGTATCCGACACCATCACGGACCTTAGGGAAGGTGCAGAAGATGACGGCGCCCATGGCGGGAAGCTCGTCTAGATGGTCCATGACCTCGATCTGATAGCGGTCGACCGAGAGGATGTATTGCTCGCCGGGATAGGGGTAGGCGTCCTCGCGTGTGGTCACCGACGCGGGGTCGGTGTCGGCCGGCTCGTGGCCGATAGCGCCGATGTTGCGCTCTTCAACGAGCCACTTGATGGCGTCGAGGTCCCAGCCGGGGTAGTGGGGCTGGCCGTCCTCGTCCTTGTTTTCGAGGTCGGCGAGCTTGGACCAGTCGGAGCGGAAGGCAACAAAGGCGTCCTTGGGAATGCGACCGTGCTCATTCTCCCAGGCTTTGAGGTCCTCGATGGTCAGGATAAAGTCAGGATTTGCGACGCATTCCTTGTGCTTGTCGATCACGCAGAGCGGATGCATAAACTCGATGGGTTCAATCTCTCCAAGGGAACGACCCTCAACGTGGAAATGCCGCGGTGCGTCGACATGCGTGCCGTACTGCGAGGCGACCGAATACTGAAAGCAGCGCATAGGGGCGAGCATGTCCTCGGGCGTGTTTGGCAGATAGTCGAAGAGCTTGGTGGACTCAAACGGCTTAAAGCCAAACCAGTGCGGGGTGTCGCACGAGAGCGTGTGGGTGAGGTCGACCCAGCGATAATCGGTGCTTTTGAGCTGGGATGCGAGGTTCCAAAGGTCGAGCGCGGGCATGGGCGACTCCTTTCATCGGGCTTTTTGCTGATGTTAAAGCGGTGCCGTGACGGCCTGATTTCTGCTGCGTTACGATACGTTCTCAATTGCGATTCCGATGTGTTTCGATGACGTGACGGGTTTGTTTCGCCTTGTCAGGGCTTCGATGGGAGGGGAGGGGCCGTGCAATATCGCGTTGACCCCAAAAGCGGCAACCGTATCTCGGCGTTGGGGCTGGGCTGCATGAGGTTTCCCGGTGCGCCGGGACGCCCGGATGCGAAGACAGCCGACGCCATCATCTCCCGTGCGGTGGAGCAGGGGATTAACTACCTGGACACGGCCTATCTCTATCCCGGCAACGAGGCTTGTGTGGGCGCTTCGCTTGAGCGCCTAGGCCTACGCGACCAGGTTTTGCTCGCGACCAAGCTGCCACATGCTTCGTGCAAGTGTGCGGAGGATTTCGACCGGTTCTTCGACGAGCAATTGCGCCGCCTGCGGACCGACCATATCGACTATTACCTCATGCACAACATTACCTCGCCCGCCCAGTGGGAACGTGTGGTGGCGTTGGGCATCGAGGACTGGATCGCGCGCCAAAAGGCGGCGGGGCGCATTCGCCAGATTGGTTTTTCGTACCACGGCAGCGCGGTGGATTTCCTGACGATGCTTGACGCATATGACTGGGATTTTTGCCAGATACAGTACAACTATGCCGGCGAGCGTTACCAAGCGGGAACGGCAGGACTCATGGCGGCTGCGGAGCGCGGGCTCGCGGTGTTTGTGATGGAGCCGCTGCTGGGTGGGCGTTTAGCGGGCAAGCTGCCGCCACGGGCCCGCGCTGTGCTCGATAGTGCCCGTGACCCGCATTTGTGCACTCCTGCCGCTTGGGGTCTTTCGTGGGTGTGGAATCATCCTCAGGTGACGATGCTGCTTTCGGGTATGACCGATATCGCGCAGGTGGATGAGAACGCGGTGTTGGCCGATCGGGCCCTGCCGGATTCGATGACTGCCAACCAGCTCGACACGATCGCGCACGTGCTGGATGAGTTTGAAAAATCGAATCGCGTGCCCTGCACGGGATGCGGCTATTGCATGCCGTGCCCTAAAGGCATCAATATCCCTGGATGTTTTGCCGCCTACAACGCAAGCTATGCGCACAGCTGGTTTACGGGTCTATCGCAGTACTTTACGGCGAGCGCGGTGCGCACAAGCGAGGCCAAGCTGGTGAGCAATTGCGTCAAGTGCGGCAAATGCGCGCGCCACTGCCCACAGCATATCGATATCCCCGAGCGTCTCGATGACGTGCGCCGACGTTTCCAGCCTGGCCCCGTGACGGCAGTGCTTAAGGCCTTCGGCAAAACGCGCTCCTCGTGACCCTTTTATAACTTGCGCTGGAATAGTTCCTGTTTGCGGCAGAATAGGGGCCAAACAGGAACTATTCCACCGCAACTGAAGGGGGCTGTCGTGGGCCATCGGGATTCATGTGTTGATTTGCGTGAGGTTCGTTGGGGCATTTTGGGCGCTGGGCACATTTCTCATCGATTTGCATCGTCGCTCAAGAAGGTCGACGGGGCACGGCTGGTGGCTGCGGCCGGCCGCACTCCTGCACATGTCGAGGAATTTTGCCGAGCGTTTTCGATTGATGCTGCGCATGGCCATGCCTCGATCGACGATAACGGCGATGCGGCTTATGACGCGCTGATTGCCGACCCCGATGTCGACGCAATTTACTTGGCTCTTCCGCATGGCATGCATACGCGTTGGGCCTGTCGCGCGCTGTGCGCCGGAAAGGCCGTGCTGTGCGAAAAGCCGGCCGTTTTGAGTGAGGAAGAGGCTCTCTCGATTGCCTCCACCTCTCGCGAGCGCGGCGTGCTGTTTATGGAGGCGATGAAGAATCGGTTTTGCCAGATGCGCACTCGCGTGAAGGACTTGCTTGCGTCGGGTGAGCTTGGCCGTATTGTCTCGATTGAAAGCGTGCAAAAGCTCGATTACGGCGAGTCTCCTTCAGGCTATCTGCTTGATCCGTTGCAGGGCGGCTGTCTATATGACATGGGCTGCTATGCAGTCGGTTGGTTTGAGGATTTGCTCGCGGGCGCTTGCGAGGTTTCGTCCCGTGAAGTTCGCTGGCGTGACGTATCAGGCGGCCGTGTCGATTGGGCCGACGAGATCCATATGAGCGTCGGCGGTATACCCATTCATATGGTGTGCGACGGCAAAGCAGCATATGAAAGCCGCTTAACGATTGCCTGTGAGCGGGGCTCGTTGGAAATCGAGCGTCTTCATCGCCCCGAGCTCGCCCATGTGAAGTACTCCGACGGTCGAGCATTCGAAATCAGTGCACCATTTGAGGTCGATGATTATTACGGTGAGACATCGCATGCGACACGGCTCATTCAGGCGGGGAAACTCGAAAGCCCCATCATGTCCCTAGCCGCTACACAGCGCTGTGCGCACATCATCGATGCGATTCGCTTGAAACTTTAGGGCGTGGGGGCATGGCGCCAACGCCTGGAATGCCTCGGAGGCCTTTTCCCCTGATGCCTCTTTTATAACTTGCGGTGGAATATGGTCTGTTTGCGCCAAAATAGGGCACCAATAGACCGTATTTCACCGCAACTGATGAAGAGGGAGTTGGAGATGCTGACGATTGGGTGCCATCTTTCGACGACGAAGGGCTATCGGGCGATGGGGGAGACGGCGCTATCCATTGGCGCCAATACCTTTGCGTTCTTTACGCGCAACCCGCGCGGTGGCAAGGCAAAAGAACTTGACATGGATGACGTGGCGGCTCTGCGCGAGCTTATGGCGCAAAACGACTTTGGACCGCTGGTGGCGCATGCCCCGTATACCTACAACCCCTGTTCTGCCAAAGAGCGGGCGCGCGAGTTTGCCTTGGAGGCAATGGCCGAGGACTTGCAGCGTCTGGAAGCACTGCCCGGCAACTGCTACAACTTCCATCCCGGTGCGCATGTGGGACAGGGCTCCGACGCCGGCATTCAGATGATTGTCGACACGCTGTGCCAGGTGATGTTTGAGGGGCAGCAGACGACGGTATTACTCGAGACCATGGCAGGCAAGGGCACCGAGGTGGGCCGTAGCTTTGAAGAGCTGGCGTGCATTATCGAGGGCGTTGCCGCCAAGCGCCCAGAGCTGTCCGATAAGCTGGGCGTTTGTTTGGACACCTGCCATGTGAGCGATGCCGGCTACGACATCATCCATGATCTGGACGGCGTACTCGACGAGTTCGACCGCGTGGTGGGTATCGATCGCTTGCATGCCGTACACATCAACGATTCGAAGAACCCTTGTGGCGCCCATAAAGATCGTCACGAGTGCATCGGCAAGGGATACCTTGGCAGCGAGGAATTTGGTGGCGGTATGCAGGTTATGCAGAATATTGTATCGAATGGCCGTTTGCGTTCGCTGCCGTTTATTTTGGAGACTCCGAACGAACTTGCAGGTTATGCAGCTGAAATAAGACTATTAAGGTCATTGCAGCAGTAATGACTGTCACAAAGTAGAGTATTCCATTCACGTTATGGGTTTGTTTCAATCAGTTTTCTCATTGCAGATTCGTAATTTCGGGTGCATAATAGCCAACAGTTTTTGCAGACCTCTGAATCAAACGAGGTCACCGGAAGGAGACTGATTATGAAGCTGAAGAAGCTCGGCGCATTTGCCGCCACGGGTGCTATGGCGCTCGCCCTTGCTCTGACGGGCTGCGGCTCGTCCAACGCCACCTCTGGTTCTGATGCCGGTTCCAGCAGCTCTGACGACGCTAAGGTCGAGAAGGTCGACGGCTCCAAGGAGTACGCGCTCGTCAAGGACGGTACGCTGACCGTCGGCACCTCTGCCGAGTACGCTCCGTTTGAGTACAAGGATGACAACGGCGATTATCAGGGCTTTGACCTTGAGCTCATCAAGGCTATCGGCGACAAGCTGGGCCTGGATGTCGAGTATGTCAACAATGACTTTGACACGCTGGTTCCGGGCGTCGCTTCGGGCGCCAAGTATGACGTTTCCATCGCGGCTATCACCGACACGCCCGAGCGTGAGAAGGAAGTCACTTTCTCTGATTCCTACTACATGGACGATCAGGCTATCGTGACCAAGGTCGACAACACCGACATCACGGCCGATAACTTCAGCGAGAAGCTCAACAACGCCGACGCTACCATCATCGTCCAGTCTGGCTCGACCGCCGAGGCCTTTGCCCAGGAGAACTTCCCGAAGGCCAAGATCGTCCCCTACAAGGACGCCACCGAGTGCTTCAGCGCTCTGCAGTCCGATAAGGGCGACGCCGTAGTCACCAACCGCTCCGTTGCCAGCCAGCTGACCGCCGAGCAGTTCAACACCTGCCAGACCATCAAGCAGATCAGCACCGGCGAGGAGTACGCCATCGCCATCAACCAGGGCAACACCAAGCTCAAGGACGACATCAACCAGGCCATCAAGGACCTGACCGACGACGGTACCGTCGACGCCCTCATGGCTAAGTACAATATCAAGTAAAATAACTACTTGATTGCGCGCGGGCCCTTTCCGTTTTGCGGAGAGGGCCTTTGCGCTTCTCTTGACGGAGAGCGTTTCTGTCTCGTTTTGCCGGCAACTTCTACGATAGGAGCCACCTTGTCTCGACTGAACAAAGGGGCCGCGGAGCAGCGTTTTCCACTGTCCGCCTTGCTCCAAAAGCTAGCCTGCGTCATGGCCGTGGCGCTCGCGCTGGTGTGCGCGGGGGCATATGCGCCCACGACCGCCCAGGCGCTTGAGACCGCAAAGATTACCGCCCGACCCAATACCGGTTCGGGTAGCGATGTGGTCGGCGGCACCGAGACGCGCATCACTTGGGAAGTTCAGGCCGATGCCGACGAGGAGCTGAGCGGTCTTTCGCTGACGTTTGTCGACGGCACGACGTTTGGTACCGATGACACGCGATTGACGATGCTCTCGGGCGAGGACCTCATGGATCGTACGCCCATGAAGCCCACGTGCAAGGCTGACGGCCAGACGCTCAAGATTGACTTTGGCGAGACGGCGCCTGCCGGCGGTTTTTTCCGTGTCGAGGTTTACGGTGTGACGTTTCCCGTCGAGGGCGGCGATGAGGCCTTTAGCGGCACCTATACGCTCGCCGACGGTTCGACCAAGAAGATTTCCAAGATTCCTCCCGTCGAGATTAAGGGCGTGACGGCATTCGATAACTTCCTGGCCGACCTTAAGGAGCAGCCGTGGGTCGAGGCCTGGAACTCCAATATGTTTCTGCGCCTGTTCTTAAACCCGGTCATTTTGGTCCAAAGCCTGCCGATCGTCTTCAAGGGCTTCCTCATGTCGCTCTCGATCGTGCTCGTGGCGTTTCCGCTGGCAATCCCCTTTGGCTTTGCCTTGTCGCTCATGCGCATCTCCAAGTCGCGCATCCTGCGTTGCCTTGCCGGCATCTATGTGAATATCATTCGCGGTACGCCGGCGTTCCTGCAGATCTATATCGCGTTCTTCGGTCTGCCGTTGGCCGGCGTCAAGGTGGACGACTATGTCTTGGGCGTCATCGTCATGGCCATGAACTCGTCTGCGTACCTGTGTGAGATCTTCCGTGCCGGTATTCAATCGATCCCCAAGGGCCAAAACGAGGCTGCTCGCTCGCTGGGCATGAATGCCTTCCAGACGCTGCTCTATGTCATGATTCCGCAGACGTTCCGCAATGTCCTGCCTACGCTGACCAGCGAGTTCATCCTGCTCTACAAGGACACGTCGCTGCTTGCCGCCGTGGGTGTCGTCGAGATCGTCATGAACGCCCGCACCATCGTGGCCACGACGGGCTCCATCACGCCGTATGTGGTTGCCGCTCTGTTCTATCTGGTCATTACCCTGCCGCTTGCGCGCTTGGTGAGCGGTCTTGAGGCGAGACTTCTGGGGACGGCCGAAACCAAAAAGAAGCGTCCCACCAAGAGCGCCGGACAGGTTGTCGCGACGCCCGCCGATCATATCGCCGGTCTGTAAGGAGGTCCTGTCATGAGTGAAACGAATTCCAACGAGGTCGTTGTCAGCATCAAGAACCTCCAAAAGGCTTTTGGCGATAACGTGGTTCTGCGTGATATCGATCTGGACGTGCACAAGGGTGAGGTCGTTGTGGTCCTGGGCCCCTCGGGCTCGGGCAAGTCGACGATGCTTCGCTGCATCAATCGCCTGGAGCATCCCACGAGCGGCTCGATTGTCGTTGAGGGCGTGGATGTGTGTGCCAAGGGCGTCGACCTCAATAAGGTACGTACGCACTTGGGCATGGTGTTTCAGCAGTTCAACCTGTTCCCGCACCTGTCGGTCAAAAAGAACGTCATGCTTGCGCAGCAAAAGGTGCTCAAGCGCAGTAAGGAAGAGGCCGAGAAGATCGCCATCGAGGAGCTGACCAAGGTCGGCCTGGCCGAGCGCATCGATTTTATGCCGAGTCAGCTTTCGGGCGGCCAGCAGCAGCGCGTGGCCATCGCCCGCGCCCTGTCGATGAATCCGCACGTGATGCTCTTTGACGAGGCCACGTCGGCGCTCGACCCCGAGCTCGTCCGCGATGTATTGGGCGTCATGCGCGACCTGGCACGTGACGGTATGACCATGATCGTCGTGACGCACGAGATGGGCTTTGCCCGCGACGTCGCCGACCGCGTCGTCTTTATGGACGGTGGCGTTATCGTGGAAGAGGGCACGCCGAGCGAGGTCTTCGACCATCCCAAGAGCGAACGCACCAAGGCGTTTTTGGGCAATATCTCATAGCCGGTTGATGTAACTGCCGTTACTAAAGAGCGGGGGCTGGACTTGAATCCAGCCCCCGCTCTTTTGTAGGGATGAGGATGCGCTTTGATGCAGGCTCTTTTGGAGGCCCTGGGTCCGTTACGCGAGCTCGGCTCCGAGGGCCTTGCAAGCGGTCTCGCCCTCATCATCGGGCGCATCGTAGCAAATGACGGAATCGACGACGTTGACGCCCGCCTCGTCGGCATCGGCCTTCCAGTTGTCCATCCACTCGCCCTCGGCCCACGAATAAGAGCCAAAGAGGACGACCTTCTTGTCACCGAAGGTCTCCTTGACCTCGTCCCACATAGGCTGGAACTCGTCATACTCAAGCTCCTCGGAACCCATGGCGGGGCAGCCGAAGGCAATGGCGTCATAGTTGGCGGCCTTGTCTGCGGAGAAGTCGGCGCAGGAGATGACCTCTGCCTCGGCGCCGGCACCGGTTGCACCCTCGGCAACGAAGTTTGCCATGGCCTCGGTGTTGCCTGTACCGCTCCAGTAGACGACGGCGATCTTGCTCATATGTTTTCCTTTCGGTTGTGCGGCGTGCGGCCGCGTTTTGTATGCTCTATCGGGTTGCCTGGACAAGTTGTCCCAGAGTGCAGCCCTGTTGATAGATGTAGGTAAGGTATTGCGTGCATGCGCGATAGGAATCGAAGGTCGTGAGCGCCTGCTCAACGTTTGTGTATACCTTCCATGCGCCAAAGACCTTATAGTTTTCGCCGTGCTGGACGATAAACTGATGGACATCTTCGTAGGGATAGCCCAAAAAATAGCCAATTTCGTGGGGGAACTCGCATATGCACCCCGTATCGCAGTGTCTATTTCGCGCGAGTGCGCAGACGCTGCCGTCATAGGCGCTTTCTGCGGCATTGCTGCTTGCCAGCGTGATGCGCGCGGCGAGATGCACCAGGGATGCGGGCAGGTTGTGGACATCGTAACCTTCGGCGGCTAGCGCCGTCGTGGCACGGGGGTCGGAGAGGTATCGCATGAGGTCCGCAGGGCGGTACACATAGATGAGCGCTCCGCAGGGGCGCCAGACCAAAACGCTCATATGGATCCCGAGTGGCTGGAGCTCGCGGTTGCATTGGGCTATGACGGCGAGCAGGCGAGAGCGTCGCTCTTCGATATGGGCGGCGCTGGGTTTTCCGTTTTGGTTGGCGTAAACGCCGGGATAGGTAAAGAGCGAAGCCGGCTTGATACCTGCGAGCGTAGGGGAGCAGTTGCGCACGACAGCCGTTTGGTATGTTGGGATGTCAATGGTTCGAGTCACGATGCCCCTTTCGGGTCCTCAGTTGTTAGCCTAGGAAAACTTATACACGAAAGTAAGCCATGGTCAACAAAAAAGTTTGAAGAGGGAAACTAATTGACCGAACAGACATGATTTTGGGTTAAGATGGGGACACCCCATGGGGGTATCTAGATAGGGCTACTTGAAAGGGGAACGCATGAGTGACTTGCTCAGCCCTGCGAATTTCATCGTGCTGGCCGTCATTGCCGTCGGCATGTTTTTTGGACTGCGTCGCATTGCCGCTTCGACACACGGGAAGAGTTGTTGCAGCGATGGTGCGAGCGGCAAGAAGGCCAAAAAGGTTGTTGTGGTGGATACCGATGCGTCACACTATCCCTATAGCGATGAGCTGCTCATCGGCGGCATGAGCTGTGACGGCTGCGCTCAGAACGTGGCCAATGCCCTCAATGCACTGGATGGCGTGTGGGCAACGGTGACGTATGCGGACCACACGGCACGCGTGCGCTCTAAGCAGCCGGTGGATCGTGATGTCCTCGAGACGGCCGTGAAAGACGCGGGCTACTACGTCATGACGCTGTAAGCGTCGCTCTGGATGCGCTTCCTTGGCTAGGCTCGTCCGCGCAGTTCGATGTCTTGGATGTCGTCGAAGTCGATGGCGATGTCTCGGAGCTTGAGGAGCTTGAAGGCGGGGAGCGCCTCGTCGAGGATGCCGGTGCGGCTGCGATAGCCGTATGTATCGTAATAGGTGACACGAACCAAGTCGCCACGTTTGAGACCCTCGAGTTTTTTAGAAAGCACGAGGGCTTTTTCTTCCGTGAGCTCACGTTTTGGCTCGACGGTGATTTCCTGCTTGCGCACGAGTTCGTAGTATCCCGTGAGGGCGGCAAAGGGCATAAACTGTGCGGCGCGGTTGGCGCGCACGGCACCGTTGGCAGTGAGGTTGGGGTCGGCGGCGCGGCGTCTGCCCTCGGGGTCCGCCAGGCGCTCGAAGGCGGTCGGCGGGCGCACGGGCTGTTGTTTGGGTTTAGGCACGGTGTCCTCCAACTTGTTCGTTGCGTTCGCGCGCGGTGGCGCCGGCGGTAAAGCTTAATCCCTTGACGAGCGCGTTCTTGCCGTACTTGCCTTTCACGGCCAGGACGGCGCGCGCCAGGTCGCGCTCGCGCTCATCGGCCTCGATATCGCTGAACAGATCGATGGTGGCAAATTCCTCGGGCATGAGGTTGCCAAATCCCAGGTTGATGCGCTTGACCGGTCGTTTGGGATCGACAGTCTGCGCCCAGAGCTCATCGAAATAGCCCATGATCTTCTTAAACGAATTGGTACGCTCGCTCAGCTTTCGCGAGGCGTTAGAGTGCGCAAAGAGTGCGGCATAGCCACCGCGCGGTTTGCCGCCATGCTCTCCCACAAAGATGCCATCGATTGCCTGCGCTTCGCGCACCAGGCGACGCCGTTCGTCATCGCGCTGGACGGGCTTGGGCGCACGGGGCGCGAGCTCGGGGCCGGCGGTTGCGGTGGGTTCGATACTCGATGTGCTCGAGCGCAGGTGCCCGCATCCGTCCACATACTGCGCTGTACCGCTGGCGTCGAGGCGGCGTATGTCGGCGCGTTCGCTCGCGTAGCCCACAAAGAGCGAGATGCTGTCGCAGACCACGTGCTTATCGACCAAGTCTAAAACGGCGTTGTCGACCATCTCGCGCAAGACGGTATAGGCCTGTTCGTAGGCATAACCCTTCGAGAGCACCTGTCCTGTGGTGGTCGAAGTTGCTTGCGGGCGATAGGCTTGGATATCGGCGATGGTTGTCGGCTCGCGCCCGAAGGCATGGTCGATGAGATATTCGGCATTGACGCCGAGCTCGTCGTAAAGCAGGTTTTCGTCGAGCGCCGCGACGCCCATCAGATCGTAGACGCCGTATTTCTCGAGGCGGGCTGCCACGCCGGGACCGATGCCCCAGATATCGGTGATGGGACGATGGGGCCAGATCTCCTTGCGAAAGGTCTCGTCGTCGAGTATGCCGATGCGGCTGGGTACGTGCTTGGCGGTAATGTCGAGCGCTACCTTGGCCTGGAATAGGTTGGGGCCGATGCCGACCGTCGCCGTGATGCCGGTGCGCGCGAGGACCTCGTCGCGCAGCGTGCAGGCGAACCCTTCCGCATCTGTGTGATAGAGGTCCAGATAGGGCGTCACGTCGATAAAGCATTCATCGATTGAATAGACGTGAATGTCTTGCGGACTTACGTATTCCAGATAGATGCCGTAGATTTGCGCCGACACCTCCATATAGTGCTGCATGCGCGGTACGGCCGTGATGTAGTCGATGCCATCGGGAATCTCGAATAGGCGGCAGCGATTGTGAATCCCTAAGTCCTTCATGGCCTGCGTGATGGCGAGGCAGATGGTCGTGCGCCCGCGCGATTCGTCGGCAACGACCAGGTTGGTGGTGAGCGGATCGAGCCCACGGTCGACGCACTCGACGCTGGCATAAAACGTCTTGAGGTCGATGCAGATATAGGTGTGCTGCTCGTGCGCCATCCGTGTCCCTTCATCAAACACATGTTCTTATCGAATACCTGTTCGATAATACCCGCTCGTCCGGACGTCGTCAAAACCTGTCAAAAAGGGACTGGTTTGTTTTGGTAGGTATGGTCGTGCGGTTGGATCGGGTTTTAACGCAGCTCTAAAGAGTGCGAAACAGCTCGGAAAACCTCGCTTCGTAGCATGAGCCTAACGATTGATACCGCCTATACGCACGGAAGGGTTGTGGAAAAGATGGTCAATTATGGGTTTGGTATGCCGACGCGCCTTGTTGCGGATGGAGACGTGGCTCGCTGG
This sequence comes from uncultured Collinsella sp., assembly GCA_902494345.1. Lineage (GTDB taxonomy): Bacteria > Actinomycetota > Coriobacteriia > Coriobacteriales > Coriobacteriaceae > Collinsella. The sequence continues at coordinate 36,654 of CABUSV010000007.1, forward strand.
TGCGGACGATTGGTCGCTCACTACGGTGGCACCAAGGCGCTGGTCGTGTTGGGCGGTGACAAACATACGCACGATGAGCTCGTCTCGGCGGCGCTCGGCTCGCTTGATCGAGCTCTGCTCGAACGCGTGCTTTTTCGCTGCGGCTTGGTCGGGGGCGATGGGGGAGACGATTTGGTCGATGAGGCCGTAGCCCTGGCGACCGACGAAGGCGTGGACTTTGTCCTGGCGATTGGCGATGCCGATACTGCCGGCTTTGCGCGCGAGCTCGCGCGTCGCATGGCGGCGCTCGATGCCGGCGAAGACGGCTTTGTGCCTTATGGATGCATTGTCTCGGAGGGCAAGGTGCCTGCTGTCGTGGGCACCGGCGAGGTTCCCGTTTTTGCCATTATCGCGCCTGAACTGCTGGAGGGCATCGGGTCTCCTCTGCGTGAGTTACTCGGTAGCGTCTGCGCCGCGGCCTAATATTCGCCATAAAAGGACGGGTTATTTTTGGTTGGTAAAGCGTTTGACCTGCCAAAATAAGCCTGTCCCTATTTGATCGGCTGCCGTTTGGGGGCCGATTGGCAACGCTCGCTGATTGTAGTCTTGACCTGCGCTAGAATAGTGGCATCTGAATGTCCGGGCGCATGGAGGCGTGCGCCCGTATGCTGAGGAGGACTCTATGGCAACTGTTGCCGCACCTATCGATGCTACGTCGACTGCCGCTTGGAAGGCACTCGAGGCTCATCAGGAGAAGCTCGAGGCCGATGGTATCGACCTCAAGGCCTGGTTCGCTGCCGATGCCGAGCGCGTGAACAAGCTGAGCTTTGACGCCGGTGACCTGCACTTCGATCTGTCGAAGAACCTGGTGACCGATGAGACCGTCAAGCTGCTGTGCGATCTTGCTCGTGAGGTGAAGCTCGAGGAGCGCCGCGACGCCATGTTCTCCGGCGAGCACATTAACACCACCGAGGACCGCGCCGTCCTGCACACCGCGCTTCGCCGCCCCGCAACCGAGAGGGGCCAGCTCATCGTCGACGGCCAGGATGTCGTCGCCGACGTGCACGAGGTCCTCGACCGCATGTATGCCTTCGCCGAGCGCGTGCGCTCCGGTGAGTGGAAGGGTGTTACCGGCAAGAAGATCGAGCACCTGGTGTCCATCGGCATCGGCGGCTCCGATCTGGGCCCGGTCATGGCTTACGAGGCTCTGCGTCCCTATGCCGACGCCGGTATCGACTGCCGCTATATCTCCAACATCGACCCCAACGACCAGGCCGAGAAGCTTAAGGGCCTGGATCCCGAGACCACGCTCGTGATCATCGTCTCCAAGACCTTTACCACGCTCGAGACCCTCACCAACGCCCGCGAGGTCAAGACCTGGATGCTCGAGCAGCTCAAGGCTCAGGGCGCCATCGACGGCTCCGATGAGCAGAACGCCGAGGCCGTGGCGAAGCACTTCGTCGCCGTTTCCACCGCGCTCGAGAAGGTCGAGGCCTTCGGCATCGACCCTGCCAACGCCTTCGGTTTCTGGAACTGGGTTGGCGGCCGCTACTCCGTCGACTCCGCCGTGGGCCTGTCGCTGATCGTCGTGCTCGGTCCCGAGCGCTTCCAGCAGTTCCTCGAGGGCTTCCACGCTATCGACGAGTACTTCTGCAACACGCCGCTCGAGAACAATGCCGTTGCGCTGATGGGCCTGCTCAACGTCTGGTACGTCAACTTCTTCGGTTCCAAGAGCCACGCCGTGCTGCCGTACTGCCAGTACCTGCACCGCTTCCCGGCCTACCTGCAGCAGCTCACCATGGAGTCCAACGGCAAGCATGTCCGCTGGGACGGCAGCGCCGTGACCTCCGACACCGGTGAGATCTTCTGGGGCGAGCCCGGCACCAACGGTCAGCACGCCTTCTACCAGCTGCTGCACCAGGGCACCGTGGTGGTCCCGGCCGATTTCATTGCCTTCGCCAATACCGCCAACCCTGCGACCGACAGCGGCCAGGACGTGCACGAGCTGTTCCTGGGCAACTTCCTGGCCCAGACCAAGGCGCTCGCCTTTGGTAAGACGGCCGATGAGGTGCGCGCCGAGGGCACGCCCGAGCAGATCGTCCCGGCCCGCTGCTTTGAGGGCAACCGTCCGACGACCTCGATCTTTGGCGACACGTTGACCCCGTTCGCACTCGGCGAGCTCATCGCCCTGTACGAGCACATCACGTTTGTCGAGGGCACGGTCTGGGGCATCGACTCCTACGACCAGTGGGGCGTCGAGCTGGGCAAGCAGCTTGCCAAGCAGATCACTCCAGCCTTCCATGACGACGCCGCCAAGGCCGAGCAGGACGCTTCGACCCAGGCGCTCATCGAGTTCTACCGCGCTCACCGCAAGTAGTCGCTGCTGTTAACGCATCGCGCCTTATAGTCAGGGGCCCGTATCCCATCGGATGCGGGCCCCTTTGCTTTGCCGTGGCCCCGGGGCGCACGGCCTTTAAGGATCTTCGCCGGAGCGTCGCGTGCTGCGAGGGCCCTGCGTCTAGAGCTCGGCCTCCGCATGGCCTCGCTGCGCCTCGGGCAGCTCCCCGTAGAGCGGATGGTCTTCGAGCCTAAAGCGCTCGACCTGTTCGGGAGTGCAGCCGCGCACAAAGAGCCACGAGCGATCGATCGGCGTCGCCATGAGCGTGCTGGGCAGCGCGTCGGCGCGGTCGGAAAACACCCGGGCACTCTCGGGATCCTGGAACGCCAGCACCAGATGCGTGTCGCAGTTGCCCATGATGGAGCGTGCGCGTGCCTCGCCATAGAGCGCATCGAGCTGGTTGGTCGACTGCAGCAGCAGCGTTGCCCAGATGTTGCGGCTTCGGATAATCGAGAGCACGTTGTCGATCTGGGGGATCTGCAGATTTGCGAAGTCATCGAGCATAAAGCGCACGGGCACGGGCAGGCTGCCGTCGGGCTGCCTATCGGCCTCACGAATGAGGCCCATAAACGCCTGCGAAATAAAGAGGCCGGTCAGCGGATCGAGATTGCGGTCAATATCGCTCACGGTTACAAACAGGGCGCAGGGGGTGTGTCCCATGGAAGCGAAGTCCACCTGATGGCACTCACGATAGAGCTGTGCCGCACCGTCGAATCCCAGACACATGACCTTTTCGGCAAGGATGCCGACGATGCTCGCGTGCATGCGCTCGGCATTTTGCGTAATGGCGTAGCGCCGCCATAGCGAGAGGGCATAGCTTTGGGGGTCGGTCGTGATCAGGTCGTCAAACAATCGACCCGTGGCACCGTCCTGCAGGTGCTCGATCAGCTTGATGACCGAGCTGATCGTCTGCTCGTCGGCGGGTAGCTGTTCGGTGACGTAGGCGATAAGACACGACAGCAGGTTTGCCGCCGCATGATCCCAAAAAGGCTGATTGTTGTCCTCGATGGGGCAGATGGCCTTTGCCACCGAGAGGATGTCCTGCTGGTTGGGCCTGCCGTCCGCCTTGCGGCGAATGTGCCTCAGGGGGTTGTAGCCGCAGCGCTCGATGCCGGGCGCAAGGGCCGGGACGGTGTTGAGGTCGGCGAAGTTGAGACATTGCACGCGGTAACCGTGGGCTGCCAGCACGGGTCCCACTTCGCGACAGAGCGTGCCTTTGGTGTCGAGCACGATATAGCTGGCGTTCATCTGCAGCAGGTTGGGCTTGAGGACGTTTCGGGTCTTGCCGGCTCCCGAGGGGCCGATCACAAGTGCATTGTTGTTGAGTCCCGTTTGGCGGGTGTCGCAGGAAAGCGTTCGATCCTTGGCGAGGATGGTGGACGATGCGGACTTAGATGCGGCGAGGCGGCTGGCGAGGTTAGACATGGGCGACCTCCTTGGTGGTCGAGAGGATTTCGTGGGCAAAGCCGAGCTCGACGGCGCGCTCGGCCGAAAGGTAGGTGTCTTTTGCGGTAAGGGACTGGATGCGCTTGGGCGTGAGGCCGCTGCGGTCCGAGAGGATTTGCGTGAGGGTCTTGCGGGTCTGCATGAGACGCCGGCTGGTTTCCTGCAGCGCAAGTGCCGAGCCGCCTGCCCCCTGGGGGATCAGCGGGTCGTGAATCATGAGCTCTGCATGGGGCGCCATACGGCGATCGTCGCCGCCCATAAAGATCACGGCGCCCATGGACGCGGCGAATTCCAGGCAGACGGTGCGGATGGGGCACGATGCGAGGCGCATGGCGTCATAGATCGCAAGGCCCGATCGCACGCTTCCGCCGGCGCTGGCGACAAATATGGTGATGGGGCGGCTGGGGTCGGTGGCATCGAGCAGGCGGATCTGCTGGCATAGGTCGTGGGCCATCGGGGTTTCGATGTTTCCCATGACGGAGAGCTCGCGACGGGCGAGCATCTCATCGTAAATGCTGGTGAGCGTGATACCTCGGGCGGATTCACGCATGGTGAGGGGGCTGATGATGGGGGAATGATTGGTGTCCATGAGGACTCCTTTCTGTTGGTTGTGTTGTGGAATAGGATTGTTGCCCGCGGAGGGGCTGGCGGGCTACAGGGTTCGTCCGAGCCTGAGATCGAGCTCGGTTGTGGGGCAGGCTGCCTGTTCGTGCGGCTCGCAAGCGCCAAGGGCTCCAAAGCGATGGAGCGTTGCGACGGGCGTGGTGTAGGCGAGCCGCAGCTGATGCTCGACAGGGGCGCATCCGTCATTTTTGTAATGAGCCGCGTAGTACTGCGCGATGCTGGCGTTCATCTCGCTGCCATTGCGATGGCGCTCAAACTGGCGTCTGCAGGTTTCGATGATCTTTGCTACCGACTTGGGTGCCGTCGCGGGAACAAGGGCGAGATAGCCCTCAAATAGCTCGTTGATGCTCAGGAGGCACAGCAGGTCGATCAGCGTTCTTATGGCTACTCCCTCGGCAGAAAAGTGCGCGGTCATGCGGTTATATCGGTTGCGGTCGACGATGGCCGCATGGGGTCTTGGAGTTTTCTGCCCCGTGGTCCCGGGCTTTTGCCGCGCCTGTGTATTGAGCTCGACGTTGCAGCGCTTGAGGCCGTCCAACGGAAGGAACAGTGCGGTGCGCAGGGTGTTCCGCTTGCTTTCGAGTTCATGACGCTCGTCGGGTTCCCATTCGAGCTTGAGTTTCGTGTCGAGCGCCGTAAGCATATGGGCTAGGCAGCCTACGGTAAGAACGTACGAATCGTTGTCGCGTTTTGGGGCATAGGGGTCTGTCAGCTTGCGAATGTCGGGGTCGCCCATGATCTTTGTGCAGCGCTTCAGCAGTTGAGGGTGGTCGGCCAAGATCGTCGCGAGCGGTAGCGACGCGTAGTTCTTGATGGTCGCGGCGGCAAAGGCGGCGTCATATTCGTTTGCATATGCTCGCTCAATGCGGGCATCCAGAATGTTTTTCTTATCGCCGTCTTCAGCGTGGTGGTTTGTCATAGCTTCTCCAATCGGTTGATGTTCGTGCTGTTTGTTGATGTGTTGGTTGTCGTGAGTGATGTGCTTGCCGTGGGTGATGTGCTGACGTTGGGGTGCTATGCGGTTTTCAATGAGCCCGTGAGGCAGTTGCTGCAGGGGCGGGATGGAACGGCCCATGCAAGGCGGAAGGCATCGTGCTCAAAATCGAGACAGCAATGCCCTGGGTGCCTCACATGTGGCAGTTACCTCATTAAGTTGTCATTGCGTTTGGGGTTGTACTTTGCCGATCTTCCTTCTCTTACACGCTGAAAACTGAAACTGAATATGCTCGATCTACTTAAAACCGCAACGGCGGTCTTTTATCAACTTATATGTCGGAACGCGTCTTTGCAAGTACTTTTTTGCGTTTGTTTCAAATGGGGTGGTTTTGCAACCGTCACGCGCCACGCTATGCGAACGTGCCCCTTTTCTGTTGTCGGTCGGATACGATGAGTCGCACAACGTCGTCAGAGGTCGAATTCGACCGCTAACGACGTTGTGCAGCTCATCATTTCTGGTCGCAAACAGTAAAGGGGCATGAGGGTGTATTGAGGGGGGGGGATGTCTTGCTGTCGGCATCCGCGTGCGGTGCCATTCGCTGTCTGTAAATATACGTTTACAGCTAATTTCATACCACTTGTCGGAATGCGGACGCTGTCCTTGTATGTCGGGCGTACATTGAACGTGGTTTTTCGCGTGAAACCACGAATCGGTTGTCAGTCCTGAACAAGGAGGCCCAGCATGACACTTGCCAAACCCATCAATAAATACATCGACTATATCGATGCCCCCGAGGACACGTTTGAGCAGTATGTCGAGAAGGCGTTAAAGTACAACTTTCGCTGCGTATTTGCGAACCTTCAGGAGTACGAGACGGGCCGCGCCATGCTCGAGGGCTCTGACATCATCCTTGCCGGCGCCATCGACTTTCCCCAGGGCACTATGACGCTTGAGGAGAAGCTTGCGAGGTTTGAGGAATACGCTGCGTGTGGCTTTACCGAGATTGACTACGTTTTGAATCAGGGGTCGATCGAGAACCGCGATTTTGATGCCATCGAGCGCGAGATGACTACCATTGCTGATTTTTGTCGCGCGCATGGCATCACTGACAAGGTAATCGTCGAGATGTGCAAGCTGGACGGCGACGACGCCGCCAAGCGCCGTGTATGCGAGATCGCGCTGGAGGCCAAGCCGGGATTCCTTAAGACATCGACCGGCAGAAGCTTTGGCGGTGCTAAGCTCGAGGACGTGCGGCTGATGCACGAGGTGCTCGGCGATGCCGTGGCAATCAAGGCGGCGGGCGGTATCCATAATTACGAAGAGGCTTGCGCATTCATCGAGGCCGGCGCCAGCGCGTTAGGCGCATCGGCGGGCATCGCGATCGTCGAGGGCGCACCGACGGATGAGCGTCGCTAGCAGACGTATTTGACCTGAGCGATAAAGCTTCACGACCACACGCCGTTCATGTTCGAGACAATATGACTTTTTGCCCGTTGTAAACGGAGTCGCGATGGGTGTTCTGTATGATGGCTCAGACAAGGTTGTTCAATGACAGGGAGGCATATATGGCAATCAAAGCCATCGCGATGGATATCGACGGTACGCTCACCAACGATCAGAAAGTGATTAGCCCGCGTACGCGCGAGAAGCTGCTCGCGGCGCAGGAGTCGGGCATTAGGCTCATCTTGGCTTCGGGCCGTCCCGCATGGGGACTGCACGCCTTGGCGCAAGAGCTCGACCTTCAAAACCATGACGGTCTGCTGGTGGCCTTTAACGGCGCACACGTCGTCGATGCCCAGACCGACGAGGTGCTGTTCGATCAGGCTATGCCTGCCGACGAATTGCATCGCCTGATTGATCACCTGCGTAATTTTGACGTGATCCCTATGATTTCGCTCGGTCGCGATTTGCACGTCGAGGACTCGTACCATTGCATGATCACGCTGCCTGACGGCTCGCAGAAGAATATCGTCAAGTATGAGCGCGACGCGTGCGATCTTAAGATTCGCGAGGTGGAGAGCCTGCATGAGGTCGCTGATGCTTATCCCGTGGACAAGCTGCTGACGGCGGGCGATCCGGCCTACCTGCAGGCGCATTACGAGGAGATGTATGCGCCCTTTAAGCAGACGCTTTCGGGCATGTTTACGGCCGACTGGTACTTTGAGTACACGGCGCCCGGTATCGACAAGGCCCGCGCACTCGAGGGTGCCCTGCCCAAGCTCGGCATCGATGCCAGTGAGGTCGTATCGTTTGGGGACGGCCAGAACGACAAGTCCATGATTGAGTGGGCCGGCACCGGTGTTGCCATGGGTAACGCCGTCGAAGAGGTTAAGGCTGTAGCCCAGATGGTGACCGCCGATAACAACGAAGATGGCATTGCGGTGGCGCTGGATAAGCTGCTGGGTTAGAATCGCCGATTAATGCATGGCTCGGGCGCCTGCTTGCGGGCGTCCTTTTGTTAGGGAGGGTGCCGTGTCCGCATTTCCGTTCGACGCCGTTATCTTTGACATGGACGGCGTCATTGTCGATACCGAGTATTACTACTTGGGCGAGACTGCCGCGTTTGCCAAGGAGCTTGGACTTAATCTGACTCAAGAGGAGTTGAATGGGCAGGTCGGTACCTCGCATCAGTTCTTCCTGCATATGCTGGTCGATTGGTTTGAGCGCGCCGGTAAGGGACACTTCACTGGCGAGGAGGCGTTGGCCCGTTGGGACGAGTGGGCGCATAAGCGTCCGCGTGACTATCAGGCTTTGATTAACCCAGGCGCCGTGGATACGATTCGAGAGCTGCCGCGCCGTGGCGTTCGCGTGGCGCTTGCCAGCTCGTCTCCCATGGTTAGCATCGAGGAAGTGCTCAACGCATGCGGGCTGTCTGATGCCTTTGAGTATGTGGTGAGCGGCGAGCAGTTTAAGGAGAGCAAACCCGAGCCCGACATCTACCTGCATGCGCTGGACCTGCTGGGGCTGCCCGCGAATTGTTGCTGCTGCGTTGAGGATTCCGTTCCGGGCATTACCGCGGGTAAGCGAGCCGGTCTGACGGTCATTGCCAAGCGCGAGGAACGCTTTGGCTTTAGCCAGGATGCCGCGGACAAGATTATCGACCAGCTGCCGGAGCTGCTCACGCTTTCTTAGGAGCGCGGTAGTTGCGCGTTTTTCGGGTCAGATGAGTAAATACCCGACATTTTGGTGCGGCACCTAGCATACTTTAAGCTAATGCGGGCTAAGGACTTGCTGAATGCCCTTAAGCCCGTTTTAGACTTAATTGTGCTGGGAGAGGGTATATGCCACCGACTGAAGGGCTAACTGACGGTAAAGCAGCGATACCGCTGTACCAACAGGTTATCGATATCATTAAAAACGAAATCAATTCCGGTGCCTACAAGGCGGGCGCGCGGATACCCAACGAATTCGAATTGGCTGAGAACTATAAAGTTGGCCGCGTTACCGTGCGACGCGCTATTGAGGAGCTCGTCCAGCAGGGCTATCTAACGAAGCGGCAGGGGAAAGGCACGTTTGTCAATGCCCCCAAGCTTAAGCGCAAGATTCGCCAGAAGGATGACGTCCAGAGTTTTTCGGACGCATGCCGCGTTAACGGAATGGAGCCGGGGGCGTGCGTCATTTCGAGAAAGATACTGCCGGCAGATTCTACCGAAGCGCAGTTCTTTGGTGTTCCCGTTGGAACTGATTTGATTTGCGTTGAGCGTGTACGTACTGCCGATGGAGTCCCCGTCATGCTCGAGAACAACATATACGTTTACGAGGACAACGCCTATCTATCAACGGCACCTCTATCTAACCAATCCATTTTTGAGTCCGTGCGCAACCGAACGGGCCGCACGCCCGCGTTTACCGACCCGTGCACGCTCGAGATCGCGTGCGCGTCGCCCGAGGTCGCTCGGCTGTTGGCAGTTCCCGTTGGCGAACCCTTGTTTTATATGGAAGCCTTCTTTTTCGATGAGCAGCGGCGGCCGTTTATCATCGGTCGTCAGCGGATCGTTGGGTCTCGCTACGTTTTTGACATTTAGGACATTGCGAATGGAAACGCCCGGTGGATCATCTCACCGGGCGTTTCCATACCGTTCACGGCGCGAACACAACCGTTCAACCGCGTTGCGGCAACCAGTTTGAAATTATCTTGATGAAGGAAAAAGCTGCTGGTAATCTATGGGACGTCATAGAACGTTTGCCTTATGCAAGCGTTGAAGCGAGATGCGATGCAGTCTCGAGTTCTTTGGAGGTATCTATGTCAGATACGAAGGCGAAGAAGACAAACAGACGTTTTAAGTTCAAATTACCGCATGTCTATACGATCATGTTCTTGCTGATCGTTGTCTTTGCGGTCCTGACTTGGATCGTTCCCTCGGGTCAGTATCAGCGCAAGACGATTTCGACAGCGGCGGGCGAGCGCGAAGTCGCCGTTGCTGGAACCTATGAGCAGGTCGATAAGAACTACACCGATTCCGAGACCGGCGAGACCATCAATCTGGGTCAGGATATCTTCGCGGTCCTGCAAGCGCCCACTAAGGGCATCCAGGAGGCTGCCGACGTCGTTGCGTTCGTCTTATTGATTGGCGGATCGTTCGCAATCATCACCAAGACCAACGCTTTGAATGCCGGCATGAGCCGTGTGATTAAAAAGCTCAAGAACAAGGACATCCTCATCATTCCCATTACGATGACGTTGCTGTCCATTTGCGGCACTACGTTTGGCATGTCTGAGGAAGCCCTGCCGTTCTATGCCATCTTCATTCCCATCATGATGGGTATCGGTTATGACTCGATGACGGCATTCATCATCTGCTTCCTTGGTCCTAACCTGGGATATTGTGCTTCGACCATCGACCCGTTTAATGTTTTGATCGCCCAGGGCATCATTGGCATCGAGGGCAATCCTCAGCTGTGGCTGCGCGCCGTTTCTTGGGTCATCTTTACTGCCGTCGGTAGCGCATGGGCCATGCGCTACGCTATGCGCGTCAAGAAAAACCCCGAGTCGTCCATTACGTACGAGGACGACAAGCTCAAGCGTGTTGAGTTTTCCGTGACCGATGCCTCCATCGAGGAAGAGTTCACTACCCGTCAGAAGCTCGTACTTATCGATTTTGCCTGCGGTATGGGCATTATCGTCTGGGGTCTTGTTACCCAGGGCTGGTACATGAATGAGATTTCCGCCGTGTTCCTTGGCATGGGCTTGCTTGCCGGTATCCTGGGCGGTCTTGACCAGCAGACGATCGCTGAGGAGTTCGTTAAGGGTCTCGCCGATTTTGCGTACGCTGCTATCGTTATCGGTATCGCTCGCGGTATTCTGGTCATCGCCGAGGGCGGCATGATCATCGACACCATCCTCCAGGCGCTCGCTACTGCGCTCGCCGGTGCACCCGCTGCCGTCTACACCACGTTTATGTATATCGTCCTTGGCCTGCTCTCTTTGCTGGTTCCCTCGAGTTCTGGACTTGCGGCGCTCACCATGCCCGTCATGGGTCCGCTGACCGAGCTTATGGGCCTCAATCCCGAAGCTGCCGTTACCGCGCTCCAGTTTGCTAATCAGACCATCAACACCATCAGTCCCGTGGCGGGCATGACGGTCGCCGGCCTTGCCGTGGCTAAGATTTCGTTTGGCCAATGGTGGAAGACCATTTGGAAGTTCTTCATTTTCATGGTTGTCTTTGGCCTGATCGTAACGGCAATCTCTGGCATGCTTCCGGTGTAGGTGGTTGTGATGTCTGATCGTTTAACGGTCCTGACGTCTAAGAGCGTCTTTACCGGTACGGGGGACCTGCCGTTCGAAGGTTTCGTAGCGGTCCGTGGCAATCGAATTGAGGCGGTTGGCACCAAGTGTGAGGTAGCTTCGTATTTGACCCAGGCGGACGAGGTAGTTGATCTGGGCGACCGTACCGTCATGCCTGGCCTGATCGATGTGCATACCTTCTATACAGGCTGGGCGCTGCGGACGTTGGGGTCTGATCTGTCCGGCATCGCTGATGCCAAAGAGGCCGTGTCGCTCTTGCGTGCATGGAAAGAAGATCATCCGGATTGCGCGGCGGCTTTTGGCCACAGCCTACTCGAAACGTTGGCATCGGATGCCGAGAACGCAAATACGGCAGCTGTGTTTGACGATTGTTTTGGCGATATCCCTGTCGTCTGCTTTACACCGGGTGCGGAGACCTGCGTTCTCAATGCTGCCGCCAGTGCACGATACGGCTTTACACCCCAGGCGTGCTATGCCGAGAAGATCTGGCGCATGATGAGCGATTTCCTCGCGCTGCCCGAGGTACGTGCGGGGTATTCGGACTACATGAGCATGCTTAACGAGCGCGGCGTTACCGCCATCAAGGAGATGGCGTTTGATGACTACTACGGTTTTGCCGACGAAATGGCTCGCCGTGAGGAATCTGGTGAGCTGACGGTTCGCGTCTCTATGATGTCGCAGCCGGTGGGTGCCGGTGCAAATCTGGCATATGCCCGCGAGGCACGAGAGCGCTTCCGGGGACCGTTCGTTCGTTTTTCTGGCTTCAACCGTATGACCGATCGCGGCGTATGGGCGGGGCTTGCCGAGATGATTGACCCCTATGAGGACACGGCCGATGCGGGCGCTGCCGGCAAGACGGTTGTCGAGGAGCCCGAGTGGGATCTGATTGAGAACGAGCTGCGCGCAATTGATGCTGACGGCTTCCGATATTCCTTGCATTGCCAGGGCGATGGCGCCGTTCGTCGCACCGTGGCGCTCTATGCCTCGCTGCCTCGAGACGAGCATGGACGGTTGCTTCGCCGCCATGCGATTACCGATCTCGAGAACTCTGATCCGACCGATCTTGTCAAGTTTGGCAAGTTAGGTGGAATTTGCGAGGTCTATCCGCAGATTCTGACGCTGGACCGGCGCGAGGATTGCCTGTCGATGATGCGTCGACAAATTGGCAAGACGCGACTTTTGCACAGCTGGAATCGCCGCGGCATGGAAGATTCCGGATGCACGGTGTGCTGTGGTACGGATTTGCCGCTGCTGATTCCGAGCCTGGGCGAGTCAATCTACAGTGCGTGCGGCGGATACTTCGACGATGGACTGCCCGTGAATGAGGCCAACGCGCTGACGCTTGTCGAGCTCTTGCGTGCTTGGACTGCCGGGGGCGCGTACGATCTGATGCGCGAAGACGAGCTGGGTACGCTCGAGGTCGGCAAGCTTGCTGATATCTGCGTGCTCGATCGGGATGTGTTCGACCTCGATTATCGCGACGCACGCGATCTTTCGGTTGATATGACGATGTCGGACGGACAAATCGTGTTCGATCGAAATAAGGAGGCATAGGATGTCTGAATCCAAGCCGACGCTGCGCCGCGAACAGATTGCGGGCATGAATATCCACTACATCATGTGGTCGCTCGATTACTTCCTTGATGTGCAGCAGCGTTTGGGCTTTGAGTCCATTGAGCTGTGGTGTGCGGAGCCGCATGTGACACTCGACCATACGGGCTACTTTGAGGCTGAGGTCCTGGCGAAAAAAGCTGCAGACCGTGGGCTTAGGTATCGTACTCTGTGCCCCGAGAATGTTGTCTATCCTTGGCAATACTGCGCACGCAAACCGCTGCATGAACAGCGCAGCCTGGCGTACTTTAAGCACGGCATTGAGCTTGCCGAGGTACTTGGGTGCGACCGTATGTCCGTCAACTCGGGCTGGGGCGACTGGGACGAGGACCGCGAGGAAGCCTGGAAGCGCAGCCGCGAGCACATGTCCATTCTGGCGGAGTATGCCGGCGAGCACGGTCTGGTGCTTACGATGGAAAGCCTGCGTCCCGAGGAGAGCAACCTTGTGACGACGGTTTCCGATGCGAAGCGCATGATTGACGAGGTCGCGAGCCCGTACTTACAGCCCATGGTTGATACAACCGCGATGGGCGTTGCAGGCGAGACGCTCGAGGACTGGTTTGCCGCCTTTGGTGATGGGGCAATTCACGAGATGCACTTTATCGACGGTGATCCGTATGGCCATCTGGTGTGGGGCGATGGCAAGCACGATATGGACGCCTTCGTTGCCACGCTCAACGCCCATGGTTTCGACGGCATGCTGGGCCAGGAAATCACGGACGGTCGTTACTATGATGACCCGGCGGCGGCAGATGCCAAGAACATGGCCGCATTCGAGAAATATCTGATTGACTAAAACAACTATCGGCCACGCAACCAACGTCATTGATTGTGGACCAAACAAGAAAGGAACTGGATATGAACGCACACGACCTGATCAAAGAGGCAATTGCCGAGAAGGGCAAGTTCGACAGCGTCTACTGGATTGCTTGCGGTGGCTCCATGATCGATTTGATCCCGGCTCATGAGCTTCTGCAGCGCGAGGCAACCACCTTCACTTCGTATATCTATACGGCTCGCGAGTTTGATATCATGCGCCCGCGCCGCTTGGGTGAGAAATCCCTGGTCATTGCTTGCAGCCACAGTGGCAACACCCCCGAGGTCGTCGAGGGCTGTGAGATTGCCCTTGCTGCCGGCGCTACGGTGATCGCCCAGACCGACAACGCTGGATCCAAGATTGACTCCGGCAAGTGGACCACGTGGGTCTACCCGTGGGGCGAGGGCGTGCCGCAGGCCGAGGTCCCCGCTGGCATTTCGCTGTCGCTTGCGGCCGAGCTGCTCGATCAGCAGGAGGGCTACGCCGATCTTGCCGATATGTATGCCGGTATTGCTGAGATGGATAAGATTCTTCCTCCGGCACGCGAGAAGGTAAATGCCGAGCTGGGCGATCGTTTTGCCAAGCTTTGCCAGGAGCACGAGTTCTTCTACATTCTGGGCAGCGGTCCCAACTTTAGCCAGACCTATGGTTTCGCTATCTGCTCTCTTATGGAGATGCAGTGGCAGCACTGCAGCTACATCCACTCTGCCGAGTACTTCCACGGCCCCTTCGAGGCTACTCAGGATGGCGTTTTTTACTTCCTGCAGATGGGCTCCAGCGAGTGCCGTGCTATGGACGAGCGCGCCCTGGCGTTCCTTAAGACGCATACCGATACGCTGATGGTGCTTGATGCCAAGGAGTACGGTATGGAAGCCGTGCCGGCGAGCGTCCGTGCCTATCTGGACCCGGTGCTGTTCTACGCCATGAACTGCGAGCTGCGCGCCGCACGCGGCAAGGTGTTTGATCACGATCCCGATTTCCGCCGCTATATGGGTGTTGTCGAGTACTAGAAGGGGCAAAGGCCATGGCATTTAACGTTAACGCGCTCGGATTTGGCGACAACGTCGTCGATCGCTACGAGCATATCCACACCATGTATCCCGGCGGCAATGCGGTGAACTTCGCCGTTTATGCCAAGAAATGCGGTGCCGCACGCTCTGCATACATGGGCATTTTTGGCAATGACGCCGCTGCCGAGCATGTCATTGCAAGCCTCGAGGATGAGGGTATCGAGCTTGACAAGTGCGAGCAGATGATTGGCGAGAACGGAGCGGCTCGCGTGACCGTCGTTGACGGTGACCGTGTCTTCCTTGGCTCCAACGAGGGCGGTATCCGTGGCGATGCGCGCTATGTCCTCGATCGCTTTGACCTTGCGTACATGAAGCAGTTCGATGTGGTTCATTCGGGCAACTACTGCTTTACCGAGCGCGAGCTGCCCAAGTTGAAGGCTGTGGGCGTCACGGTCTCTTTTGACTTTTCGGACGACTCCACCGACGAGTACTACGAGCAGATTGCGCCCTACGTCGATTTCGCTTTCTTTAGTGCGGCGGATGCCGCGAGCGAGGACGAGATTCGCGAGCGTCTGGCATGGGTGAAGGGTCTGGGTCCGCGTTTTGTGTCGGCTACGGCGGGCGCCGAGGGCTGCATTGCTTACGACGGCGAGCGTTATTACCGCCAGCTGGCTAAACCGGTAACGGACATGAAGGACACCATGGGGGCGGGCGACTCGTTCCTCACCTCGTTTTTGATGTGCTATCTCGATTCCGTCAAGCGTGGTGAGGATGGCGCCGAGGCCATCGAGCGCGCGCTCGACTTTGCTGCCGGGTTTGCTTCGACCGTGTGCGGCATGGAAGGTTCTTGGGGCCACGGAGCACCAATCGTCGAATAGCCGAGCGGTCCCGGGGAGGTGCGGGTGCCTCCCCGGGACTCGGTGTGCAAAAAATGCCAAATATGAGTACTGTGACTAATTTAGTCGCAGCAAAATCAACCCCTTCAGATGTGATTTGAGCGTCTGGAGGGGTTTAAGATTTGCGAAAACGCAGGATGAATGACTGTAAAAGCTTTAATTAGCGGACAATCGAGGATTATTCTGGCGGTTGGGAAGTTAAAAGTAATGTATCCATTCCGGTAGCAGTACTCATATTTGGCATTTTTTGCCCACAGGGGTTAGCGAAGGTCAAATCCAGAGTGCGCATTTGTTAAAACTGCTGACTCGATGCGCTCTGCGTCACAATTTTTGAGCGAGGCGATGCGTTCTGAGGTCCTTGTGAGCGATTTGATGAGCGACTGCGCGCTTGTTTCTGTGTTTGCCTCCGCTGGTGCATCGGTCTCGAGCAGTAAACGATCGAGTGGAATCTGTCGTGCGTATTCGCGTCCTCGTTTAGACGCGAGCATGCGTTCGTTGACGGAAAAATAGCAGCTCGCATCACGCGCGCGGACGAGTTCGTCCGAAGTGCCGCTAAACCAGTGGAAGATGATAACGGGGGAGTCGGGGTTTGGGATGAGTAGTCCATGCGATTCGAGGACGTCCAGTACGGCTCCTGCCGAACGAACGGCGTGAATTGATATCACGCGCCCGGTAAGAGGATGCTGCACGAGTGTATCGCAGAGCCGGTCAAATGCCTGTATTTGTAGCGGCTCACTTCCGGCAAAGCGTGCGGAAAAGTCGAGTCCCACCTCGCCGATGTAGCGCTCTTGGGCAGCAACTTCGCAAAGCAGATCGACTTCGGCAGGACCGCAGCGGCCGTCGGCGAGCCACCAGGGGTGGAGCCCAACGCCAGCGATGATGCCTGGTAGGCGACGGGCGCGCTCGTTTGCGGCCGAAAAGTCGCGTGGGTCGACCCCGCAGTCAAAGAGCCCCAGACCCGACGCCGCCGACTCACTGGCTGCAGCATCGGGGCCGAGCATCAAATCAAGATGACAATGCGTGTCAAAGAATTGCGGTTCCATCGCAGGACATCCTGCTAGTCCAGGCGTTGGCCGTCGGCGCGTACGCGCTCGGTGCCGCGCCCGCTGATCTGGCGGATAACCTCGCCGGCAATCATCTGACCCATGATGGGCGGCATAAAGCTGGCGGTACCCAACTCGGTACGCTCGTGGATGTTGGACGGGTCGCGGGGTTGGGTCTTAACCGATTCCTCGCAGCTAAACAGCACGTGCAGACTCTTGATTCCGCGCTTCTTACATTCTTTGCGCATGATGCGGCTCATGGGGTCACGTACCGTATCGAAAATATCGGCAAAGCGGAGGCACTCGGGATGGAGCTTGTTGGCCCCGCCCATGGAGCTAACCAAACGAATGCCGTGGTCCTGAGCATATTTGGCAATGGTGAGCTTGGCCGAGATGGTGTCGATGGCGTCGACGACGTAGTCGAGCTTGCCGTCCGTCTGCTCCAAAACGCTCGAAAAGAACTCGTCGATGTTGTCGCTCAGCAGGTATTCAGTGCGCTTGATGACGGTGGCGGCAGGATTGATGTCGTGGATCATGGCTTCCATAACATCGACCTTGCGCTTGCCGATGGTGCTGTGAAAGGCGATAGCCTGGCGATTGATATTGCTGGGCGCGACGATGTCCTTGTCCAGAATGACGAAATGACCAATGCCGCCGCGGGCGAGTGCCTCGCAGCAGTTGGAGCCCACGCCTCCGCAGCCGAGCACCAACACCGTAGCATCGGCGAGCTTATCGAGTGCCTCGCGGCCCATGATGATCTCGAGCTTGGTGTCGCGTGTCTCGACGAGAGCGGCAGCGGTTTCGGTCATAGACATCCTCCGATGGGGAAGCGAATCGTGTTTTAGCTATCGCCATTATAGGTGTTATCGCGATTCCATTTGAGCCCTTGGGCTTGTTGAAATGGGATCGGGGTTCGCATAAGATTGAAGCAGATGGCACCCGTTGCAGCGGGTTGGCTAACTCCAAAACACGTTTGTAGCGTGAGAAGTGGCCGTCTTCGCATTACGCGGAGGCGGCTATTTTTTTGAGTACAAGATTAGATAGTTAGACAAACATCTAAATATCGAGTATAGTGTGCGCGTCATGAGAGATGATGAGAGGAGGTCTTATGCCGGGAGAGGGTTTTAAGGCGCTTGCCGATCCAACGCGACGGCGCATTTTGGAGTTGCTGCGCGAGGGCAATTGCACGGCGGGGGAGCTTGCCGAGCATTTCGATATCAGTAAGCCGTCGCTGAGCCATCACTTGGCGACGCTCAAAAACGCCGGGTTGGTGACCGACGAGCGCCATGGCCAAAACATCGTATACAGCTTAAACACCACCGTCATGCAGGATTTGATTGGCTGGTTTATGGGTTTTACAAACACGGAAGGTGATAAGGATGAATAACGAAAACAAGGGCATTCACCCCACGGGGGTATCGTCGCGCGTGTGGATTGCGCTGGTCGCTCTGTGCGTCGCCAATGTCGTAGCGCACCTCATGGTGATGCCGAGCTTGCCTGCGCAGATTCCCACGCACTGGGGCGCGAACGGCGCCGTCGACGGTTGGGGTCCTAGCTGGATGGCCTCCGCGCTCGGCGTGCTGCCTCTGGCGCTTCTCGCAATGTTCTGCGTGGTGCCGCGCATCGACCCCAAAGGTGAGGCATATCGAACCTCGGGCAAGTTCTACCAGGGCTTCGTAATCGCCTTCACCTTGTTCATGTGCGCCATAAGCTGGCTGGGAGAGCTTACGGTCTGGGGCGTGGTGCCGGCGGTCGGTTCGGTTAACGTGCTGATTTCCGGTGTTGTCGGTTTGCTGTTCATCGGCGTAGGCAACTACTTGCCGCGTGTGAAGCAGAACTATACGCTCGGTATCAAGACACCCTGGGCGCTTGCCGATCCCGAGAACTGGCGCCGTACGCAGCGTTTTGGCGGCGCCTGCTTTATGGTGCTGGGTATTGGCCTGATTGTGATGGGCGTGGCAGGCAGCGTGCTTTCGAGTGAAGTCGTCGCCGCGGTGATTGCGGTTCTGGCGTTTGGTTCGGTCGGAGCCATCTACGTCTACTCGTATCTGCTGTGGCGCAAATCGCAGCGAGCCGCTCGTTAAGGTTGCGGAAAACTAGCGTACGCAGTTCATAGTATGTTCCGGGGGACTTTTCCCAGGTAGTATTAGGGGGTATGGGCAACCATGCCCCTTTTTCGTTACGTTTCAGAGCTGGTTCCCTCATTTCGTTTCCACTAAAGCGAATCAAGAATAGGGAAACAGCAGGTAGAAAGGATAAAACAGGCAAATGGCAGAGTTTATCTACCAGATGTATCAGGCTCGCAAGGCCCATGGCGACAAGGTAATCCTTGACGACGTGACTCTGAGTTTCTACCCTGGCGCCAAGATCGGCGTTGTGGGTCCCAACGGCATGGGTAAGTCGACCCTGCTCAAGATCATGGCCGGCATCGAGGAAGTTTCCAACGGCGATGCCAGGCTTACCCCCGGCTACACCGTGGGTATCCTGCAGCAGGAGCCGCCGCTCGACGACGACAAGACCGTCATCGAGAACGTGCGCATGGCATTTGGCGACATGATCGCCAAGGTCGATCGCTTCAACAAGATCGGCGAGGAGATGTGCGACCCGGATTGCGACATGGCCGCCCTCATGGCTGAGATGGGAAAGCTCCAGGACGAGATCGACGCCGCCGACGGCTGGGATATCGATTCCAAGCTCGGCCAGGCCATGGACGCCCTGCAGCTGCCCGATTCCGACATGCCGGTCAACGTGCTTTCCGGCGGCGAGCGCCGCCGCGTGGCCCTGTGCAAGCTGCTGCTCGAGGCTCCCGACCTGCTGCTGCTCGACGAGCCCACGAACCACCTGGACGCCGAGTCGATCCTGTGGCTCGAGCACTTCCTGCACAACTACCAGGGCGCGGTGCTTGCCGTCACGCACGATCGCTACTTCCTGGATAACGTTGCCGAGTGGATCTGCGAGGTCGACCGCGGTCACCTTTATCCCTACAAGGGCAACTACTCCACGTATCTGGAGACCAAGGCCGCGCGTATCGAGGCACAGGGTAACCGCGATGCCAAGCTCGCCAAGCGCATGGAGGCCGAGCTCGAGTGGGTACGCAGCTCGCCCAAGGCTCGCCAGGCCAAGAACAAGGCCCGTCTGGCTCGCTACGAGGAGATGGAGGCCGAGGCCCGCGCAAGCCAGAAGCTCGACTGGACCGACATCCGCATTCCCGTTGGACCGCGTCTGGGCAACAAGGTGCTCGAGGCCCATCACCTGCACAAGGAGTTCGATGGCCGTGTGCTCATCGACGACCTTTCTTTCACCCTGCCGCGTAACGGCATCGTGGGCGTCATCGGCCCCAACGGTGTGGGCAAGACTACGCTCTTCAAGACCATCGTGGGCCTGGAGCCGCTGACTTCGGGCGAGCTCGAGGTGGGCGAGACCGTCAAGATCTCCTATGTCGATCAGAACCGTTCTGGCATCGACCCCGACAAGAACCTGTGGGAGGTCGTCTCGGATGGCCTGGACCACATGATGGTCGGCGAGACCGAGGTCCCCAGCCGCGCGTACGTGGCGAGCTTTGGCTTTAAGGGCCAGGACCAGCAGAAGCGCGCTGGCGTACTCTCCGGTGGCGAGCGCAACCGTCTGAACCTGGCGCTCACGCTCAAGCAGGGCGGCAACCTGCTGCTCCTCGACGAGCCCACGAACGACCTCGACGTCGAGACACTGTCCTCGCTCGAGGCGGCGCTGCTCGAGTTCCCGGGCTGCTCGGTGGTCATTAGCCACGATCGTATGTTCCTGGACCGCGTCGCCACGCACATTCTGGCGTGGGAGGGCACCGACGAGAATCCGGGCAACTGGTATTGGTTCGAGGGCAACTTTGAGGCCTATCAGGCCAACCGTATCGAGCGCCTGGGTGAGGACGCAGCCCAGCCGCATCGTATTCACCGTAAGCTGACGCGCGACTAGATCGTTACGCGGTTTTCCAAACCGCGTAACTGCTCGACGCTGCGCGGGTCGCAAGCACCCCATCTTGCCGTTCAAGCCGTCGCTCGCGTACCGAAGTACGCGTCGCTCCTCTTTCACGGCAACCTGGCGCACTTGCGGTCCGCTCGCTGTTGGTTACGCAACATCAACAAATAAAAACGGCTCAAATCCTGATTTGGATTTGAGCCGTTTGTCGTTACTGCTCGGGTTCTTCGACTTTATCGATGGCCCAGGTGGATCCGAGGCCACCGGTGGTGTTGCGGCGGATGCGCACGGTAACCTCGCGGCGCTCGCCGGCCTGCGTGTAGCGCAGGGGGAAGCTTGCGCGGTTTCGCGCGGCCTCGATGGTACCGCGCTCGCGGGCGATCCAGTAGTACTCGCCGACGATGCCGAGGGTATCGGCGCCGTAGGGGAGATAGGTCGACAACTGGTGCAGAAGCGGGCCGGGGCAGAAGACCTCGGTTGCGAAATCGACGGGGAAGTCCTCGGGGATGGCGGGCGCTGCAGGTGCGGGGGTTGGGGCCGCTGCGGGTGCCGGAGCCGGTGCCGGTGCGGGAATTTGGTCGCAAGCAGAGGTGGGCACGGATTCGATGACGGGTGCGGGCTCCGGCGTCGCTTCCGGCTTGATTGTGGAATCTGCGGGCTTCACGGTGACGGGCGCGTCTGCAGCTGCAGTTTCAATCTCAACCTGCGTTGCGTTCTCGTTCTCGATGCTCGGCTTTGTCTCGACCGGCGTGGAAGCCATGGTGGTGATGCCGGCGTTGGCGTTTTCGGGGTCATAGACGACCGTGAGCGAGATGGCGGGCTGCGGCGTCTCGGGCTCCGGCGCCGACTCGGTAACGCCTTGATCGGCGGGCTCGTCGGACTGATCGTCCTCGGCCTCGTTGTCAAAGACATCGCTGTTTTGGAACGCAGGCGTCTCGGGTTGGTCAGCGGCTTCTTCGGTTGTCGGCTTGGGAGCCTCGTTGAGCTCCGCAGTGGCGTCCTGCTCGGATATGACTTCGGAATCGGTCGTGGCGGCGATTTCGGTTCCTGCTGTTACCTCAATAGCGACTTCGATCTCTGTCTCGGGCTCGGGTTCCGGCGCGGCTTCAACCATGGTTTCTGGCTTGGGACGCTTAACGTGCTTGGGGCGCACGGCCTTGAGGTCCTTCTCACCGCGTTTCTTCTTTTTGTAGGACTGCTTGGCGCCTTTGGCAGCCTTGGGCTTGTCCTCGCCCTTGGCAAGGGCGGCATCCCAGGCATCGTTGGCGATGACGGTGGCATACAGGCGGCCGCCCTTAAAGACGGTCAGCTTAATGCAGTCGTTGAGCTCCTCGAGCAGCTCGCGCGTGGACTCGAAGCCCAGGTCATAAGCGGTCATGTCGCCGGCGGCGAGCGCCTCCTCGACCTGTGTCATAAACGTTTGCTTGCCGCACCCAATCGCGTCGCGCAGCAGGCGATACAGATAGATGTGGTTGCCCAGCGAAAGCGTGGGCCTAACTATTGTCTTGCTCATGGCAAATCTCCTCTTTACACATGTAAAGCATCTTACCATCGCATAGCGTTCGCCATGGCGGCGCCCAAGGCAAACGGGCGCGAACCGCTTTCGATTCGCGCCCGTTGTACAGGTCGGTTATCTATGAGAGGCAAATGTGCTTAGTTGCCCGATGCCGTGCCTTGGCTCGAGTTGTCAGATGCCGTGCCGGACGCGGTTCCGCTCGAGCTGTTCGAGCTGTTGGTGTTGCTGCTGTCTGCTGTGCCCGTTCCCGAAGCGGTGTCGCTCGTCTGGCCGCCCGTGCTCGGCTGCGAACCGTCAGTCGTTTGGCTTGAGTCGGTCGTGCCGGACGGCGCGCCACTGTTGGCCGTAGAGGAATCGGTGCCCTGCGATTGGCTTTGGGTGTTCGAGGACGAATCGGTAGAGGTGGAACTGTCTTGCGTATCGTCCGTCTGCGCCTGCTGATCTTGCGACTGGGTGTTGCCATTTGCATCGCTCTCGGTCGTGCGCGACGAAAGGATTGGCTCGGGGCGCTCGCCCAGACCCTCACCGGCGGTGGTTATAAGGATGGCGCCGGTGCAGGCGATGACCGCGACGATGGCGATGGCGATCGAGAAGACGATGACCTTCTTTTGCGTCTGGCTGCGCTCTGCCGCGGCCTTGGCGCGCAGGCTGTTAGGGGCGACGCGCGCCGTGGTCGCGCGTCCCGCAACCCGGCGCATTTCCTGCGTGGTCGCGGCGCCACCTAGGTGCTCCTCGACATCGGGCTTAACGGGCTCGTAGGCGCCGGCAGGGTAGTCGACAGCGGCATGCGTGCCCTTGATTGCTTCGGCGCTGGCAGAGATAAAGTGGCGGTAGACCTGCGAGGACACAACGGTGATGACCGAGCTCACGGCGGCGCCAATTACTGAACCAGCGATACCAATCTTGGAGGCAAGCGCGACGCTCGTGGCGGCAGCTGCGGCGCCGGCGATGATCTGGGGAATGGAAATGTCATCGAACAGGCCCTTTTTGGGCGCGATGGCCATGGTCTGTCCGATGGAATGGTTTTCGTGAACGCCGTTGTTGAGCGCGGCCGGTGTCATGACGCGCGTGCGCGGCGCGTCGGTGTACTTGGTTGTCATACGGGGTCCTCCCGGTGTAAATCTGCTTCGTTTCGTGTAGCCATCAGGGTACCCACCAGATGTGAATCGTACGTGACATTTAACAGATACCATCAACTCATCAATAGCTCACCAAGTTGGTGGGATGCGGTTGCACCCGGCGGTTGAACTACAATAGAGCTTGCTAATTGTTGTGAATGGCGTCTACGCACGGGGGCATTCTTATGAATCTTCACCTTTCTCAGTCTGACGGCTTTTTACGTGTGGCAGCGGCCTCACCGCAGATTCGCGTTGCCGATGTCGAGGGCAATGCCGAGGTTGCGCTGGCGGCTGTTCGCGAGGCTACCGAGCGCGGCGTTCGCGCGCTGGTGTTGCCCGAGCTTAATCTGACTGGCTATACCGCGGCTGATCTGTTCCATAACCGCACACTGCTGCATGCCTGCGAGGCGGCACTTGTGTACATTCTCGATGAAACCCGCGATCTGCCGATTGTCTTTACCATCGGTCTTCCCGTTGCAGTTGCCGAGAATATCTACAACTGCGCTGCCGTGTGCTGCGCGGGCGAGCTTTTGGGTCTTACGGCCAAGAAGTATCTGCCCAACTATGGCGAGTTCTATGAGCGTCGCTGGTTTGCTCCATCGCCTGCGGATCCCGTGTGGGTCGAGTTTGCCGGTCAGGGTCCGGTTCCGCTGGGTTCGGGGCTTGTCTACCGCTGCTGTGATGAAGGTGCCGAGGATATGGTGCTGGGCGTTGAGGTCTGCGAGGACCTGTGGGTGCCGGCGCCCCCTTCGACCGAGATGGCGCTTGCCGGTGCGACGGTGATCCTCAATCCGTCGGCTTCGGACGAGATTATCGGTAAGGCGGATTACCGCCGCAGCCTAATCTCCAACCAGAGCGCGCGCCTGTACTGCGCCTATGCCTACGCGGACGCGAGCGAGGGCGAGTCCACGACCGACATGGTCTTTGCGGGCGAGAACCTCGTCTACGAAAACGGCTCCAAGCTCGCCGCGACCAAACTGCTTACCTGCGATATGGCCATCGCCGACGTTGACCTTGACCGCCTGGTTGCCGAGCGCCGTCGCTCGACGACGTGGACGCGCACCGACGATGCGCCGGAGGCCACGGCCGTTGAGTTTTCGTTTGAGGGCACGCTCTCCGAGGCTCCCGCCCTGCGCAACGCCTGCGACATCGACCGTGTCTTCCCCCGCGCGCCCTTTGTGCCGGCTGACCATGGCGACCTGGCCGAGCGTTGCGAGACCATTCTCGACCTGCAGACCGCCGGCCTCAAGACCCGCCTTGCCCATACGGGTACCAAGGCCGCAGTCATCGGTCTATCGGGCGGCCTTGATTCTACACTTGCGCTGCTTGTGACAGTTCGCGCCTTCGATGCACTGGGGCTGCCGCGCACCGGTATCACGGCCGTGTCCATGCCCGGCTTTGGCACGACGCATCGCACCAAGTCGAATGCCGAGTCGCTCGCTCGCGACCTTGGCGTGAGCTTCCGCGAGGTTTCGATCCGCGCGGCCGTGGAGCAGCACTTCAAGGACATTGAGCACGATCCGGCCGTCCAAGACGTGACCTACGAGAACAGCCAGGCGCGCGAGCGTACGCAGATTCTGATGGATCTGGCCAACCAGGCTGGCGGTTTTGTCATCGGCACGGGCGACCTGTCGGAGCTGGCGCTCGGCTGGGCTACCTATAACGGCGACCACATGAGCATGTACGCCGTCAACGCGAGCGTGCCCAAGACGCTTGTGCGTCACTTGGTGCGCTATGCGGCCGATGTCTTTGGTGGGCGCATTGCCGAGGTCCTGCTCGATATCCTCGATACGCCAGTGTCCCCCGAGCTTCTGCCGCCCACGGGCGATGGCGAGATTGCGCAGAAGACCGAGGATTTGGTGGGGCCGTACGAGCTGCACGATTACTTCCTCTATTACCTGCTGCGTTTTGGCTTTGAGCCGGGCAAGATCTACCGCATGGCGCTCAAGAGCTTTGAGGGCGTCTACGACGCCAAGACCGTTCACACGTGGTTGCGTACGTTCTACCGTCGCTTCTTTGCCCAGCAGTTTAAGCGCAGCTGTCTGCCCGATGGTCCCAAGGTGGGCTCGGTGACACTCAGCCCGCGCGGTGATTGGCGTATGCCGAGTGACGCCAGCTCGCATCTGTGGCTTGCGCAGATCGACGCGCTCGATGCAGTTGACTAAGGTTGGCTAAATTGAACCAATACGGGGGTTGCAAGCGTTACACTTTTGCAATCTGATGGCCCGTATCGCGCGGCGCTCTTGTCAGAGCGCCGCGTTTTTCATATCGAAAGGTGGCACCATGCAGGCATCGCAGCGTCTCGACCGCTTTGGCGCGGAGGTCTTCGCCTCGCTCAACAACAAGCTTCTCGCGCTGAAGGCTCAGGGCAAGACCATTTACAACATGAGCGTGGGCACGCCCGACTTTAAGCCGTACGACCACGTGGTCGAGGCGCTCACGCAGGCGGCCCAAGATCCCGAGATGTGGAAGTACGCCCTGCGCGACCTGCCTGAGCTTAAGCAAGCCGTGTGCGATTACTACGAGCATCGCTTTGGCGTTTCGGGCATTACGCCGTCCATGGTGCAGTCGTGCAACGGCACACAGGAGGGCGTGGGTCATTTGGGCCTGGCTCTGCTCGATCCGGGTGACACCATTCTAGTTCCCGATCCGTGCTACCCGGTCTTTGAGGCGGGTGCGAAGATTGCCGATGCCAAGCTCGAGTACTATCCGCTGGTTGCCGAGCACAATTACCTGCCCTATGTGGCGGGTATCGATCCCGAGGTTGCCGATCGTGCCAAGTACATGATCGTGTCGCTGCCCGCGAACCCGGTCGGCTCGGTGGGCACGCCCGAGGTCTACGAGGAGATTATCGCCTTTGCCCGCGAACATGATCTGTTGATCGTCCATGATAACGCGTACTCCGACATCGTGTTTGACGGCGAGCCCGGCGGCAGCTTCTTGCAGTATCCCGGCGCGCTCGAGGTGGGCGTTGAGTTCTTCTCGCTCTCCAAGTCGTTTAACGTCACCGGTGCCCGCATCGGCTTTTTGGTCGGTCGCGAGGATGTGGTCTCTGCCTTTGCCAAGCTGCGCGGCCAGATCGACTTTGGTATGTTCTTCCCGATTCAGAAGGCCGCCATCGCGTGCCTGAACGGTCCGCGCGATGAGGTCGAGGCGCAGCGTCTGAAGTACCAGGAGCGCCGCGATGCCCTGTGCGACGGTCTTGAGGGCCTGGGCTGGGAGCGTCCCAACGCGCATGGCTCTATGTTCGTGTGGGCCAAGCTTCCCGGTGGTCGCACCGATTCCATGGCGTTTTGCGAGGAGCTTATGGAGAAGGCCGGCGTTGTGGTGACGCCGGGCGCGAGTTTTGGTCCTTCGGGCGAGGGGCACGTGCGCATGGCGCTGGTCCTGCCGCCCGATCAGATCGCTTTGGCTGTCGAGGCCATTCGCGAGGCGGGCCTGTATTAGAAACCTGTTTCGGCCCGTCAATAGCTCGAAACCGATTTCGTGCAGTTATTTTACGAATACTGCAAACAATTTCGGTAAACGGTCGATTTTCGGCTGCGAATAGGGGCATAATCAAAGTCCCGATTGGATGTATTGGGATTACGACAAGCCGCTCGGGTCGTTCCCGGGCGGCTTGTTTGTGGAGAGAGATGGGAGTTTCTAATGGTTAACGAGAAGAAGGTCGCTATTGTCGGCTGCGGTTTCGTCGGTTCGTCTTCGGCGTTCGCTCTGATGCAGAGCGGTCTGTTCTCCGAGATGGTCCTCATCGACGTGGACAAGAACCGCGCCGAGGGTGAGGCTCTGGATATCGCGCACGGCATGACGTTTGCCGAGCCGATGAAGATCTACGCCGGCGATTATTCCGATGTCGCCGACGCCGCCATGATCGTCGTCACCGCTGGCGCTGCCCAGAAGCCCGGTGAGACCCGCCTGGACCTGGTCAACAAGAACGTTAACATCTTTAAGTCCATTATCCCCGAGATTAAGAAGTCCGGCTTCGACGGCATTCTGCTAATCGTCTCCAACCCGGTTGATGTTCTGACCTATGCTGCCATCAAGATGTCCGGCCTGCCCGAGGGCCATGTCATCGGCTCCGGCACCGTGCTCGACACTGGCCGTCTGCAGCAGATGCTTGGTGCCCACGTCGAGGTTGACCCGCGCGACGTTCAGGCCTACGTCATGGGTGAGCACGGTGACTCCGAGTTTGTCGCTTGGTCCAGCGCTCAGGTTGCTGGCGTTCCGCTGAACACCTTCTGCGAGCTTCACGGCCACCTGGAGCATGAGGCTGCCGAGAAGCGCATCGCCGAGGACGTCAAGAACTCCGCCTACACCATCATCGAGAAGAAGCACGCCACCTACTACGGCGTCGCCATGGCCGTCAAGCGCATCTGCACCGCTGTCATGCGCGATGAGCAGACCGTTCTGCCCGTTTCCTCGCTCATGGTGGGCGAGTATGGCCTGTCCGATCTGGCTATCTCCATGCCGACGGTCGTTGGCCGTGACGGCGTCGTCTGCCGCGTTCCCGTGCCGTTGAACGATGACGAGCAGCATGAGCTCACCGCCTCCGCCAAGGCCCTCAAGGACATCATCGACAGCGTCGACTTCTCCTGCTAAACCAAGCTTTTTTGGGCAACAGGCTACAATGAAAGGCGTTCGGGCCACACGGTCCGGGCGCCTTTTTGGTGCGAGGGGGTCAGGTTACTTTGCACCACCCCAATGCACCATAGTTGATGGGAGGGCCATGTCGGATTCGCCTAATTTTTTGACCTATGCCCAGACGGCGTTTGATCCGTTTGAGGAACGGCCGTTCTGCGCGGTGGATAGCCTGGTCTTTGCGTGGTTGTCCTATTTGCGTTTGCCGGGTGATATGGCGGAGCTGATGAACTGGCAGGGCCTAGACGTACGCGAGCTGCTGCGCGCCGAGTGCTACCAAGACATGATTGGCGACCTGTGGGATCCGGAGGGGAGCCGTGCCCTGTTGGAGGCTGTGGCAGCAAGCCCTCGCTACCGTGGCGTTCGTGTTTGCGGCTATCGTAGCGTGAGTGATGCCGAGACAACAGAGCAGTTTGCAGCCATGGCGTTCCGGTTTCCGGCGGGGTTTAGTTATCTTTCCTTCCGGGGGACCGACAGCACGATTGTGGGCTGGAAAGAGGACTTTAACATGGCGTTCCGGTGTCCTGTGCCGGCCCAGGAATCCGCGGCGCGTTATGTGGACGAGGCGGCGGATGCGATCGACGGGCCGCTTTTGTGCGGAGGTCATTCCAAGGGTGGAAACCTTGCGGTGTACGGTGCGGCGATGTGCTCCGATGTCGCTCGTGAGCGAATTGAACGGGCATATTCCCATGATGGTCCGGGCTTCGTCGAGGAGTTTCTGAACGGCGACGCTTTTGCCGATCTTTCCGGTCGAATCGACAAGACGCTACCTCGGTCGTCGATCTTTGGCATGATGTTCGAGACACAAGAGGACTATGCCATCGTTGAGAGCACCGAGTTCAGCCTGCTGCAGCACAATCCCTTTAGCTGGGTGGTTGATGGTCGCGACTTCGTGTACTGTGAGCGCCTGTCCGCCGGTGCTCGATATGTTGATGGCTCCATTCGCGAGATGCTGCTTGCAGTGTCGCCTGGCGAGCGCGAGCGTTTTGTAGATGCGTTGTTCTCCGTGTTTGAGGCAACGGGTGCTGAGCGGTTTGCGGATATCGCTGGGAATCTGCGCGAGAGCCTGCCCGTGATGCTCCAGGCTGCGCAAGGCTTTGACAAGGATACGCAACGCTTTGTCTCGCAGACCATCGCGGCAATCCTAAAATGTGCGCTTCTGCCCAAACGTCCCCAGATCGACATGCCCGCTGCCGGCAAGAGCTTGGCAGAACAGCTCGAGGCTTGGCAGTCCGAGCTCCTGCGCTAGCCATTGGTGCAAAGCAACCTGTCCCCGATGCACCAATCTTCGATACGCTTGGGGCAGGCTCGACCGCTATACTGGTTCGTGCTCAATTCGATCTAGAACGGAATGCCGTATATGAAAATCAATCACGCGATTCTGCATATCCTGGACTTTGACTCTGCCGTCAACGTCATGAGCCAGCGCGAGCTCGATATCGAGAGTCGTACCGTGCGCAACTTCGTGACCACACATCTGCGCCGCGCGCGTACCTCGGCCGACAACAAACGCGCCACGTTTGCCGAGAACTCTGCGTTTGGCGGCGAGCTCAAGGGCTATTTCTTTGGCGAGCGCGAGTTTGTGGACCTGTCGCAGCAGATTGCGGAGTTTATCTCCTCCGAGCTCACCAAAGCCGAGAAAGCCGAGTCCACCGACGTGCTGGTGGCCGATTTTGACGACGATGAGGATGCCCGCTGGTTTGCCGTGATGCTGCTGGGCTCCAAGCAGGCCTTTATGCACGAAGTGGGCCGCGAGGAGGGGGAGGTGCGCAACGACATCGCACGCCACTACGCTATTCTGCCAAACCCCTCGCAAAAGGTGCCAAGCTATGCCATCGTGCGCGCGAGCACCATGGAGATTGGGTACGTGGACAAGAAACGCAAGATTGCCGGCGAGGACCGTATGCTTATTCCCGATGGCCTGCTGCAGTGCGACACGGGGGTATCGGGCAAGGAGGTCATCGACACCGTGACGCGTGTGGTCGAGGAAGTCGCCGAGGAGCACGGTGCCAACACGGCTGTAGCACTCGCCAAGGTTAAGGCTGCTGTTGCCGAGAAAGTTGAGGATGACGAGGAACTGCCCCCTTGGGATATCGTCGATGAGGTCTTTGAGGACGAGCCGGTTATCAAGGAGAGCGTGCGCGCGGCACTGACTGAGGAGAAGGTGCCTGAGCGTGTGCCCGTGGAGCGCAAGCAGGTCGAACGCGCGGCGGTGCGCAACCACAAGATCCGTACCGACACGGGCATCGAGATCAGCTTCCCGGCCGAGATGGGTTCGAACTCTGAGTACATCGAGTTTGTCAACGAGCCCAACGGCCTCATCTCCATCGAGCTCAAGAACATCGGAAGTATTGAGAATCGATAAACTGCTCTTGGACGTTGCAAAAAACAAAGGCCGAAGCCTTTTGGGACTTCGGCCTTTTTTGTTTTCGGCTTGGTTGCTGACATTGCGCCGCAGGTTGAGCTCACGTCAGCGAAAACGCCCCTAAGCGAGCAAGGTGACGTGAAAGAGGAGGGAAGCGTACTTCGGTACGCGACCGACGATTGAACGTCAGATTGCCGCTTAGGGGCGTTTGCAGCGTCGAGCCGTTACGCGGTTTGGCAAAACCGCGTAACTTCTACAGCTGGCGCAGGCCCTCTTCCAAGCCGGTCTTGCTGTCGGTCTTCTCGTCGCGCATCTTGATGACGCGGGCGGGGACACCGGCCACGACGGCACCGGCCGGGACGTCCTCGACGCACACGGCGCCGGCGGCAACGACAGCGCCCTTGCCCACGCGCACGCCCTCCAGGACCACAGCATTGGCGCCGATCATGACATCGTCCTCGATGATGACGGGCGTGGCACTGGCGGGCTCCACAACGCCTGCCAGCACGGTACCGGCGCCGATGTGGCAGTTCTTGCCCACGGTGGCGCGGCCGCCCAGCACGGCGCCCATGTCGATCATGGAGCCTTCGCCAATGACGGAGCCGATGTTGATGATGGCGCCCATCATGATGACGGCACGGTCGCCGATCTCGACGCGGTCGCGGATGATCGCGCCCGGCTCGATGCGGGCGTTGATGCCCTTAAGGTCGAGCATGGGCACGGCGGAGTTGCGGCAATCGTTTTCAACGTCGTAGTAATCGATGGAGTCGGCGTTGGCGTCCAGGATGGCCTTAAGCTCATCCCAGTCGCCAAAGACGGTCTTGCCACGACGACCGCCGTAGGCATGTGCGTCGCCCCAGGCAACCTTCATGCCCGGCTTCTCGCGCACGTACAGCTTGACGGGCGTCTTTTTGGGCGCGGTGGCGATGTAGTTGATAATCTCCTGTGCATCCATCTCGGCTGCGTTGCTCATTTGCTATCTCTCCTTTGGGTGGATTCGGTTGATTCCTGGTTAGGCAAACATGACCTGGTCGAACGTATAGAAGCCGGGTTCGCGGGTGACGAGCTTTTGAGCGGCGGCCAGAGCGCCGTTGACAAAGATCTGACGGCTCGTGGCGCGGTGGGTGAGCATGACCTCCTCGTCCTGGCCAAAGAAACTCACTTCGTGGACGCCGGCGACAGTGCCACCGCGCAGCGAGTGTATGCCGATCTCCTTGGGGCCACGCGCGCCGCACATGCCCTCGCGGCCATAGACGGGGTGGTAGCCTGCCTCGGGTTCAGCTTCGACGACGGCGTCGAGCAGTAGCTTGGCGGTGCCGCTCGGGGCGTCGACCTTTTGGTTGTGGTGCGTCTCGACGATCTCGCAGTCAAAGCCGGGCAGCTCGCGTGTAGCCTGCGCTACCAGATGGCGCAGGGCTGCGATACCGATGGAGTAATTGCCCGAGTGTATAACGCGGGTGTTCTGGCCCAGCTCACGCAGGCGGTCCATCTGCTCGGGGGTGTAGCCTGTGGTGCCTGAGACCAACGCCGCGCCCGTGCGCTCGACATAGGCGACGATAGCGTCGAAGGTCGCGACGTTCGAGAAGTCGATAATCACATCGGCAGCCGGTGCGTTCTCGAGCTCGCTCAAATCGAAGCCAATCTGGGCCACGATATCAAAAACGGGCTGCCCGGCGGCATCGACAATGCTTTCGGCGGTGGTGCGGATGAGCGAGCCCATGCGGCCCGTTCCCATAATGACGGTCTTAATCAAGCAGACCAGCTCCCTTCAGGGCATCGGTAAGTGCGGATCGCGTGTCGTCTGCCATGGGGCACAGCGGCATACGGTAGTTTGCCTCGATCATGCTCATCTGGGCGAGCGCTTCCTTAACGGGGATGGGGTTGACCTCGCTAAAGAGGGCATTGATGAGCGGCTGACCGGCAATCTGGATATCGCGGGCGCGCTCCACGTCGCCGTCCAGATAGGCGCGGCACATGTCGTGCACGAGCTGCGGCTGAACGTCTGCCCACACGCTGATGGTGCCCGAGGCGCCCAGGCTCATGAGCGGCACGGTAAGCGCGTCCTCACCCGAGTACATGCGGAAGTCGTCTGACAACAGGTGGGCGATCTTGGCCGCGTAGGCGACGTCGCCCGAGGCTTCCTTAATACCCATGATGTTGGGATGTGCGGCCAGGCGCTCTACGTTGTGCTCGCTGATACCGCAGCCGCAACGACCGGGGATGTTGTACAGGATGCAGGGGATGTCCACGGCATCGGCGACGGTCTTAAAGTGCTGATAGATACCCTCTTCATTGGACTTGTTGTAGTAGGGGGTGATGAGAAGCAGACCGTCGGCGCCCAGACCCTGATAGGTGAGCGACTTGGTGAGCATGGTCTGCGTGGAGTTGGAGCCCGAGCCGGCAATAACGGGGACGCGTCCTGCAACATGCTTGACCACAGCGGCGACGACGGAGTTGTCCTCGTCATCGGTCATCGTGGCACTCTCACCGGTGGTGCCCAGGGTGAGGATGGCGTCAGTGCCATTTTGCAGGTGGAAATCGATAAGGCGCTCAAGCGCGTCAAAGTCGACACTGCCGTCCTTTTTAAACGGCGTGACAAGGGCGACGATTGAGCCCTCGAGATTGCGGATGTCCATGTTCTTCTCCTTCGCCTCCGCGATCTGGATGCGTTTGTTCCATTGAGCTGCGACTGCCAGGCGCTCGTCTTCGGCGCGACGGCGGGCACTTTCGGCGCGCGACTTGGCCAGCAGCTCTCGGCCGCACGGCAGCACGTCGAGCGTGGCAAAGTAATCGCCCGGGCGCTCGGCGCGGCGGATGAGGTCGGCCGCGCCATCGGGGCGCAGCAGGACCTCGGCCGAGCGCAGCCGTCCGTTGTAGTTGTAGCCCATGGAGTAGCCATGCGCACCGGTATCGTGGATTACAAGCAGGTCACCCATGTCGATATGCGGTAGCTTGCGATCGATAGCGAACTTGTCGTTGTTCTCGCATAGGTTGCCCGTGATGTCATAGGTGTCCGTGACGGGCGCCGTGGCCTTGTCGGCGCCGCCCGGCTGACCCATCACTGTAATGTGGTGGTAGGCGCCATACATGGCAGGGCGAATCAAATCGACGGCGCTTGCATCGACACCGATATAGTCCTTGTAGATCTGCTTCTCGTGGATGGCCTTGGTGACCAGACAGCCGTAGGGGCCCATCATAAAGCGGCCCATCTCGGTGCAGATGGCCACATCGCCCATGCCGGCGGGAACCAGGATCTCGTCGTATGCCGCGTGTACTCCCTCGCCGATGGCGTGAATGTCGTTGGCCTGCTGCTCGGGCAGATAGGGGATGCCGACGCCGCCGGACAGATTGATGAAGGCGACATGCGCGTCGGTCTCGCGCTCCAAGCGCACGGCAAGCTCAAAGAGGATACGCGCGAGCTTGGGGTAGTAGTCGTTGGTGACGGTGTTGCTGGCAAGGAATGCGTGGATGCCGAAATTCTCGGCGCCCTTGGCCTTGAGCATGCGGAACGCCTCGAAGAGCTGCTCGGTGGTCATGCCATATTTGGAGTCGCCGGGGTTATCCATGATGCCGTTGGAGAGCTGGAACAGGCCGCCTGGATTAAAGCGGCAGCTGACCGTCTTGGGGATGGGCCCCGCAACACGCTCAAAGAACCCGATGTGGCTGATGTCGTCAAAGTTGACGATGGCACCCAGCTTGTCGGCGAGCTCAAAGTCGGCAGCCGGTGTGTCGTTGGACGAGAACATGATGTCGTGTCCCGTGATACCCAGCGAGCGGGCGATCATGAGCTCGGTATAGCTCGAGCAATCGCAGCCGCAGCCGTATTCGTTGAGAATGGAGATGAGCGCCGGGTTGGGGTTGGCCTTGACGGCAAAGTATTCCTTAAAGCCTGGGTTCCATGCAAAGGCGTCGCGCACTTCTTGCATGTTGCGGCGGATGCCCGCCTCGTCGTATAGATGAAATGGCGTGGGGAACTGCTCGACGATATGCTCGAGTGTCTCTTTGTCCACAAACGGCTGCTTGGCCGCATATGCCTCGTTGGGGGTCAATGCCATGTCCCGTAAACCTCGCTATCCAGACGGCGCCATCTGCGCATCGAATCCGCATAGCGTGGACCCAATGTCCGGATAGCGCTCCCGCATTGCTGCAGACAGTCCTGTGGGTGTTTCCCGCAGGCCCACCAGGTTGTTCGTGCCCGAAAAGCCCAGTTCGGCGGGTTTCGCCTCCCCACGGGGTCAAAGCCTGCCGGCTCGCCCGCGGTTCTTCGTGCCCGCGCCTCTATCAAGTGGTAACGACCCTACCACGTTGCACTTTAGCAAACAAGAGTATTCGTATATAACGTTTAAAAAATGCAGCAATATGCTGGAAACATGTGTGCCACAATCCTGTATCACAATAAGTTGCAACAGATATGCCTCACGAAGGGATCCTCTATGACCGAGCTCCAAGAACTCCGTCGCTATCGCCGCGATCTCCATCGCATTCCGGAGCTCGATTTCGATCTTCCGCAAACCATTGCCTATATCGAGGGCGTGTTGGCACCGCTCGCTTGCGAGGTGACCCATCCGTGCCCCAGCTGCGTCTGCGCTTTCTTCGACGCCGGCGTTGGTGCCGCGCATGCCACGGCGATTCGCGCCGATATGGATGCGCTGCCCATTGCCGAGGCAACAGGGGCAGCGTTCGCCTCGACACATCCCGGCAAGATGCACGCTTGCGGACATGACGGACACATGGCCATGCCGCTTGCCGCCGCGACGTATGTCGACCGTACGATTCGCGAACAGCCGGGCGCCATTAGGCGCAACGTTCTTTTTGTGTTCCAGCCGGCCGAGGAAACGACCGGTGGTGCCAAGACGGTATGCGAGAGTGGTGTGTTCGAGCGCTATGGGGCCGACCGCATTTTTGGCTTCCATGTGTGGCCCGATCTGCCTGCCGGCACGTTGGCGAGTTGTTCCGGTCCGCTGCTGGCGCGTTCGAGCGAGACGCATATTCATATTCACGGTACGAGCATCCACATTGCTAAGACCTATGGTGTGCCGGTTGGGGAGTCGCACGATGCCGCGTTGGCGGCAGCTAAGTTTTTGGTTGCCGAGCGCGAGCTGATGGACGAGCTGGGCACCGACGAGCCCTGTATCGGCAAGTTTGGCCTGCTGCAGGCTGGCACCGTTTGCAACGCGGTGGCGGGGGAGGCCCATGTTGCCGGCAGCCTACGTGTGTTTACGGACGACATGTTCGACCGTGCGCGCGAAGGCGTACGCCGTGTGCTCGACGAGGCGTGCACCGCAACGGGCTGCACGTATGATCTTGACTTTGCCGAGGGCTATCCACCGGTCGATAACGACCCTGAGTTGTTTGCCTGCATCGCGCCTGCCTTGTCCGAGTTGCAACTTGTGGACGAGCCGCTGCTAATCGCCGAGGATTTCGCGTTCTATCAGCGCCATCTGCCGGGCGTGTTCTTCTTGCTCGGCACGGGCGTGCCGGAGGGTCAAGAAAACCCGAGTGATCCGGATGGCTGTCCCGCCTATGCCACGAGCGCTCTGCATACCGATACCATGCTCTTTGACGAGGAAATTCTGCTCAAAGGCCTCGATGTCTACAAACGATTGCTTCTGCTTGGTTAATTGGCGAAGGATACCTGCTCTAGAAAATACGAACAAATGTACGCTATAATAGAGATGTAAGTCTATAGAAACGTTTGACGTTACTAACGTAAGGCGATACTATGATTGCATCGTACAAAGATGAGGATACCGAACGCTTTGCCATGGGTGTGCGGGTCAGGAGGTTCGTGCCCTTTGAGCGCGTTGCGCTGAGGAAGATTCGCCAACTGCAGGTTTGTGCTTCGCTTGATGATCTTCGCGTTCCGCCGGGCAACCGCCTGGAAGCTTTGAAGGGCGATCGTGCCGGTCAATATAGCATCCGTGTTAACGAGCGCTATCGGGTCTGTTTTGAGTGGAGACAGGAGATGGCTTGGAATGTCGAAATCGTCGATTATCACAAGTGATGAGACTGCGCCCGATTTGCTGTCGCCGGTGACTCCTGGTGAGCTTCTCAAAGAGGAGTTTCTTGTTCCCATGGGCATTTCTCAATATCGCCTTGCGAAAGAGACCGGGATTCCGGCTCAACGCATTGGACAGATTATCTTGGGAAGGCGTCGTGTGACGGCTGACACCGACCTTCGCCTTTGCCGCTACTTTGGCCTGACGGATGGATATTGGCTGCGCGCCCAGATAGCGTTTGATCTCGAGGCGGAGAAGAGACACATCGGGCCGGAACTGGATAAGATCGTTCCTGTCCAGCAGGTTATCGCATTGTAGTGTTCAAAGATGTTGAGGTTGGAGTGACGATGAGGCGACGCCGACAGCCTGCCGTATATAGTCCGGGTGGATGCGGGTGCGGTTTGCTGCTACTTCCGGTCATCGCTGTGAGCATTGGCGCGATGTTTGCGCTTGCCGGGTTGGCAGCAGCGGCACTCGTGTTGCTGATTGTGGCCATTGGCGTGACGATTTGGCTTTGCCGCAATCGCGAGCAACGCCGTGCCGACGGTAAAACCAATGTTGGATGGACTATCTTTTTGGTCGTCGCCTACCTATTGAGCATCAGTTATTTGGCCTTCTTTATCCTGTTACTTGTGAGCACCTTTACCGGGGAATCCGTCACGGTGGGGTAGGCTTCGATGAGCCTCTTGAGGATGAGGCGAGGGGGCGGACTCTGAATGAACAGCGCTCCACGTCAATATGTTTCATTCGTTGTGTAGCAATCCGAATGCGCAAGCGTTTGGCGTGAGAGTGCCGCCGCCAGCAACACGGGGATGCAGGCCGCGATCGCCAGCCCCATGCCAGCTCATCGCAAAAGCGTGTCAACGTCGCGCTCGACCACGGCCATTTCCTGCTCGAGTTTGTAGGCTCGCTCGATTTTTTACATTGCATCAGTTCTGTTTTTCATAGCGTCAGCTATTGGCTTTACGAGTGGAAATGAAAGTTCTATGGCTATAGCATGGTTATGTCTTGGTTCTTCATTTCTTTGCTTGGGTTCGACTCATAAGAAAAAGAAAAAAATACAGATGATAAAAAATTTCCTGCTTGTATTGTTGGAAAATCGGTATTTCAGGAGGTGTTTTTATGCCACAAATGAATAAGGGAGGAAAATATATTTTCGGGAAATCACTCATTCGGACGGATGGAA
The DNA here is from genome assembly GCA_902494345.1 of uncultured Collinsella sp. Taxonomy (GTDB): domain Bacteria; phylum Actinomycetota; class Coriobacteriia; order Coriobacteriales; family Coriobacteriaceae; genus Collinsella. Next base: position 73,934 of record CABUSV010000007.1, read on the forward strand.
CATTGCGGATTCCGCCGCAGGCAATGGAAGAATATCGCATTGCAGATGAAGGAAAAGTATATCTTTTTACCGGAAGTAAGATTACCGGTGGCTTCTGCGTCACCCGGAAAGGCCTTTTGCATCCGTCAAAACTTGGTCACATTTTGGACGATACTCCACCGTTGCTTGACTACTCAGCAGGTTCTGGCGAATTTATTAAATACAAGGGGCGTTCCTACTGCTGGATAGAGATTTCACAGGAGGGGCAAATTCTTCTTACGAAGAAAATGATGGACTTTTTGAAGGTGAGACCCGGAATGGAACTGCTCTCTATCCGCAGTAGCGACATCGCGTTTACGATGGGAGCTAAAGGACCGCTATTGGAAAAAGCAGAAAACTATGATGGTGAAATTCCGCTTTTTTAAGTGTAACAATTCCAGTTTATAAAATTAAGAACGATGTTGGCAAGCCTCGAGGCGTCATCGGCGATGGACACGCGCTTCATGCTCTTCTATATGGCGACCTTAGCTCTCAGCTAATGAATTCAAGTTCAATCCTTCCTACGATGTGCTGTGTGCCGGCACGGTAGCCGGATCGTAGGAAGGATGTATGATGAATAAGCTCGAAAACGAAGTGCTGCTGAGCCGTCGCGCTGCACTGGGCACATTCGCCACCGTCGCCTTGGGGACTGCCGGTCTTCTTGCCGGTTGTGGTAGCGATAAGGCGACCGTCACCGAGGACGCTGGTGATGGCGACAAGAAGGAAGAGGCGAAGAAGGAAGAGCAGTCTACGACTGACCTGGCGGTTGGTGCGACGGTGACCACGGCTGCCGGTCTTTCCGTCGTTGTCGATTCCGTCCAGCCCGGCCTCACAAATTATGACGGTTCGACCATGACGGGCATTCACGTCACGTACGTCAACAATGGCGATGAGGGCGCAGATTACAACATCTACGACTGGAAGGGCGAGGACGCCAACGGCGCTCAGCAGAATCAGGGTTACTACAGCGAGGGCTCCGATGAGCTACAGTCTGGTACCCTTGCCGCTGGTGGCTCTGTGGCGGGCAATATCTACTTTGATGGCGATATCAAGAAGGCACTGTATTTTGCCAACATGTTTGATAAGTCTGCCACTGCAAGCTGGGTGTTGGCCTAGCATGTCGCTACCGTTGCGCCGTATGGGAGGTGAAGTCGTATGCCCGATAAAAAGCTGACTGACGAGTTACTCAATGAGCTTCTCGACGCGCCAAACATCGATGGCTATATCAAAGAACACGACTTTGCCGCCCCGTCGCTTTCGAACTACCTGAAGCGGCTACTGCAGGAAAAGGGCTTGGAGCGCTCGCGCGTGGTTCGTATGGCCGATCTCAATGAGACCTTTGGCTATCAGATCTTTACCGGTGCGCGGCATCCGAGCCGCAATAAGGTGCTGCAGATTGCCTTTGCGATGGCGCTGACGCTCAAAGAGACCAACCGTGCGCTGACGGCTGCCGGGGTAAGCGTCCTTAACTGTAAGGACCGCCGCGATGCGATTATCATCTTTTGCATCGATCGCGGGTGCAGCCTCCAAAAGGTCAACGAGGAGCTGTATCGCTTTGGCGAGGAGACGGTGAGTTAGCGGCTGATATCTGAGCCGGTGGAGCTGCCGAACAACGATGCAAGCGAACGGGGCGCGGATGCCATGGGGTGTCTGCGCCCTGCGCTATGATGGAGGCTATGGATACTCAGACCCCAACATATTCCGATGACGAGCTGACCGCAGCGCTTGCCGAGCACCTGGCGTCGCTCGATCGCGACGACAGCTATCGTGTGGAGCGTGTACTTAAGCACTCGTTCGTTGAAACAACCGAGCTCGTGTACTTTGAAGGAACCGGCGGTGGTTCGCTCGGCCCCTTTGTCCGCAAACGCATTGATGCTTCGGCTCAAATCGGCGGGGCATACGAGCGTCTGTTTGCCGCTCAGCGGGCAGGCAGGCGTTTTGAGCACCTGCCCAGAATCGTCGATTGTCGTCGTGTGGGCGACGAGCTCAACGTGGTTATGGAATACATCGAAGGGGAGACGCTCGGGGCGCTGGTGTACCGTCTGGGAGCCATCCCCGATTATGCGCGTGAATTGTATCCTGCCCTATGCGATGCCGTGGGCGAGCTCCACGCCGGTTTTGCAATAGCGGGGGAGACGTCGGCTCCGGTAATCCATCGCGACCTCAAGCTGTCGAATATCATCGTGACAGGTGCCAACTATACGCCTGATGACGGCCTGACGTTTTCATCGCTGGTGATTATCGACTTGGGGATCGCGCGCGTATGGCGCGATGGCGCCGATGCCGATACCGTCAAGTTTGGGACACGGCCCTATGCGCCGCCCGAGCAGTATGGGTTTGGGCAGACGAGTGTGCGCAGCGACGTCTACGCACTTGGCGCCCTGTTGTTCTTCTGCTTGACGGGAGTCGACCCTAAACCAGGGCTCGACATGCGCGAGCAATGCGAGGCGCGCGGCATTCCCACTCCACTTGCCGATGCCGTCTGCATGTCGATGGCGCTCGACCCGGCCAAGCGTTTTGCGAGTGCGGAAGCATTGGGACGGGCGACGCGCGCGGCATACGATCTGAGTCGCCCCGTGCGGCCTTCTGCGCCTGCGCCTGTCCGTACTCCGGCCTCTGAGACGGTGTTGACGCCCCAAGGGCTCCAGAACCCCGCAGGGCTTCCTGGCCCTGCCGCCTCCTCTGCATGCGGTCTGCTCTCTCGCGTTCCGGAGTCTCTGGGGCGCATTTGGAATATGCTCGTCTGCTTCTCGCTGCTTGTGTTCTTTGCCGGTAGTCACTTTGCCGTCTTTCATCCCACCGGAGCAAACCAAAGCTACCCGACGTGGCTTCTCATAATCGAGTATTTTTTCTTTGTCGATGGCCTTATGGTGCTTATGCATTTTGCGCTGCTCGATAAGCGCCGTCTTCGTCGGCGATTCGCATTGCTCGACAGCTATCGCGGCAAGAAGCTCGCGAAACTCTGGCTCAAGGCATTGGGTGTGCTGCTCCTATGCATGATCGTCATAGTCGCGGTTGCCAATGCGACCGGCGTCGTCGATACCTCCGCTACCTAAAAGAAAAGGGCCCCATTGGGGCCCTTTGCAGTTGCACTTAGATGCGGTTCATCTGAGCGGCGACTTTGTTGTACCAGTCCTGCCACGTGGGCGGGCAGTACTTTTTGGCCGCTGCCGGGGTAAGGGTGGAGCCGTAGTTGGCGCCCAGATAGGCAACGTGAGCGGAGATGCCCTCGCTCCAGCTGCCAAAGCTGCGCCAACCGCCGCCACGGGCGCTCCAGCCCCAGGCGTTGTAAGAATTGGCGCAATAAGCACCCTTGGTGCTCTCGATGCAGGCGATGGCGGGGGACCAGCGAGGGTCGACGCCGGTGTTCCAGGCGGCAACGGCAAAGTTATAGCCCTGGCCTGCCATGGGGGAGCCGGCAAGGTAGTTGTCGATGCGGCTCGTCCACTCATTAATGAACGAGTCGTAATCGGAGTTGCCGCTGTTCGAGTTGTTCGGCGTGGTGTCGATGGTGGTGTTGGCGTTGTTGGCCTGGCTGCTGGAATTGCTGCCGCTTACGCCCTCGCCCGAGAGCTTCTCGGCGGCAGCGGCCTTATCGGCCTCAAGCTTGGCAAGCTCGGCGGCATTTTCCTGCTCGGCTTTTGCCTGTGCCTCGCTGCGGAGCTGCTGGGCCTGCGCCAGCGCATCCTCGGCGTTTTTCTGCTCAGCCTCAAGCTGAGACTTGGCCTGCTGGAGCTCAGCCTTGTTCTGCTCGAGTTCGGTTTGCATGTTATTGAGCTCTTCGATCTCGTCGACGCTCGAGCTCGTGATCTGGTTGGTGTATTTGCAGGTCGTGATGAACTCACCCAGGCTCTGCGCGTTGACCAGGAAGCTCACGATGGGATTGGTGCCCTTCTGATACTTGTACAGATCGCGCATGGCGGAGCTTGCCTTGGCCTGCTGCTCGGGAAGCTTAGCCTCGATTTCCTCGATGCTTGCCTCATTGGAGTCAATCTGCTTTTGCAGGTCATCGAGTTTGGTGCGGGCATCGTTGTAGGCGCTCGTGGCGGCTTCGATCTTCTGCTGGGCTGCGGAAAGCTGGTCCTGCGTTGCCTGCGAGGCGGCATACGCCGCAACGGGGGAGAGCATCGGCGTGGCCGTCAGCGCAACGGCGAGCGCGGCGCTCGTGATGATACGAGCCGGCTTCGACGCAATGAGCGCTGCGGTGCGATGATTCGAATGCTGCATCCAGTCCCTCTGCAATCAATCGTAGGTTATGGTTCGAACGGTATTCTACTACTGCTTTCGACCTCAACTTGAACCTTAAAGGTTCCAAAGGGTCAAGTTGAACTTGAGGCTTTGGCTTTGACCTGCAGTTATGATGAATTGTTGAGAAACCATAGAGTTCAACTTTAACGTTACAGGGGTCTGTTTGAGAGGAGTTTTGGGCTATAAAGCTATCTCAACGTGGGGTTTTACAGCTACAGCGCGCCCTCCTGACGAGCCTGCTCAATCTCTTCGAGCGCCTCGGCAGGGGTGAACGAACAGGTGCCGTCGCCGAGTTTGACTACCTGGATATCGTCGCCGATATGGACCTCTCCGCTCTTTAGTACCACGCCAAAAATGCCCTCGTGCGGAAAGATGCAGTCGCCAGCGAGATAGTAGATAGCACAGCGTGTGTGGCAGACCTTGCCGATTTGGCTGATTTCGACAAGCACCTCGCTGCCAAGCTTGAGCTGCGTGCCCAAGGGGAGCGAGAGCAGGTTGATGCCCTGGGTGGTGAAGTTCTCTCCAAAGTCGCCCTCGCGCACATCGAGTCCGCGAGCCTGCGCCGTCTGGATGGACTCTGCGGCCAAAAAGGAAACCTGACGGTGCCAATGCCCGGCGTGTGCGTCGGAGGCGAGGCCAAATTGCTCTATAACGGTGTCGTGTCCATCGGCGACGGGCGACTTGCGTGTGCCCTTGTGCGCCGACGTGTTGATCGAGACGATGCGGGCGGGCCTGTCGTAGGCATCGTTTGCCGTGCGCAGGGGAACGGCCGTTTGTGCCCGTTCTGCCAGCTCGCGCTTCGCAGCATTGAGGATGGGATTATCGGTCGGATGGTCTTGGGGCACGTGTGCGCCTTTCGCTCGAGGATGTCAATACGCTGAATCCTACAACAATGGTAGGTTCATTGCCTATTGTCATACAACAGTGAGCGTCGTCTTCGTGCTGGCCTTCGTGCTGGACGATTACGTCGATTGCCATAGATACGGTGGAGCTTTGGGCGCCGGCGGCTTGGCACGCTAGAATAAACCAGTTGCGCAAAGACCGCCCATTGTGTGGGCAGTTCATGATAGGAAGTTTCCATGGCATTGCAATTTACAGAGCGCGAGTTCATTCCCGTGCTGCTCGGTGGCGACATCAACGCCTATTCGGTGGCGCGCGCCTTCTACGAGGAGTACCAGGTCAAGAGTCTGGTCTTTGGCAAGTATCAGACGGGTCCCGCGTACCGCAGCCAGATTATCGACTACACGCCCAACGTGGATATCGACACCATGCCCGTGATGCTCAAAACCGTCAACGGCATTGCCCAAGCGCATGCCGACAAGACGATTGTCCTTGTGGGCTGTGGCGACAACTATGTTGCCCTCGTGGCTCAGGCCAAGGATGCTCATGAGCTGGCGGACAACATTGTCGCTCCCTACGCGCCCTACAGCATGCTCGAGCAGTGCCAGAAGAAGGAGATCTTCTACGAGCTGTGCGAGAAGCATGGCGTGCCCTATCCGCACACGTTTACCTTTACCAAAGCGATGCTCAATGCCCAGGGTGAGGCGCCTGCCGAAGTGCTCGACCAGATCGATTTTCCTTACCCGATGATTCTGAAGCCTTCTGACGGCATCATGTGGTGGCAGCACGAGTTCGAGGGCCAGAAGAAGGCCTATGAGATTGCCGACCGCGCCGAGCTGGAACAGGTCATTCGCGATTCATATGCCAGCGGCTACACCGACGATCTGATCTTGCAGGATCGCGTGCCCGGCAACGACGAGTACATGCGCGTGCTCACCAGCTATTCCGACCGCAACGGCAAGGTGCGCATGATGTGCCTGGGTCACGTGCTGCTCGAGGAGCATCAGCCCCACGGTGTCGGCAACCATGCCTGCATCATTACCGAGCCCAATGACGAGCTCATGGGCGGCGTGCGCAAGCTGCTCGAGGACCTGAACTTTGTGGGCTATTCCAACTTTGACGTTAAGTACGACGAGCGCGACGGCTCGTTTAAGTTCTTCGATTTCAACACGCGCCAAGGCCGCAGCAACTACTACGTCACTAACAGTGGCTTTAACGTTGCCAAGTATGTGGTGGACGAGTATGTGTTCAACCGTCCATTTGAGCCGGAGTTTGTGACGGCGCAGGACGAGGCCCTGTGGATGGTCGTTCCCATGGGCGTCGTCGACAAGTACGTCAAGGATCCCGAGCTGCGCGCTAAGGTGCATCGCCTGGACAAGGAAGGCAAGGGCGCCGACCCTTCGTTTATGAAGGGCGACTTTGTCTTTAACCGCTGGCTGCGCATGTGGCACACCAAGCTGCGCCACTTTAAGCTGTTCAAGACGTATTACAAGTAGATGAGCGCGGCGCCCGTCCGGTTTGCATCGGGCGGGCGCGGGTATGATACGCGCAATTGCGCAAGCGTCACCAAGGAGGCGGCGATGGAAAAGCTGGGAGTTATCGGCGGTATGGGCGCCGAGGCCACGTCGTATTACTACGACCAGGTGGTGCGTCATACGGCTGCTGCCTGCGATCAGGAACATATCGACATGGTGGTGCTCTCCAAGTCGACCATGCCCGACCGCACGCTGGCCATTAAGACCGGCGAGCATGCCAAGCTGCTGGCGACCATGAAAGAGTGTGCCCAGGCACTCGAGTCGCTGGGCTGTGCGCACATTGCCATTCCCTGCAACACGTCACACTACTTCTACGACCAGATCCAGTCGTTTACGAAGGTGCCGATTATCCACATGCCGCGTGAGTCGGTGCGCTATGCTCTGGCCGGTGCGGTGATGGGGGAGTGCGAGTTCGACCCCAACCTGAGTATGCCGGCCGAGCCGGTGCACAAGATTGGCATCATGGGCACCGACGGAACCGTGGGCGCGGGCGTCTACGGCCGCGAATGTAAGGCTGCGGGTGTTGAGGTCGTCTATCCCAGCGAGAAACGTCAGAACGATGTGATGTCGCTTATCTACGATGATGTGAAGGCCGGACGTGAGCCCGATATGGATAAGTTCGACCGCGTGATGTGGGAGTTCGCCCGTAGCGGCTGCGACCGCGTCATTCTGGCCTGCACCGAGCTCTCGGTGCTGCAAAAGTACCGAGAGATGCCCGAGATCACCCTCGACGCCATGGATGTCCTGGTGCGCGAATCCATCATCCGCAGCGGCGCCCCCTACCGCCTCTAGTTTCCGGCCTGCCAAAAAGGGACAGGTTAATTTTGGTAGGTTTTATCTGGTGAAACAGTAAAGGCCTCGGCTCGTTTGGTGCGAGCCGAGGCCTTTTGCGTTGGGCGGTTGCTGTCGGTGGTGAACTAGAACAGGAAGCCGATGGCGATGAGGACGATGCTGACGATGAGCACGGCGATGTCCAGGCCCTTGATGGGGTAGCGCTTGTACGAGCTGGCGCGCGTACGCAGATAGAAGCCGCGCTGTTCTGCCGCCAAGGCTGTGGCATCGGTCTTGCCCACGCTCGAGATGAGCAGTGGCACGCACAGTGGCAGCATGAGCTTAAGCTTCTTGATGGGGTTCTTGGTGTCGTACTCGACGCCGCGTGCTGTCTGCGCCTCCATGATGGCGTTCATCTCCTGACCAAATACCGGCACAAAGCGCAGCGCCGTGGTAAAGGTGAAGGCATAGCGATACGGCACGTGCAGCACCTCGACGCAGGCGTTGGCAAGGTCGTTGAGCTTGGTCACCATGAGCATGAGGATGAGCGGTAACGCCACACCCAGCAGGCGCAGGCAGGCCTTCGATCCTGTGACGAGGCCCGTGTCGGTGATAAAACCCCACACCACGTTGCCATCGCGCATAAAGGCCAGCTGGAGCACCAGCATGATAAGCGCGAGTGGAATCAGCAACTTGAGCAGCGAGAACAGACGGTCGACGACGCCGGCATAGGCACCCAGCGCAAGAGTGAGTGCCAAAAAGCCCAGCAGCGCCACGTAGGTGTCGGACAAGAAGATGCCGACGATGATGGCGGCGGCGAGGCCCAGTTTGACGACGGGGTTCAGGCGATGCAGCAGCGTATCGCCCGGCGTATAGTCGATGACGTTAACCACGGTGGACCATCTCCTTGGTAATTCGAACGACATCGGTGACCTCGCTCACCTGCGCAAAAGCGGGCGAGACGGAAGATGCCAGACGGCGCGAGAGTTCAATAACCTGGGGAGGCTCCACGTAGGCACGCCGCATGAGATCGATGTTCGAGAATAGCTCGTGCGTGCGGCCGCGGTCGAGGATGCGACCGTCGGCCATTACCACAATGCGCTCGGCAAAATCCGAAACGACTTCCATATCGTGGCAGACCATGATAACGGCGCAACCACGCTCGGCCATGGTGCGCACCGTTTCCATGACGGTCATGCACTCGCGGTAATCAAGGCCGCTCGTGGGCTCGTCGAGCACGACGATCTTGGGCTCAACCACTACGACGGAGGCAAGCGCCACCATTTGTCGCTGACCGCGCGAGAGCGAGAAGGGCGCCTCGTCGGCCGGCAAGCCAAAGCGGTCGATGACGAGCTGGGCGCGACGCAGCGCTTCGGCACGGTCGATGCCGGCAAGCTCCAGGCCAAAGGCGACCTCGTCGAGCACGGTGTCCTTGCAGATCTGACGGTCAGGGTTTTGGAAGAGGGTTGCGACCTCGCGGGCAATGCGGCTCGTGGGAGCGGCTGCGGTATCCAGTCCCGTGACGCGTACGCTGCCCGAGGCGGGCTTGAGCAGGCCCGTGAGCAGCTTGGTGAGCGTGGTCTTGCCGGCACCGTTCTGGCCGACGATGCCCACGAGCTCGCCAGGATAGAGCGTCAGGCTAAGGTCGTGTACGGCGGCGCCGCCATTGGGATAGGCAAACTCAACATGGTCGAAGGTGAGTGCGGGTTCGGCGTCCTTGGCATGAGGGCGCAACGACGGTGCATGCGGGGAACCGGCGGGCGCCTGGGCTTCGATGGCCACGTGTGTGGGGTCGACGATGCCCGAAATCAGGCGCTCGGCCTCATCGACATCCAAGCAGGGGGTACCGCTTACCAGGCCATCGGCCTCGAGGCTATTGAAGATACGCGTGACGCGAGGGCAGTCGACGCCGATGGCACGGAGCTCGTTGGTATGCGCGAAGACCTCGTGGGGCTCGCCCTGCAGCGCGATTTCGCCATGGTTGAGCACGAGCACGCGGTTGCAGTACTCCGAGAGCAGGGCGACCTTTTGCTCAACGACGACGATGGTGATTCCAAGTGCGCGGTTTGCCTCACGCAGTGTCTCGAAGACCAACGTGGAGCTGGCGGGGTCGAGTGCCGCGGTGGGCTCGTCGAGAACCAAGACGCGCGGACGCATGGCGAGGATGGCGGCGATGGCTACCTTTTGCTTCTGTCCGCCCGAGAGGGTGGCGATCTCGCGGTCGCGCAGGTCGCTGATGCCGACGGTCTCGAGCGTTTCGCTCACGCGCTGCTCGATCTGGTCGTGGGGAACGCCAAAGTTCTCGAGGCCAAAGAGCATCTCGTCCTCGACGACCGAGGCGACCATCTGCGTGTCGATATCCTGCAGCACGCTGCCGACGATTTGCGACACGTCGGTCAGCGAGACCTCGCAGGTGTCGTGGCCGTCAACCATGACGGACCCAAAGTACGTGCCGGTGTAGTGGTGGGGCGCGGCACCCGACAGACAGGCGGCAAGCGTGGACTTGCCGGCGCCCGAGGGCCCGATGATGCCGATGAAATCTCCCTTGTTCACGCTGAGCGAGATGTGGCTGAGCGCCTGCTCGGTCTGCGTGCCATAGGAGAACGAGACATCGTCGACGTTGATGATCGTTTCCATGGATACCTTTCATAGTCATTGGGGACGTTCTTAAATGACCAGTCGTTTAAGAACGTCCCCAAAAGCTAGTCGTTTGGGACAGTCTTTACCGATGGGGCACTGTGGGTTAGTTGAGCTTCAGGGCCTTCTGGATAGGCAGGTAGAGGGCGCCGACCAGAATGGCGTTAAAGACGGCGGTCATGGCGACGACGGGCAACATGGCGGCGGCGAGCTCGCCGACCACGCCGAGCATGGCCATCTTGATGACCATGAAGATGACGCCGGAGACAAAGGTGGTCAGGAAGGTTGCGACAATGGCGATCGCGGGCTTGACCTGACCGTTCTTGCCGGCGGCGTTGACGATGCCGGCCATGAGCATGGCGGCGATGCCCTCGGCGGCAAAATCGACGAACGGCGAAGTGGTGGTGATCTGGATCACGGCTGCCGAGATGAGGCCAATGACGAGCGCCTGGCCGATGTTGGGGCGAACGACCAGGATGGTGAGGCAGAAGGCCGAGATGATGAACTCGGGGCTGATCATGCCGCCCGAGATGCCCGAGATGGCCTTGCCGACGGTGAAGTTGAGGATGAAGCCTGCAGCGAGCAGGATGGCGAGCAGGACGAGAGCGCGGACGTCGAGTTTGCCGCGGTCGGCGGTCTGGACGGTGCGGGGCTGGGTGGCGGTGGTGTTCTGAGACATGGTGAAAATCCTTTCGGAATGGGAGTGCAAGAGAAAAGCAGAGGCGCGTGATGCGAATGCGATCGGGCTCGAGATAGAAAAAGGCCCCCGGTCGAAACCGGAGGCCTTCCAATCACCTAGAGCGCAAAAACAGGCGTGAGGGACTCACTGTCGACCGATCGTATTCGCATCACGCCACCACCAGTTGTTGAGAGACTTCATCGCGTTCTTCATGTCGGTGGCTCCTTTCGTGATGCCATGGTACGGTCGCACCTAGTTGCTGTTGCGCTGCACTATAGCACAGCAAAGTGTGTGCGGGGAAATCTTTTTTGAAAAGATTTCAGGCGGGTTTCCCGTCGGTCAAAAGAGCAGGCTAAGCGGGCGAGGCTGCCATTGCTGCCTTGCCCGCTCAGCTAGGACATGAGGGCCTTAGGCCTTCTTGCGACGATAGATCACGTAGGCGCAGACACCGATGATGACGACGGCGCCAACGGCCATGGCGGCCATGTTGTTGCCCTCGGACTTCTCCTCGGTGACTTCTTCCTCTTCGGCCTCGGGCTCGGCCACGTCCTCATCGGAAAGGGCCTCGTCGGCGTAGGTGATGGACTCGACCAGGCAGTCGTTGTCAGCATCGTAGTCACTCGGGACGAACTCCTCGGAGAAATCGCCCTCCTGGAGGTAGTCGCGCATCTCCTCGAGCATGGCCTTGCACTTAACATAGGTGTTCTTGGTTGCAGCCTTGCCGGCCTTGTTGGCCAGGGCGGTGCGGGCTTCGGTGCCTTCTTCGGCCTGCATGGCCTCGTCGACGGTCAGGTTCTGCTCGATGAGTTCCTTCTGCAGGGCGTCGAGATAGGCGCGGACGCCGGTGGCGCAGTGGTCGCGGTTCTCATAGGCGAGCGTGTTGATGTCCATGAGGACGTAGTTGATGGAGTTCTTGGGCTCCTCGTTGTTCACGACGTCTTCCTCTTCGCAGTGATCGAAGGAGACATCCTGATCGCTGAAGTAGGGGCTGACCTCGGTGAGCAGTGCGGAGTAGAGAGGGATGGCGACGGAGAACTCGGCGTTGGAGAGCATCTCCCACTGAATGGTCGCGATCTCGGGATCCATGCCGTGACGGATCTGGAAGGTGTGGATCTCGGTGTTGCGGTTGGAGCCGATGGCATAGGTGCCGTCGGTGTTGGCGTTGAGGCCGGCGACATTCTCGCCGCGAGCGGCGAAGGAACGAATCATCTCAAAGGTGTTCCAGTCGGACTTGCCGGGCTGGAAGAACAGCGGCTGCATCTCGTGGACCAGGGTGCCGGTCGTCGCGCGAGCGTCTTCGCGCTCGTCCTTGACGATCTCGTAGTCGGTGCCCTCAGCAAGCGGAGCCATGAAGTAATCGCGACCCTGGATATAGCGCGACCACTGGTGCATACCGGCCTCGCTGATCTCCTCGCCGTAGGTCTTGGCGACGTCGAACTTGCCGTCGGTGTACTCGGCAAAGCCCTTCTCCTTAGGCATGGACTCAATGCCCTCGGAATGGAGACAGTTCTCGGTGTCATCGAGGTCGACGTTATAGGTGAGGTTGCCGATGTTGGGGTTGAGCGAGGCGATATCATCGGCGAGCTTCATAGCAATCCACTGATGGCCCGAAAGCGCGGCGAACAGCCAAGTCTCGGTGCTGTCGGCGATGATGATCTGGTCGTTGGAGCAGACGCCCTGCTCGTCGATCAGGCTGCCGATGAGCTCGACGCCCTCGCGGGCCGTGGCGCTCTCGCCCAGGATGACGCTGGCATAGCTGTACTCGCCAATGCCAGTCTCCTCGGTGATGGGGTCGGCCTCTTCGGCCTTCTCGTTATAGGAGGTGCTTAACGTGGCAGAGCAGGAGACGCCCTTCTCGTTGATGCCGGCCTCGGAATATGCGTCGTAGCGATCTTCCCACTGCGAGGGGTTGTCGCGAACGAAAGTGTAGCGGTAGGTTGCGCCCTTGGACTTGTACTCAAAACCGGACTCGACCGAGGTGTACTTGTTGCCGTCCTTGTGTGCGGGCTCAATGCCAAAGTGCTTGATATAGCGCGGACCGAAGTCCTCGGAACGGCCGTAGTACGTGTTGCCGTCTGCCGTGAGCTTGCTGCCCATGTAGATCTGGGTGCAGGCGAGTGCCGAAGTCGGCATGGCCATGATGGCCGCTGCTCCAAACGCAAGGCCGCAGCCGAGCTTTTTGAGCGTGTTGACAGGATGAGTTAACCTCATAATCCCTCCCAACCGTTGAAACCCCGCGGAACCGTGCAGGATTTCAGCTAATAAATACATCTATTAGCCTATCGGAAGTCTAAAGAGTATTCATCTAATTCGATGAAATACTCGATGAGCGTCCCAAAATATGCGATGAACGGATAAGAATACTCATTTCGTAGCTTTACTTAAATAAAGGCACCCTGCAATTACTGTACCTGAATAAAGCGTCTTGCACAGGGCGCAAAGAAAATCCCCCGCTGTTTGGCAAATGCATAAACAGCAGGGGAGACGATAATTGGATGAATATCATACCAATGTGGAATTACTTCTTTCGACGGTGGATCACGTTGATCGCATAGCCGACGAGCATGGCCAAGACGATGACAATAAAGCCGATCAGGGGATTGTCGTTCATGGGGTCCTCCTATTTACCAAGCGGTGAGAATTCATCGACGATGAGGTCGAGGCATTGCGGAAGTGCGCGGGCACCAAAGACGCCCGAGTTGCTGGAGATGATCTCGCCATCGAACTGCATGCCCAGCGACGGGGTGCAGGTGATCTTGGCTTCCTTGGTCTGGATGATCTTGAACTGCGGGCGCCCGAGTACCTTGCCGGCGGGGTCGAGTGCGGCGGTGATCACAGTCGGTAGAAGCTGCACAGTTTTTACGGGTTCGATGACCGCAATGTCGACCATGCCATCGTTCATGCGGCAGTCGGGGAACAGGTTGATGTCGTTTTGGATGACCGAGGTGTTGCCGGCCATGCAGCAGATGCCATCGAGCTCCTCGACAATGCCGTCGTGCTCAATGGTAAAGTGCGCCACCGTGGGGTTGGGCGTGGCGAGCGCGGAGAGGAGGTAGGCGATCTCGCCGATATCGTTTTTTGTGGGGGCGGCCTTCATCATGACCTCGGCGTCGAAGCCCGAGCCGGCGATGATGATAAAGCCGTGGCGCTTCTCGTTGCCGTTCTCGTCGAGCCAAAAGAGCTCGCCCATGTCCACTTTGACCGTGCGACCGGCGCGGCAAGCCTTGGCGAGCGCCGCTGCCTCGGGGGCATTACCGATGTTGTTAAAGAACAGGCAAGCCGTGCCGGAGGGGAAGACGAGCGTGGGGACACCGCACCCGCGCATCTGGTCGAGCACGTTGGAGACGGTGCCGTCGCCACCCGAAACGACCACGCGATCAAACTCGCGCACGTCCGCCACGGCGTCCTCGGGCTCCATGCCATCGCCGATAAAACGCATCACGACCTCGTCGCCGCCCTGCGCGAGGGCGTGCGTGAATGCGTAAATTTCATCTGAGCTGGGGCCCGATGCCGGGTTGTGGATGATAAGGCAGCGCATACTTACGTTCCCGTTCTGTGACTAACCGAGTATAGTTGTAAGGCAATGCCGATATCCTACCCGTGTTTTTCGGGCCTAACCTTATTCGATGGGTTGATATGTACATTTCCACACATCAGGCTCTACTCGACTTTTGCCAGCGCGCCCGTGAGTTCGACGCAATTGCCGTCGATACCGAGTTTTTGCGCGAGCGCACGTTCCATCCGCGTCTGTGTTTGGTTCAGATTGCTACCCCTGCCGAGAGCGTAGCGGTCGATCCCCTGGTGATCGACGACCTATCGCCGCTGGCCGAGCTTATGGCCGACGAGAGCGTGACCAAAGTCTTTCACGCCTGCTCGCAGGATATGGAGGTCATGCTTCATACCGTAGGCGCACTGCCGCGACCGATTTTTGACACACAGGTTGCCGCCGCCTTTTTGGGCGAGCGCCAGCAGATTTCGTATGGCGCGCTCGTGCAGACGTTTTGCGGCGTCTCGCTGCCCAAGACCGAGTCGCTGACCGACTGGTCGCGCCGCCCGCTGACCGATAAGCAGATTGAGTACGCGATCGATGACGTCAAGTACCTGATCGTCGCCTATACCGAGATGATGAGCCGCCTGCGCGAGCTGGGCCGCGTGGACTGGGTGCTCGACGAGCTACGTCCTCTGGCCGATGAGTCGCACTACCGTGCCGATCGCCACGAGGCGTTCCGCAAGGTCAAGCGCATCAATTCGTGCAGCCGTCACCAGCTGGGAATCGCGCGCGAGCTCGCCGCCTGGCGCGAGGACCGCGCCGAGCGGCGCAACATCCCGCGCAAGTGGGTCATGTCCGACGACACACTGCTTGCGCTCGTTAAGCGCAATCCCGTGCGCGTTGAAGAGTTCCGCAGCATTCGCGGTACCGATCAGTTGGGGGAGCGCGACGTGGACGGTGCGCTCATGGCCATCAAGCGTGGCGCAAGCTGCCCGCACGATCGCCTGCCGCTCTTGGTGCGCGGGCATCGCCAGATCTCTCCGGAGCTGGAGAGCGTGACGGATCTCATGTACGCGCTCATCCGCCTGGTTGCCGAGCGCTCGGGCGTGGCGACCTCGGTCATTGCCTCGCGCGATGACCTGGCCGACTATATTGAGCACCCCGAGCAGAGCCCCCTGCGCGAAGGCTGGCGCTTTGAGCTTGTGGGCTCGCGTCTGGACGATCTGCTTTCCGGCAATATGGGGCTGACGGTGAAGGACGGCAAAATCGAGCTTTTGTAGTCATATAGTTACGCGGTTTTACCAAACGCTGTAAACGTTCTAGAGCGGCAATGCCAAAACATCGATGGCGTCTCGTTGGCTGGGCGAGTGGGTAGAATGCCTCCAACGTGTAACTCGATTCGGAGGAATTCGCATGCCTTATTACTATGGATACGGCTTTGGCATCGACCCACTGTACCTGCTGGTTGTTCTTGTCTGCACGGTGCTTGGCCTTGCCGCACAGAACTATATCAACTCGACGTACAAAACCTGGTCCAAGGTTCGCTCGGACGGCGCCACGGGCGCCACGGTCGCTCGCTGCATGCTCGACGCCAACGGCTGCAACGCCGTGGGTATCAAGGGCGTCGCCGGCGAGCTCACCGACCATTACAACCCGCAGGACAATAACCTGTATCTCTCGGATGCCAACCGTTCGGGCGGGTCGGTCGCAAGCGTTGCCGTCGCCTGCCACGAGGCGGGCCATGCCGCCCAGCGTCAAAGTGGTTACGCCATGATGAAAGTGCGTACCGCCCTGGTTCCGGTCGTCAACTTTACCCAGAACACTTGGACCATCGTGTTGCTCATGGGTCTCTTTATGAACATCGCGGGACTCACGACCCTCGCACTGATCTTCTTCTCGTTTAGCGTGCTGTTCCAACTGGTTACGCTGCCGGTCGAGATTGATGCCAGCCGCCGCGCCGTGGCGTACATCGAGCAGTCGGGCATGAGCTCCAAGCAGGTCAATGGTGCCAAGAAGGTCCTGACGGCAGCCGCGCTTACCTATGTTGCCGCAGCGCTCACTTCGATCATTCAGCTGCTCTACCTGATGGCTCGCTACAACAGAAACTCCAACCGATAACAAATTGGCTTGACAGGCGCCGCGGAGATTTGTGTCCCCGCGGCGCTGTACTATGTGTTGGACTTGAATTTGCGCAGGGCCGGAGCCCTTGTGCACGATAACGAAAGGAGGCTGCGTGGCAGGCTGGAATCTGACCGGCAATGCCGTTTCCGCCGAGTTCGACGGTTCGGACGAGCAGGAGCGTAAGGAACTCAGCGTGAGCCAGGCGGTAGAGATCGCCGCCGGTGCGCTCGATGCCATTCCGCAGCTGAGCGTTCTGGGCGAGGTCACGGGCTTCCGTGGCCCCAATGCCCGAAGCGGCCACTGCTACTTCCAGATTAAGGACGACTCGGCCGCCGTTGACTGCATCATCTGGAAGGGCGCCTACCTTAAGCGCACCTTCGACTTGCGCGATGGCATGCAGGTGAGCTTTAAGGGCAGCTTCAATCTCTATAAGGCCACGGGCCGCATGAGCTTTGTCGCTCGCTCGTTTTCGCTGGCGGGGGAGGGTCTGCTGCGTCAACAAGTGGCGCAACTGGCCGAAAAGCTACGCCGCGAGGGCCTGATGGACGAAGCGCGCAAGCGCCGCATCCCGGTGTTCTGCTCCCGCGTGGCGGTCGTCACCTCGCTTTCCGGTGCGGTAATCGACGACGTCAAGCGTACGCTGCGCCGACGCAACCCGCTCGTCGAGCTCGTCTGCGTGGGCGCAAAGGTCCAGGGCGAGGGTGCGCCGGCAGAGCTTATTGAAGGCTTGCGCCGCGCCGCTGCCATTACGCCGGCGCCCGACTGTATTTTGCTGGTGCGCGGCGGCGGCTCCTTTGAGGACCTCATGACCTTTAATGACGAGGAGCTTGCCCGCGCGGTGGCGGCTTGTCCCGTGCCCGTGGTGACCGGCATTGGCCATGAGCCCGATACCTCGATTTGTGACATGGTGAGCGACCGTCGCGCCTCCACGCCTACGGCGGCGGCCGAATCGGTGGCGCCGGCTATGACGGAGTTGGCCGATGTGCTCGAGGCGCGCTATCAGCGTCTGGGTGCCGCGATGGCATCGATGATTGGGTCGGCCCAGGTCGACCTGGAGATGCTCGACCAGCGCGGTCGCCGTGCCTGGGATACCTATACGGCTCGCTTGGGCGATGCGCTCGATGCGGCTGCGTGCCGCCCGTGCCTCAACGACCCAACGTTTATGGTCGAGCGTCGCGAATCGGAGCTTGCGCTGACTGCCGATCGCCTGTCGGGCGCCATAGTACGTTCGGTCGGGACATTCCGCTCCAACTTTGAGCGCCTGCCCGAGCGTCTGGTTGCAAGCACCTCGGGGCTCGATGGTAAGCGCCATGCGCTCGCGCTTGCGAGTTCCCGTCTGGAGCATCAGGGGCGCACGATGCTCAACAAGCCCGCGTCCGACCTGGGCCGTGCGGCAGCCTCACTCGATGCCCTGTCGCCGCTCAAGGTGCTTGCTCGCGGCTATTCCATCGCGTACAGCGATGATGGTGTGGCCACGAGCGCCAAGACCTTTAAGCCCGGCGACGCCATCCGCGTGCGCATGGCAGACGGCAACGTGGCGGCAACGGTCGATACGGTCGAGTAGGCCGCGTTTCATAGCGATAAACCTTTAGGAAAGGAAACAGATATGGCAGAGAAAACCCCGGTCGAGCAGCTTACGTACAAGCAGGCTTCGCAGGAGTTGGAGCTCATCATCCGTAGCTTGGAGTCGGGCGATATGGAGCTCGAGGAGTCGCTCGAGAGCTATACCCGCGGCGTAGAGCTCCTCAAGAGCCTGCGCACCCGCCTGTCCGATGCCGAGCAGAAGGTCTCGGTGCTTCTTAAGGACGTCGACGGCAACGACGTGCTCGCCGATGGCGAAGCCGCCAACATCGACGACAACCTCTCGTTCTAACCATCCCGACCAAATATAATTACCTTGGCCTGTGAGAAAGGAACCAACCATGTGCGATTGCATCTTCTGCAAAATTGCCAACCACGAGATCCCCTCGACCGTTGTCTATGAGGACGACCAGGTCATCGCCTTCGACGACCTCAATCCCCAGGCGCCGGTCCATACGCTCGTGATCCCCAAGAAGCACTACAGTGACATCGCCGACAACGTACCTGCCGAGACCATGGGCGCCATGGCTCACGCCATCCAGGAGGTCGCTAAGGCCAAGGGCTTGGAGGACGGTTTCCGCGTCATCTCCAACAAGGGCGTCAACGCCGGCCAGACCGTCATGCACTTCCACATGCACGTTCTCGGTGGCAAGAACCTGGGCGAGAACCTCATCTGAGGGCGCGTAGGCCGTCGACTTGGCTGCCTTTGGAGTAATCTATGCAGCTTTCTCAACTCGAATATCTTCAAGCTGTAGCGAACTATGGCGGCGTGCGCAAAGCAGCTCGCGCTGTTCATGTGAGTCCGCAGGCCGTTTCGTCGGCAATCAAAAAGTTGGAATCTGAGTATCAGATCGTTTTGCTCAACCGATCGGCGGGGGAGGCTGTTTTGTCTCCGGCGGGCAGAGAATTTGCGCGTCGTGCACGCGTGATCCTGGCGCAAGTCGACGATCTCAAAAAGTACGCTCAATCGGGGAACGGCGGCGTTTCGCCCGACGGCCATTTCCGTCTTTACGCCCCCTGTCTTCACGGGCGGGGGCGCCTTTTTTCCGAAAACTGGTACGACTCGTTTGAAAGCTCGCACTCTCAGATTCATCTTGATGTGTGGCACCAGCCAACGGCAACATGCTTTGAATCACTTATACTTGGAATTTCGGACGCGGCTATCTCGTTTGAGGAACCACGGGACAGCGTCCTTTCTTCAAAATATATGGGTGAAAAGGAGCTCAGGGTTCTTTCATGCCCAGCTGGTCATCAATCTGTTGACGCTATGACCATTCGTGAGTTACTGGGCGGCAGGCTCGCTGTTCCCATTAATTTGTCACCCTGTCTCAATGCAATCAATCAATGTCCCGAAGCTCAGCTGGTTAATTTCCGCTTTCGCGATGTCGAATACGGAAGCAGGGCGCAGGCTGAGTTTCTTCAAGCCGGGGGATTGATATTGAGTTTTTCTGGCTCTTCTCTCGCATCAGATGGATTGGAAGTGAGCGAGTGCTCTATTGAAGGCTCGCATGACGTAGCCTTGCCCATCTACTTTTGCTATCGACAAAATGCCTGGACCGATCGACACCAGACGGTTTTTCTGCACCTATTGCGTCATCTTGCTTCGTGAGATTAATTGGCTTCGAGACGTCAAGTGATTATTGACGCCTTGTAACACATAGCTGACGGCTTTGCCCTCATGCTTTTCCAAGAATCCGATTTAGATTGCTGGCTCTTGGAGGGCGGAGCATGAAAAACCGTACGGTTTTGCTTTATATGACGTTCGTTTTTCTGTCGAACTTCAGCACCATTTTGTATTTTCTGACGGTTTACCTTGAATTCGTCGGATTCTCGATGGTGGCGATTTCTAGCATGATGATTGCATACCAAGTGAGTAAGTTCATCCTTGAAGTTCCTACTGGTTATATTGCTGACAGGTTTGGACGAAAGACAAGCGGTCTCGTTGGCGTCGTGGGAATGCTTGGATACTACGCCGCCCTACTTTTCGCCCGTTCTCCTCTGCTTTTAATCGGCGCGTTTGCTCTCAAAGGTTTTGCCGTTGCATGTATGAGCGGATCCATAGAAGCGATTTACATTGACAGCGTCTCTCAGGACCAGCTCGTAAGACTTAATGTCGTTGAGCGATTCATCTTCTATGCGTCTTATGCCCTCTCCGCTTGTGTGGGCGGTTTCATTTCGTCCGCTGGCGCGTATCTCATTGGGCTTTCGGTCGATATCATTGCAATGGTGCTGACATTGGTTGTCGTTGTCTGTATTCCTGAGGTGAGAAGAGAGGGCACCGCGGTGACACCTGAGCATGGAATTAGCCCGAAGATGATCGGTGCTGCTATTGCGGGTAATGGCATTCTTCGGTCAGCGTTCATCATGGACTGTTCTCAGGCATTTGCTTTTGTCGCCCTGGATGACTTTTTCTCACTGTTGCTTGCGGGTCGCGGAATGAATGCCGTCGCTTCGGGTGTGATCATTGCGGTCCAGCTCCTTGCCTCGGCCTCCATGGGGCTTATTGTGCCCAGTGTCATTGATCATGTCGACAAGGGCCGTTTTGCGCGTATTTGCGGCATCGTGCGCCTTTCCCTGACTGCTCTGTTTTTGATTCCCTTTACTCCGGTCTATTTGCTGCCCGTGTTCTATGTACTGCAGACGGTCGCTTACTCGTTATTTGCTCCAATTAAATACTCAATTTTTCAAAATGCTGTCGATTCTTCGATGCGCTGTTCACTGATTTCGGTCCAAAGCCAGATGGTGGCGGTGGGTGCCATCCTTTTCTATCTGTTCAATGCTGCGTTGAGCAGCATCGCGGGCATTCGAGTCATATTGCTTGTAGCGCTCGGGATATCTTCTTTGGTGTATATCCCCGCGCTCTTTCGTCTTACAAGTCAAAGGCCATGAGTATTTGGGCACCGATAACTTATATATCAACGCAATAAACCCAAGCGCGAGGGCGTTTGGGTTTATTATTGAAGCGTATGTAACCTGGCGGCGCCACACCGCCTGTTAGTAGGGAGACACATGAACGTTCTGGTCGTCAACGCAGGATCTTCGACGCTTAAGTATCAGGTCATCGATACCAAGTCCCACAAGGTGTCCGCAAAGGGCTCCTGCGAGCGCGTCTGCTTTACCGGCGGCACCTTCACCCACGCTGCCAACGGTTCCAAGAAGGTGACCGAGAACATCGAGTTCCCCGACCACAAGGTCGCCATCGAGGTAGTTCTGAAGGACCTCGAGGCCAACGGCGTCAAGATCGAGGGCATTGGTCACCGTATCGTTCAGGGTGGCTGGTACTTCGGCGATTCCTCCCTCGTCGACGAGGACGTCCTCGCCAAGATCCGCGAGGTCGCTCCGCTGGCGCCGCTGCACAACAACCCCGAGGCCAACGTTATCGAGTACTGCCTGGAGCAGTATCCCGACCTGCCCAACGTCACGGTCTACGACACCGCTTTCCACTTCAACATGCCCGAGGTCGCCAAGACTTACGCCCTGCCCAAGGACGTCTGCGACAAGCTGCACATCCGTAAGTACGGCGCCCACGGCACCAGCTACCGTTACATCTCCAAGAAGGTCGCCGAGATGACCAACGGCGAGGCTCGCAAGGTCGTCGTGTGCCATATCGGCTCCGGCGCTTCCCTGTGCGCCATCGAGGACGGCAAGTGCATGGACACCACCATGGGCCTCACCCCGCTCGACGGCGTCATGATGGGCACCCGCTGCGGCTCCATCGACCCGGCTACCGTGTGCTACCTGCAGCGCGAGGGTGGCTACACCTTCGACGAGGTCGACGAGATGATGAACAAGAAGTCCGGCCTTTTGGCTGTGACCGGCGGCAAGACCAACGACTGCCGCAACGTCGAGGAGCTCGCCGCCGCTGGTGACCCCGATGCTCAGCTCGCCTTCGACATGTTTGTCTACAAGATTGCCGCCAAGGCTGCCGAGATGGCTACTTCTATGTGCGGTATGGACACCCTTGTCTTTACTGCCGGCATCGGCGAGCACGCTCCGGCGGTCCGCGCCGGCGTTGCCGACCGCCTGGCCTTTATGGGCGTCAAGATGGATCATGCCCGCAACGCCCTGCGTGGCGACGGCGCTTGGTGCCTGTCTGCCAAGGATTCCAAGGTCAAGATCTTCGTCATCCCCACGGACGAGGAGTTCATGATCGCCTCCGACGTCGAGCGCATCGTCAACGGCAAGTAATTGCAAGAGGGGAGGGGCTGGACGACCGAGCGCCGTTCGGCCCCTCTTTTGCGCTCGTTGGGCGATATGACTGATAGCTATTTATCAAGTTGTGATAACTTCTTATTAAAATGCGGCCGCCTTAAGGGGTCTGCGTCGACCGTATTGCACTGCAAAGGAGTCTCATGAACGTACTTGTTGTCAACGCCGGCAGCTCAAGCCTTAAATATCAGCTTTTGGATACCGATACCCGAGAGGTTTTCGCCAAGGGCAACTGCGAACGTATCGGTTCGGACATGGGCATCTTTGGCCACTCCGAGAACGGTGGCGCCAAGCAGACCGAGGAGGTCCCTTTCCCCGATCATCGCTCTGCTATCGCTCGTGTGCTCGAGGAGCTCGAGAAGACCGACTTTACGATTGATGGCATTGGTCATCGTATCGTTCAGGGCGGCTGGCACTTCGATGATTCCGCAGTTGTCGACGACGAGGTTATGGCCAAGATTCTTGAGGTGGCACCACTTGCCCCGCTGCACAACTACGGCGAGGCCGCGGCGATTGAGTACTGCCGTGAGAAGTATCCGGAGCTGCCCAACGTGGCGGTCTTCGATACCTCGTTCCATATGACCATGCCCGAGGTCGCCTATACCTACGCGCTGCCCAAGGACGTGTGCGACAAGTACCACGTGCGCAAGTACGGCGCCCACGGCACGAGCCACCGCTATGAGTGGATGATGGCCAAGGAGATCCTGGGTTCGCGCTGCCACCGTCTGCTTTCGTGCCACTTGGGTAACGGTGCTTCGCTCGCTGCTATCGAGGACGGCGTGTGCCGCGACACCACGATGGGCCTCACGCCGCTCGACGGCCTGATGATGGGCACTCGTTGCGGTTCCATTGATCCGGCCACCGTGTGCTACCTCCAGCGCGAGGGCGGCTACAGCTATCAGGAAGTCGATGACATGATGAACAAGCAGTCTGGTCTGCTGGCCATCTCGGGCATCTCCAACGACGCCCGCGACATCCGTACACGCGCCTCCGAGGGCGACGAGCGCTGCCTGCTCGCCTTCGATATGTTCGCCTACAAGGCCATGCAGCAGGCCGGCTCAATGATCGCTTCCATGGCGGGCGTGGACACCATCACCTTTACCGCCGGTATCGGCGAGAACGACTGGTCGATCCGCAAGGCCTTCTGCGACTGCTTTGAGTGGCTGGGCGTGCGCATCGACAACAACAAGAACCGCGAGGCCGTGGGCAACGGCCCGCAGGTCATCAGCGCCGCCGGTTCCGCCGTCACGGTCATGGTCATCCCCACCGACGAGGAATACATGATCGCCCACGACGTCGAGCGTCTGACCAAGAACAACTAACGTGCGCATTTGCAAGTAAACGAAAGGCCTCCAGAGCAGCAGCTCCGGAGGCCTTTTTGCTAGCAGGCGGACGACGGAAACTCCATCCCATTTCGAGCGCAAATACTGGGACACGCTTTCCGGTTGAGGCACGTTGCGGAAAGTGCGACCCACAATAAAGCAAAATTCCGTCCCAAAGTTTCCCAAACAGGCCCCAAGCGGAAGCCACATCCCACAATCCGCCTCCAAACTGGGATGTAGTTTCCGGCACAACAACCGCCGAAGCCCACCGGCCTTTCAATCTCCAAAGTGATCATCATCAGCAACGCCTGCGCTCCCAGCAACGGCACCCATCCATTCAGATTTTCAGCTCCAGCTCGTAGCCAAGCCGCCGTCCACCCCGGATTCCCTGATTGCTACGTGGCGGCAGGGACCCTACAGGGTAAAGCTCTGAAAATATTCCGCAGGACGCATGAAACCCCCGCCGCACGAAGTGCGCAGCGGGGGTTTCATGCATGTCCGAGGACGTTTTCAGAGCTTTACCCTGTAGGGTCCCGAGGGGATATGTCCGCTACTCAGCCATCTGAGCCTGGACGGCGGTGATGGCCACGACACCCACGATGTCGTCGGCAGAGCAGCCGCGCGACAGATCGTTGACCGGCTTGGCGATGCCCTGCAGGATGGGGCCGTAGGCGTCGGCGCCGGCGAAGCGCTGGACCAGCTTGTAGCCGATGTTGCCGGCCTCGAGGTCGGGGAACACGAGCACGTTGGCCTTGCCGGCAACGGAGGAGCCGGGAGCCTTGAGCTGGGCGACGGTGGGGACAATAGCGGCATCGAGCTGCAGGTCGCCGTCGATGGCGAGCTCGGGAGCCTTCTCCTTGCAGAACTTCACAGCCTCCTGGACCTTCTTGGCGACCTCGCCGCCAGCGGAGCCCATGGTGGAGTAGGAGAGCATGGCCACGTGCGGCTCAACGTTGCCCATGAAGGTGGACCAGGAGTGAGCGGAGGCGATGGCGATCTCGGAGAGCTCGTCGGAGGACGGGTTGATGTTGAGGCCGCAGTCGGCAAAGATCAGCGTGCCGTCGGTGCCGAACTGCGGGGTGTCGGTGCACATCACGAAGAAGGCCGAGACCAGCTTGGTGCCCGGGGCGGTCTTGAGGATCTGAAGCGCGGGGCGCAGGGTGTCGGCGGTGGAGTGGCAGGCGCCGGAGACCAGGCCGTCGGCGTCGCCCATCTTGACCATCATGGTGCCAAAGTAGGTGGCATCCATCACCTGGGCGCGAGCCTGCTCGATGGTAACGCCCTTCTTGGCGCGGAGCTCGGCAAACTTCTGCGCGTACTCCTCGTGCTTCTCGGCATTGCGCGGGTCGATGACGGTGGCGCCGGGGACGTTGATCTCGTCGGGGTTGCCCAGGATGACGATCTTGGCCAGACCCTCCTCGATGATCTTGGTGGCGGCGACGATGGTGCGCGGATCCTCGCCCTCGGGCAGGACGATCGTCTTAAGGTCGGCCTTGGCGGCAGACTTCATACGGTTAAGGAAATCGCTCATGTTACTCCTTACAAGCGTTTCGCTAAGCTCCAGGCGCCCGGCTGTTCACGAATAAACCCGCTGCTAGCGGGTTTACCTTTCAATTATGTACGCCGCGGTGCTTGAGCTTTCCTTGTGTGGCAAGCTCATTATAGGACGCATTAGCGCTATAATCGCTCTGATAAATATGTCTCGAAGAATGTTCGAGAAAAGCCCAGCTAACGAGCCCGTGGCTTTTGACAAGGAGTATCGATGCAGATTACCTCAGGCCTGCCTGAAGGCTTTAACGCCGGCGCGTACGACATGATTGTCGTCGGTGCTGGATATGCCGGTGCCGTTTGCGCCCGCCGTCTTGCCGAGACCATCGGCTATCGTGTCGCCGTTTTGGAGCGCCGTAGCCACATTGCGGGCAATGCCTATGACTGCACTGACGAGGCCGGAATCCTGATCCACGAGTACGGTCCGCATATCTATCACACTTTTAACGAGCGCGTGCACAATTTCCTGTCGCGCTTTACCAAGTGGACGGATTATCAGCACAAGGTGCTCGCCAACATCAACGGTGCCCTTATGCCCGTGCCCTTCAACCATGCGAGTCTCAAGCTCGCCTTTGGTGACGAGCGCGGCGAGGAGCTGTATCAGAAGCTCGTGGAGACCTTTGGCAAGGACGTCAAGGTGCCCATCATGGAGCTGCGCAAGAAGAACGACCCGGATCTTGCCGAGGTCGCCGATTACGTCTACGAGAACGTCTTTTTGCATTACACCATGAAGCAGTGGGGCCAGACGCCCGATCAGATCGACCCCTCGATCACCGGCCGCGTTCCCGTCTTTGTGGGCGATGATGACCGCTACTTCCCGCAGGCTCCCTTCCAGGGCATGCCGCAGGACGGCTATACCGCACTGTTCGAGCACATGCTCGACCACGATCTGATTGATGTGTTCTGCGACGTGGACGCCCGCGACCTCTTCGAGATCGACGAGACCACCGTCAAGATCGACGGCAAGGTCTATGGCGGCGAGATCGTCTACACCGGTCCGCTCGACGAGCTGTTCAATCTCGACCTGGGCGCCCTGCCGTACCGTACGCTCGACATGAAGTTCGAGACGCTCGATATGGACCAGTTCCAGCCTGTGGGCACCGTCAACTACACCACGAGCGAGGACTACACGCGCATCACCGAGTTCAAGAACATGACCGGTCAGGTCCTGCCCGGCAAGACCACCATCATGAAGGAGTACTCCAAGGCCTATACGCCCGGCTCGGGCGAGACGCCGTACTACGCCATTCTTGAGCCCGAGAACCGTGAGCTCTATGAGCGCTATCTTGAGCGCGTCCAGAACCTGACGAACTTCCACCCGGTGGGTCGTCTGGCCGAGTATCGTTACTACGATATGGACGCCGTGACCAATTCCGCCCTCGATCTTTCGGATGAGATTATCGCCTGCCATGCATAAAGTCATAACATTCGGTATTCCCTCGTATAACGCCGCCAAGGATATGGACCATTGCATCACCTCCATCTTGGAGGGGAGCAATTACGCCACCGATATCGAGATTATCGTGGTGGATGACGGCTCCAAGGACGAGACGGCCGCCAAGGCCGACGAGTGGGAGGCCCGTTATCCTGGAATCATCCGCGCGGTGCACCAGGAGAATGGCGGTCACGGTATTGCCGTCCTTTCGGGTCTGCGCGAGGCGCAGGGCACCTACTACAAGGTTGTCGACTCGGACGACTGGCTTGACGGCGCGGCTCTTTCGACCATGCTGTCGATTCTGCGTGGCTTTGAAGAGCGCGACCAGCGCGTTGACCTGTTTATCTCGAATTACGTGTACGAGAAGGTTTACGAGGGCACGCATACCGCTATTGGCTACAAATTTGCCCTGCCACGCAAAAAGATCTTTTCCTGGGATCAGATCGGTCATTTCCGCCTGGACCAGAACCTACTCATGCACAGCCTGTGCTATCGCACGGATGTGCTGCGCGAGTCCAACCTTCCCATGCCGCCGCACACGTTCTATGTGGACAACATCTACGCCTACGTGCCGCTGCCGCGTTGCAAGACCATGTACTACGCCGACATCGACCTCTACCGCTACTTTATCGGTCGCGAAGGCCAGAGCGTCAACGAGGCAACGATGGTCAAGCGTCTGGACCAGCAGTTCCGTGTTACGCGTATCATGATGGAGTCGTACCACCTGTACAGCGATGTCGAGTCGTCGCGCCTGCGTTCGTACATGATGGGCTACTTCACCATGATGATGGCGATCTGCTCGGTGCTCACCAAGCTTTCCGAGGAAGATTGCGCCGACGAGCGCCTAAAGACGCTGTGGAATGATTTGAAGGCCTACGACGAGCGCATGTATCGTCGTGCCCGCTACGGCGTGGTCGGGTTCTTCACCAATCTGCGCGGACGGGCCGGAGACAAAACTACACTCGGCCTATACCGTCTTGCCTCAAAGATCTTTAAATTCAACTAGCTGCTGAGCAATCGCTGCTGATAGGTTGACTGGGCCCCTTGGCCTTTAGTTTGCTACTGCGAACAGTCCTGCTCGCACGGAAAGCACATTAAGTGCTTTCCGGCTCGTGCGGAACTTGTATCAAACTAAAGGCCAAGGGGCCTCTGCAATAAGAATCGATTGTCAGGCTGCCTGAATTTGAAGATCTTAGACGCGCGGTACACAGGGGCCTGGGCTGAAAAAATATTAGTTGGTAGTCGGTCGGAGGCGGGCGGGCATTACGTTTGTCGCGAGTTCCGCATGCAAAGAAGGCCACTTAATGTGGCCTTCGTCTTGCATAGGACTGTAGAGCAGCAAACGTAACGCCCGCCCGTCTCCGACCGACGGTCGAGTGGACTACTTCGCGGCGCCGGGGATGCTGTGGGAGGTTTTGGCGGTTTTGGCTCCGTTTACGATGGCAGTTTCCAGGGCCCTTACTGCGAGTATGCCCAGCAGGTCTAGGGGAACGGCGGCGCTTGCCTGGGCGCCCAGTTTGCCGCTGGCGAGGGTGTAGATGGTGTCGCCGTCGTTGGTGGTGTGCGTGGGACGGATGGCGTGTGCGTAGGCGTCTGCGGCCATCTGGGAGACCTTGGTGGCTTGTGCCTTAGTGAGTTCCACGTTTGTGACGATGCAGCTGATGGTGGTGTTGGTGCGGTCGAGCGGCATCTGCATGGATCCGGCGGCGGCAAAGGCTGCGAGTTCCATGTCGACGATCTGGTCGCTATCGGCCGCGGCGCGCATACCGGCGACCCACTCGCCGGTGAAGGGGTCGACCACGTTGCCGCAGGCGTTGACCGAGACCACGGCGCCCACCTTGATGGGGCCGAGCGCCACGGCGGCAGCGCCAAGGCCGGCCTTCATGCAGGTGGCGGGGCCCATGAGCTTACCCACGGTAGCGCCCGTGCCGGCGCCCACGTTGCCCTGCTCGAGCGTGGCGGGGGTGTTGTCGAGTGCTTCGCGCACGGCGGCGATGCCGGCCTCAATGTCGGGGCGAACGGCGGGATCGCCAAAGGCGAGGTCGAAGATGCAGCTGGAGCACACGATGGGCACCTGCGTGGGGCCGACGGGAAGGCCGATGCCGCGGCCCTCAAGCTCGCGAGCGACGCCGCTTGCAGCCTCGAGGCCAAAGGCCGATCCGCCCGAAAGGCAGACGGCGTGGACCTTGTCGACGGTGTTCTCGGGTCGCAGCAGGTCGGTTTCGCGCGATGCCGGGGCACCGCCGCGAACGTCAACGCCGCCGGTGGCGCCCTCGGGTGCCACGATTACGGTGCAACCGGTGCCGGCCTCCTCGTCCGTGTAGTTGCCATAGCAAAAGCCATCGACATCGCAGACGTCAATGGCCTCAAGCAGTGTGTCCATGTTTTCTCCTATCGGTTTTCCGCCGCGCCTTGTGCCCGGTCGGGATCCGTGCGGTACGCCAAAATTGTAGGCGCCGGGGGATACCCAGCGCCAGATGCAATTACGAGAGTTTTTGAATCGCGCGCGCGACGCGTGCGATGGGTAGGCCCACCACGTTATAGAAGTCGCCCGAAATATCGTGCACGAGCATGCGTCCTCCTGTGCCCTGAATGCCGTAGGCGCCGGCCTTGTCCATGGGCTCACCCGAGGCGACGTAGTGCTCAATCTGCTCGTCGGTGAGCTCGTAGAACGTCACATCGGTCACATTGACAAAGGACAGGCTTTCGGCGGCATGCGGGGCTGCCGTATCGCCTGCCTTAACGATGCAGACGCCGGTTGCGACCTGGTGCGTGCGGCCCGAAAGCTCACGGAGCATGGTGCGCGCCTCGTCCTCGGTTGCCGGCTTGCCCAGAATCTTGCCGTCAAAGGTGACGATGGTGTCGGCCGCGACCGTCAGCTCATTGGGCTCGGCATGCTCGGCGGCAACGGCGGCGGCTTTTGCGCGTGCTAAGCGTTCAACGAGCGTAAGCGGGGCCTCGCCATCAAACGGCGTTTCGTCGATATCGGCAGGAATGATGCGAATGTCATAGCCCGCCTCGTGCATCAACTCGATGCGGCGCGGTGATTGCGAAGCCAAAATCATAGCTGAATGCCCTCGGCGACCTTCTCGACGGCCTTGTCGCCGGCGAGCGTGCGCAGCAGCTCAAGCGCAAAGGGGAGCGACTGGGCCATGCCGCTGGCGGTGATGATGTTGCCGTCTTGCGTAACCTTCTCGCCGGTATAGGCGCCTTCGGGGAAGCTTTTCTCAAAGCCAGGGAAGCACGTGGCGTGGCGCCCCTCGAGCAGGTCGAGCTCGCCCAGGATAAACGGGGCAGCGCAGATGGCGGCGACGTGCTTGGTCGCGGCGAACTCGCAGACCACGTCGCAGACGCGCTGATCGGCGCGCAGGTTGGTGGCACCGGGTAGGCCGCCGGGTAGCACGACGCAGTCGTACTCGTCAAAGTCGATCTCATCAAAGAGCGCATCGCAGGTCACGGGGATCTGCAGCGAGCTTACGACCTCACGCGTGGGCATAATCGAGATGAGCGTGGCACGCACGCCGCCGCGACGCATGACATCGACCATGGTCAAGCATTCAATAGTTTCAAAGCCATCGGCGGCGAGAACGGCAACGCTGGGCATGAGGGTTCCTTTCATAGGCGGCATACAATTAGCCGTCTTATACCCCGAAGACCTCCGCTTGCCACGCTCGATTTCCCAATGATTTTTCTGAGCAATGATTAAGTGGCTAGTTGCGCTTAAGGTGGACGACGGTCTCGCAGTGGAAGGTTTGTGGGAACAGGTCGACTGGCGTGATCTTTACGGGGGAGAAGGTGCCTTCTTCGACAAAGCGTTTGAGATCGCGCGCCAGGGTGGCCGGGTCGCAGCTCACGTAGGCGACATCGCGAGCACTCGTGCTGGCGATAAGGTTGATCGCCTCGGGGGCGAGGCCTGCGCGCGGCGGGTCGACCACCAAGACGTCGGCATCCTGGTCGGGGAACTCGCGCACCGCGTCTCCGCCAATGACGTCGACGTTGTCAAGCTTGTTGATCTCTAGGTTACGGCGTAGATCGCGCACAGCGGGGCCGTAGGCCTCGACGGCGGCGACAAAGTCGCAGCGGCGGGCGAGCGGCAGGGTAAAGGTGCCGGCACCGCAGTACAGGTCCACGGCAAGCTCGTCTTCCTGCGGGTCGAGCGCTTCCATGACAAGATCGATCAAAATCTCGGCACCCTTGGTGTTGACCTGGAAAAAAGACGGGGCAGACAAGCGCATCTGACCCTCGGCGATATTCTCGGTCCATGAGCCCTCTCCGGCGAGCATTTCGACCTTGGAGACACGGCGGGCCTTCTTTTCGCCCTTGCTCATCACGCGCACGATGCTCGTGGGGTGAGCGGCGTCCGCCAGCACGCGGGAGACCTGCGAGCGCGGAAAAGAGCCTGTGGGCGTCCAGAGTGCGACCTCGAGTGCCTTGGTGCGGCGCGATGCACGAATGCCCACGCGTTCGAGCCCCAAGTCATGGCTGCCGCTTAGATAGTTGAGTGCGCCGACGACCGATTTGAGCGCCTTCGGGAAGCGCTTATCGAACAGCGGGCACGTATCGACGGTCACGATTTTGCTGGGGTCGACACCGTGCATGCCAAGGCGCACGCGACCGTTGACGACGGTCGGTTCGAGCTCGATTTTATTGCGGTAGCCCCAGTCGTCCTTGGTGTGGCAGATGGGCTGTACCAACTCATCGACCTGCTCAGGAGCGAACTTGCCGATGCGCTCGAGCGTGGAGCGCAGGTTTTGCTCCTTGGCGGCGAGCTGTGCCGTGCGTGAGAGATTGCCCCACGAGCAGCCGCCGCAGATGCCCACGAAGGGGCAGGGAGGCTGAATGCGATTGGGGCTTGGCTCCAGAATCTCGGTGGTGCGGGCGCGCATGAACGACTTGCCGTCCTGTACGACCTCGGCCTCGACGGTGTCGCCTGCCACGGCACCCTGCACAAAGACGGCCTTGCCGTTGTCGGCGTGCGCCAGCCCGTCGGCGCCGTAGGTCATCGATTCTATAGTGAGCTTCATATTCCTGCCTGTCATTCGCGTTGTTGTTCGCACCATGGTAGCAGGGAAAAGCGCCCCGCATCTGAGGCTTTCCTCAAATGCGGGGCGCTTCTACAAACTGCTTCTACAAACGACTATTTCGTCTTGCCGGTAATGAGCGTCTTAAGACCCAGGCCGATCAGGCCCAGGCCCATGCGCACGCGACCGGGGCGATGGCGCTCGATGGCCTTGGTCTTGCCAGCGGGCTTATCGCGACGGGCGCTCGTCTCGGGTGCGGGCTTGGTGACCTGCGTCTCGGGTCGAGGTGCAGGTGCAGGCTCGGGCTCAATGACGGTCGCCTGGACCTCTTGGACCTTGGGTGCTACTGGCTGCGGCTCGGCCTCGGGGGCAGGTTCCGCCTCAATGACGGCCTCGGGCGCGGCCTCGGCGTTGCGATAGGCACGCTCCAGTAGAGCTTCCTGCGAGTTGAAGGGTTTCTCACCCTCTGCACGCTCTACGGGGACCCAGGTGCCGTCGCTCGTGAGGCTGCGGGCCTTCACGTTGTCGCGCAGCTGCATGCCCATGTACTCGTGTACTAGGGCGCGGCAGGTGGGGTCGAGCACGGGGAAGGCGATCTCCACGCGGTGCTCGGTGTTGCGCGTCATCATGTCGGCCGAGCTCAGATAGATCATGTCCGAGTCCACGCCAAAGGCGTAAACGCGCGCATGCTCCAAAAAGCGTCCGACGATAGAACGGACATGCACGTTCTCGGTCTTGCCCGGAACACCGGGCTTGAGGCATGAGATACCGCGGATGATCATGTCCACGCGGACTCCTGCGCACGATGCCTCGGCGATTTTGTCGATGACCTCGCGGTCGGTCAGCGAGTTGAGCTTAAAGAACACGCGGGCGGGCTCGCCGGCAAGGGCGCGCTGGATCTCGCGATCCAGGCCGCGCATGATGAGCGGTTTCAGTCCGACGGGCGCCACACCCAGGAAGCGGTAGTCGCCGCGCAGGTTGCCCAGCGACAGATTGCGGAAGAACAGGTTGGCGTCTTCACCGATGCCGGGATGGGCGGTCATGAGCATAAAGTCGCTGTAGAGTTTGGCCGTCTTCTCGTTAAAGTTGCCGGTGCCCAAAAGCGTGAGACGGGTGAGCGCCATGCCCTCGCGATAGGTGAGCTGGCAGATCTTTGAGTGGCATTTAAAGCCCTCGGAACCATAGATGACGGTGCAGCCCGCCTCTTCCAGACGCTCGGCCCACTCGATGTTGTTCTGCTCGTCAAAGCGGGCACGAAGTTCCATGAGCACCGTGACCTCTTTGCCGTTCTCGGCAGCATCGATCAGCGATTCGCACAGGCGGCTCTGCTTGGCCACGCGGTAGAGCGTGATGCGCAGCGAGATGCACTCGGGGTCGTAGGCGGCCTCGTGCACCAGATCCAGGAAGGGGTTCATGGCCTCGTAGGGATAAAAGAGCAGCTTGTCGCCCTGCAGCACCTGTTCGCGGATGGAGCGGGTCATGTCGATGTTGGGGTTGGGCTGCGGCTTAAACGGCGTAAAGAGCAGCTCGTTGCGCAGGTGCTCGGGAATCTTGCCCTCAATGCCAAAGACGTAGCCCAGGTCGAGCGGGATATCGCAGGTAAAGACCGAGCGACGCGAGAGCTCGAGCGCCTTGCGGATAGTCTTGAGCGTCGCCTTCTCGAGCGACCCCGAGACGGCGAGCACTACCGGCTGCAGGCGCAGGCGCTTCTTAAGGATACGCTTCATGTGCTGGCGGTAGTCCTCTTCCTCTTCGACGCCCTCGCCGTCCGGATCGATGTCGGCGTTGCGGGTGACGCGGATCAGCGCACGATCCAGCGGCTTATAGGAGCCAAAGCAGCTGTCCAGGCAGGCGAGAATGACGTCCTCGAGCAAGATGTAGGAGTAGGTGCCGGTGGGCGAGGGAATCTCGACCACGCGGTTCATCGAGGCGGGAATCTCGATAAGGCCCAGCAGGCTCTCCTCGTCGGTGGCGCCGTCCAGACCACAGGCCAGATAGAGCGCGCCGTTGCGCAGGTTGGGGAAGGGGTGGCGCGGATCGATGACCAGCGGCGAGATGACCGGCGACACGTAGGCCTGGAAGTAGCGGGTTACGAAGGTGCGCTCCTCGGGCGTAAGCGAATCGATGCGGGCGCGGTGAACGCCCAAGGTGTCGAGCTTGCCTTCGATGCTCTTAAAGATGGATTCCCAACGAGTAAGGAGCCCGGGCATTTCGGCCATGACAGCATCGACCTGTTCGGAGGCGGTCATATTGCTCTTGTTGTCGACAGGCTGTTTTTTGAGCTCTGCCAGATCGGACAGGCCGCCCACGCGCACCATGAGAAACTCGTCGAGGTTAGACTCGAAAATCGACACGAACTTTAGACGCTCGAACAGCGGAACGGTCTCATCGAAGGCTTCGTCAAGCACGCGGTTGTTAAAGCGCAGCCAGCTAAGCTCTCGGTTTTGCGTGTACGAGAAGTCGCGCGGCGGCTTGCGCAGCTTTGCAGCGGCTTGCTTCTTTTCGATTTTGCTCGGCATATGCATCTGTCCGTTCAGTCCCCGTAGGGGACGGTAGCCTAACTCTTATTCACTATTGTCTCAATTTAGTCGACCGCTGGCACGAACGTATCGCGTGAACGGTATCTTTACCTACTTCTTACGCTGACGAGTCATAGGACTGACGCCCTGCTCGTCTGCAAGCGGTCTATATCCTCACTCAACTGGTACGTAAGTGTGAATAAGAATGATGGATAGCTGAATATCATTGAATGCAGGCGGAAACGTAAACAAACATCATTTATATACATAAAACCGATTTAGCTATGCAATTCTGAATCAAAAGTTTAGAGACGCAATCGCAAATGGTTTTTAAGAAAAAAGAGCGTTTACCTTAGAAAAGTTACTTTAGAACGCCGAAGTACATCATGGGGGAATCACATGCGATATACCGTTCATCGCACTTTGTTGACCGTTCGGGGGCGAGGTGGAATTGCGGGTGGAATTTGGATATAACTAGAGCTGTCAGCAAGCAGTGCCCGTTACGGAAGGGCGCTGAGAGATTCGGCCGAAAGGCCCGAAAGAAAGGTAGGAGGCCATGACGAAAGGTCTGCACGTGCCTTCCGAGATCGGCAAGCTCAGGAAGGTCTGCCTGCACCGTCCCGGCGACGAGCTCCTCAACCTGCCGCCCGA